>CAYJHJ010000052.1:13896-14167 GCA_964370095.1 uncultured Desulfovibrionaceae bacterium | reverse complement strand
ACGGGCGCGTTCAGAAAGATATATAGTGTATTATTCAAAACTGGTCAAGCAAAAAGTTGCATTTTTTTAATAATATTTATAAGAAGTTATAATTTTTATAAAAGATGATATGCCGGAATTTGAAAAGACTTATCATACACATCATAAATTGAAGCCGCCTTACTTTGAAGCCTTTGAAGTTCAAAAGCTTTAGAAGCAAGTAATGCACGTAAAAACATATTATTATGACCATGCCCTGAACATTTTACTTCAAAAGCACCCTGCAAAGGAA
>CAYJHJ010000052.1:0-13886 GCA_964370095.1 uncultured Desulfovibrionaceae bacterium | reverse complement strand
ACACTTTATGCCTTACAAATTCATCTTCACTTCTAAGGCCGTTTGGGTTAACAACACCCTCTTCATCTAAAACAATAGCATTAGCCAATGATCCACCAAGAGCAAGGTTTTTTGAATGAAGATATTCAATTTCTTTCATAAAACCAAAAGTTCTTGCAAAGGCAATTTCTTGAAATGATTCAGGGGTTATTTCTATGCAAAGCCTTTGCTTACCGATACTGTGATGAGCAAAGTCAATGGTATAGTCGATATATAATCCATCAAAAGGTCTTGCAATAATACTTTTATTGCCATCAACCAAAGAGAATGGTCTTGTTATTTTTGCAACTAGTCGTTCTTTTGAATAATATTTACGCCCTGCATTTTTAAAAGCTTCAACAAATTGCATTGCTGAACCATCTAAAATTGGAATTTCTTTTCCTTGAACAGATATTTCAATATTATCAATTTGCATTGCATTAATCGCTGCAAGTAAGTGTTCAACTGTTGACAAAGAAGTGTTGTCTACTTGTAAAGTAGTTGCCAATTCAGTAGTAACTACAGATTCAGGGGTGGGTGATAATAAAACAACACTTTTTCCATTATGTAAATAAAAAACAATGCCAGTATCAGCTTGAGCAGGAGAAAGTTTTAAGGAGACTTCTTCACCGGAATGAAGCCCTATGCCTTTTATAGAAACAGATTTAGCTAATGTGCTTTGATACATTTTTACCTCAAAAAGAATATATAAAAATAAAAATAGAATTCATTTAATAAATTCATTTTTTATCAATGCAAATAGCGTTCCAATTAAGGATTCTAAAAAGAAAAAAACATATTTTTAATAAATTACTCTTCACAAAAAGACTTTCAGGCATTAAAAAAGTGGGGCAATATAAATTCATAAAAAAAAACAACAATATTAAGTTGTTTTAAAACAACAAAAAAATAGATATTGTTGTTTTAAAGTTTCATACTTATTTCCATATGTTAAATAAGGCTTTATTTTCTAATTGCTTTAAAAACTCGTGGAATTTTGGCTAAATCATGAATAGTTTCTTGAGAAGACCAAATTTTTTGCTTTTGAGCAAGCATTTGTATTTCTTCATTTTGGTTATATCCATGCTCTATTAAAAGAAGCCCACCGGAATTTAAATATTTTCCAGAAAATTCAAGAACTTGTTCTATTATTTCAAAACCATTCACACCTGAAGTGAGTGCAAGTTTTGGTTCATACTCTTTCACATTTTGTTCAAGGTCAAAATATTCTTCTAAAGGTATATATGGTGGGTTTGAAAGAATGCAATCAAAAGTGTATTGAGTTTTAGTGGATTGATTTGAAAACTCTTCAATAGAAGAATTTATAAAATCAATACAATCCAAGACATTATGAAAAAGTGCATTTTTTTTTGCTGTTTCAAGTGCCTCTTTACTAATATCAATAGCCTGTGCATTGATTGACTTCATATATGGAAAAATTTCACACAAAAGGCTGATAATAATACAACCGCTGCCAGTGCCAATATCTAAAACTTTAAAATTTTTTTCAGTAAAAGAAGCTGAAAAATCTTTTGCAATATCGACAAGAAGTTCTGTTTCAGGTCTTGGTATTAGCACTGATTGGTCAACGCTAAAATCTCTTCCATAAAATTCTTTTTTCTGGGTAATATAGGCTAAAGGTTCATGCTTTAGAAATCTATCCAAAAGTGAATCTAAAGAATCTTTTTCTATTTGAGAAAGCATTTCATTTTCATGGCTTATTATATAAACTCTATCTTTTTGAAGAAGATGTTCTAACAAGAAAAGAGGAGCAGAAATCTCTACTCCTTTTTCTTTGCATTTTAATTTTGCATTATTTAGCCATGCTTTATAGCTAATCAAAACTAGTCCTTTCCATACATTTCAGATTTAATCCATTCAATAATATAGTCAGGCGGCATGGAAACACCTTTCAAAGAACCAAAATCATTAAAAAACTCTTCTTCTAGATGTTTTGGCAAAGGCATTGAAAGAAGGTCAATTGCTTCTTCTGAATTTCTTTGCACAAGCCTTAAAGTAGGTTTTTCTTGCCAATGATCAATTACAAAATAAATTGAAACATCGTCTTTTGAACGAACAGGAGGATGCTCGGCATGCCAGTCATTATTTCCCCATTCTAAGTAGAGGGTTACAGCTATTTCCGGTGATAATTTCCAATCTATATTATATGTAGCAAAATCTTTTAATGTCATAAACTCTCCTTTTTATAAAGTTTCAATATTAATCTCTTAATGAAAAATATACATAAAAAATAAGGTATTATTATTAAATGTCAATTCAAAAATATCAAATAATATTGAAATATATAGTGTTTGGAGAAATACACTCATTAATGAATATATTTTACCTGCAGCATACTATGCACCAATTCACGCAACAAAAGATTATGGTAAACAATCTACCATTTTTTTGTTAGGTTAATTTTATAGGAGTGAAAAAAGTTTTTATGCTTCGCCGTTCAGCTCCATACGAAACTTGCGTGATAGCCTAAATACAATAACTTTACGAGGAGGCAATGTAATTGTTTCATCGGTTTGAGGATTACGCCCTCTTCTTGCATTTTTTTCATAGGCTTCAAATTTGCCGAAACCACTAATGAGCAAAGAGTGATCTTTTTTGATTGATTGCTTCATAAGTACGAGTAAATTTTCAATAATTTGCTTTACTTCAGCACGATTTCTCTCAGTTTTCTCATATACGGCTTCAACAATGTCAGCTTTTGTAAGTGCCTTATTCATAAATACTCCTCTCTTCTGGGTTTTTAAAACTCTTTTTATGATAAATGTGCTTTAATTTTTTCAAGCACACCATTCATCGCTTCTAAATCTTTATATTTTTTTTGTTTCCACATTGGAAATTCACCAACATCATAACGCGGGATTATATGCCAATGCACATGCCCTACAACTTGCCCTGAAGCAGGAAAGTTATTTTGA
Organism: uncultured Desulfovibrionaceae bacterium; assembly: GCA_964370095.1. Lineage (GTDB taxonomy): Bacteria > Desulfobacterota > Desulfovibrionia > Desulfovibrionales > Desulfovibrionaceae > CAYJAZ01. The sequence goes on along the minus strand of CAYJHJ010000052.1, from coordinate 10,932 downwards.
ATACAATTAAAGCCATTTGCACCTAAGGCCTCCATCAGGGCTTTTGCAATAATTTTTTGTGCATGCAAAGCATCTTCAGCATATTCAAGAGGAAGATCAAGAATTGTTTCAGCATGATATTTTGGAATAATAAGGGCATGGCCTTCATTCATAGGTGCAATATCTAAAAAAGCATAGACTTTATCAGTTTCATACAATTTTGATGAAGGTATATCACCTTGAATTATTTTACAAAATATACAATCAGCCATTTTTCAACCTTTTTTTGTACTGGACAATTTTAAATCTTCACGTTACACATAAGGTAAATAAAATTCTAAATTCTAAAGTTAACATTGCCTTATTTTTTCTATTAAGTCAATAAGATTATAAACAGAATTAAATATTTTTCTAAATTACTAAAAAGACAATTCTCTATTTTAAAATTATGACAATACAAAATTCCTTCATAGTTCCAGCTAAAAAAGAAAAAAATACTATTATCCCTATATTTATTCCTTTTTTTGGCTGCCCTCAAATTTGTATTTTTTGCAATCAAGAACTTCAAACCGGCTCTAGCCATGATATTACAATTCAGAGGATTGACTATTCACAAAAGCTTTCTTCTTTATTGAACAATACTTTAGAAGATATAAAAAAATGCGACAAGCCAGAAATTGCTTTTTTTGGCGGAACTTTTTCTGCACTACCCAGTGAAGATTTCAATCATTGCCTTGATTTTGTTTATGAAAACAAATCGAAAGGATTAATCTCAAAGGCACGCTGCTCAACCCGCCCTGATGCACTTTCAGATAATAAACTAAAAATCATGAAAGAAAAAGGGATTGACACTATTGAACTTGGCATACAAAGCTTTTCAAGCCATGCTTTGAAAGCCTCAAACAGAAACTACACTAAAGAAATAGCTCTTGAAGCCTGCAAAAAAGTAAAAGAATATGGTTTTAATCTTGGTGTGCAGCTTATGCCAAACCTTTATGGACAAGAAGAAGATGAATTTTTAAAAGATATTGAAATTTCTCTTAACTACGCTGATTTTCTAAGATTTTATCCTTGTCTTGTTGTTGAGGGAACAAAGCTTGCAACGCTCTGGAAAGATGGCAAACACAAGGTTTGGAGTTTTGAAAAAACAACAGAGCTTTTGGCACAAGCATTATTCATTTCTTGGCAAGCAAAAATTCCTGTCATCAGAATAGGCGTGGCTTATGAAGAAAATTTCTATAATAATCTATTGGCAGGCATTTATCATCAATCTTTAGGGCAACTTGTGCAAGAAAAAGCCCTTATGTTAGCTATTGAAAAAATTTTTTCTGCAACTATACAAGAGGCAATTTCAGAAAATTCTACCTTTATTTGGCATATACCTCTTTTAGCAAAAGGCTTTCTTTCACTCAAAAACAATAAAGATTTTTATGCCAAGCATCATATTAATAATGCTAGCATTAAATGGCATGAAGGTGAAGAAATTATTTTTGAGATTATATAATTTAGCTCAAAGATTTAAAATTGCAATTTATTACTTTCTGTGCTATGCCATCACTCATGAACATAACACAATTATCCATCCTTTGCATGGTAAAAAACAAACACCAAGAAGCCTTTAAACAAGCTGAAATTATTAAAGAATATTTCGCTTCTTTTGACGTGGGTGTGCATATTGTTTCCGTTCATGAAGAAAAAGCAATAATACAACAACTTTCACAATCTTGTCAGCTTGTGCTTGTGCTTGGTGGTGACGGAACCATGCTTTCTGCAGTGCGATCTGTTGATAGCGAACATATTCCTTTTTTTGGAATAAATTATGGAACCGTTGGCTTTCTAACCGAAGCAAACCCAAAAGATTGGAAATATTGGTGCAACAGGCTTTATGCTTACTTGCAGGAAAAATACCATTCTATTTCCACAAGTGAAGACAGCAAGCTTTTTATTGACAAACACTCTCTTATTTATTGCACAGTGGAAAGAAACAATGAAATCATATTCTCAAGCACGGCTTTAAATGACGCTGTTGTTGCTCGATCAGTTTTTGTGCGTGCTGTTTCTTTAGCATTATATATTGATGAAGATCATTTAAGCACATTACGCTGTGATGGGCTTATTATCTCAACTGCTATCGGTGCAACTGCATATGCAATTGCAGCAAACGGCCCCCTTGCTCTTCCAGGGTTAAATGCACACATAATCACACCTATTTCGCCTTTTGCAGGGGCTTTTCCGCCTTGTGTTGTTTCTTCCTCTTCTAAAATCAATATTACTGTAGAAGAAAAAAACACACCCACAATCCTTACCCTTGATGGGCAAGATAATTTTAATCTAGAATACAAAGATAAGATTGAAATTTCATCACATAAGAATAAAATGTCGCTTCTAATCAGCGATAAATCATGGTATACAAAAAGGCTTGTTAACCGCGGTTATATACAACAAGGCCCCGGAATTCAGCCAAATGCAAATAAATAAAGGAACACTGATGGACAGAAAAAATAATGAACTAGAAAATTCAGAAAGCCCATATCAAAAAGCTTTACCTATTACTGTATTATTGCAACCTGAGGAAAAAATTATTGAAATTCCAAGAAAAAATGCAAAAACAGTCAGAAGGCTTTTGGAGTTTTTAAATATCAAACTTTGCACAGCCTTGGTTGTGCGTAATAATACTTTGCTCACCCCTGACTTAACACTCTATGCCGGTGATTCGCTTCTTGTAAGAAAAGTGCAATCAACCGGATAAAAAACAATTGAGGAAAATATGAATTTTACACCTACAGAAGAAAAAATCCTGCATATAGTTCAATCAAACTTGCCTGACACCCTCACACCTTATGCCGATATTGCAAAAGAAGTGGGTTGCAGCGAAGATGAAGTTATCAATCTTTTACAATTGCTTAAAGATCAAGGGGTTATACGCCGTTTTGGGGCAAGTATTAAACACCAAAAAGTTGGCTATAAATTTAACGCTATGATTGCATGGGAAATTGATGATGCTCTTATAGATAAAGCAGGCGAACACGCAGCAACATATCCTAATATTTCACATTGCTATCATAGGCCAACCCCTAATAAAGAAGAATGGCCCTACACTCTTTTCACTATGATGCACGGTATGGAAGAAGGCGATATTCAAAAAACTATTGAAAAACTTATCAGTGAAACTGATTTAGAAACTTATGCAATACTAGAAAGCATAAAAGAATTGAAAAAAACCTCAATGACGTATTTTTAATTCTATTTAATTTATAAATAAAAGAGCATTTCTCAAAAAACGGGAAATGCTCTTTTTATTATTTGTTATATAGTTTGAAAATTATTATATTAAAACTCCTTGCAAGTTATTGAAAATCCATCCTACTACAGTAAAAACAATCAATAAAGTAATCACAAAAACAACAAGAAGTTTCCATTTCATCACTTGTTTGAGCATAAGAACTTCAGGCAAGGATGCTCCTACTGCTGACATGCAAAAAGCTAAAGTTGTTCCTGCTGGAAGCCCTTTTAGAAGCAAGCTTTCCATAATAGGAATAATACCCGTTACATTTGTATAAAGTGGAATACCTGCTGCAACCGCTAAAGGAACTGACCACCATTGCCCCTGCCCAAGGTGTGCTTCAAACCATTCTTGCGGAACAAATCCATGTAAGAATGCACCAATACCAACGCCAACAATAACCCATTTCCAAACTTTTTTTGCGATTGAAGTGGTTTCATCATAAGCAAAATAATGGCGTTGCATAAGTGTGATTTTTGGTTTTGCCATTGACAATGTCTGTAATGGTTTCATCTTCATTGATTTTTGCAAAAAGTCTTCAAGCCAACGTTCAGCTTTAATTGTATCCATCACGAAACCACCAATAATACCTGCAATAATACCTACAGCTATATAAACCAAGGTAAATTTCCAGCCAAGTAAACCCCATAATAAAACCACGGCAACTTCATTAATAAGTGGTGAAGTAATAAGAAAAGACATGGTTATACCTATAGGAATTCTGGCATTTGTGAAAGCTATAAATAAAGGTACTGATGAACAAGAACAAAAAGGAGTTGCTGCACCAAAAAAACCGGCTGCAACATAGCCAAAAGCCCTTGCCTTGCCTGCTAAGAAATCTCTAATTCTATCTGTATCAATACTTGCTCTAAGCCAAGCAATAAGGTAAACCATCAAAACAAGAAGCATTAAAATTTTTACTGTGTCATAGAGGAAAAACTCTAAAGCTAAACCTTCTTTACTTGTTGTGCCTAAGCCAATCAAATCAAAAGTAATCCAAGCTGCAGCAGGAGCAATATAAGAATATACCACATACCACAAGGCAAATAAAACTGCTGCTGTGCCGAAATATTTAACTTTATTCACTTCACTGTCAGAAATATAGGGGCGTTCCTTTGGCTTTGGTTTATCGCAACAGGGAACTTGATCATGATTGTTTTTTACATCATCAAATGATTCTAATTTAAACGGTTGATTTGACATATTTTATCCTTTTAAATTTTTTGAATTTTTGTTTCATTTGTTTGAATCTTGGCAAGAGGAATTTCTTTTGGAGTATAAGCACTTGAAAGGCAAGAAAGAAAAGTTGGTAAACACTCAAGTTTTAACGAATAAAACATAAAGGTTCCTCTTTTTTGCGCACTTATAATACCTGCTTCTTTCAGTGTGCCTAAATGTCTGGAAATAGTAGAGATATCATCCCCTATAAGTTCTTGTAATTCACAAACACATTTTTCACCACTTTGCAGGGCATTCACCATAATAAGACGGCTAGGGTGCCCTAGGGCTTTAAAAATTTTTGCATGTTCACTAAGTTCATCTATATGCAAGTTCATGCCTTCCTCCATTTCAAGCTTTATAAATTATGCAAATATTATCTATTTGTCTTTTTGTACAAATAAGCAAATATACATTTTTTGTCAAGCTTTCAAATAATTTTTTTATGATTTTTTTATAACATACTAATTTATTAGCTGATTTTCTAACTTTATACCATACAAATATCTCACTTGAAAAAATTGATGAAATAACATATATTTTCAAGTGGATTATATTTTCTTGCACCTACAATAAGGAATTAACATTATGGCAAAACACATTGAAGATATTTCAAAAAAGGATATTAATTCTCAAATTGATATTTATCAACAACTTGCACATAAATCATGGCAAATTATTCTTTCTTCTATCAATGAAATGCGAGAAAACAAAAAAACCCTTGAGGAAATTGCAAAAATTCTTGATGTGAAAAATCGTTCACTTATTTCAGAGTGGATAAATGGTAACCGCATACCCTCAACTACAGCCTTTGTAAATATTATAAAATATTTAGATTTGCTTGGATATAAAATTGATGGCACTCAAATCATTAAAAAGTCTGAAAATAATAATCCAACAAGTCTGCAAAAAGATTTAGACAAGATTGAAGATCTTAAAGACGAAATAAAGAAAATAAAAAAAGAAAATGCAAAACTTAAAGAAAAACTTGAAGTTATAAAAGATATTACTAGCAAGAAAAAGAAAAAATAAGATTATTTAAATTAAATTTTAACCCCTTTTTTTATTGCTTGACCTTTTTACATTTAAAAGTAAAATAGCAAAAATTTTTTGAGGTGAATACATGGCACTTAGTATAGGTATTGTAGGACTTCCAAATGTTGGAAAGTCAACACTTTTTAATGCATTGACAAAAGCACAAAACGCTCAAGCTGCAAACTATCCCTTTTGCACTATCGAACCAAATAAAGCCACAGTTACTGTGCCTGATAAACGCTTGGAAAAACTTGTAAGCCTTGTCAATCCTCAAAAAACTATCAATGCAACCGTTGATTTTATTGACATTGCGGGTTTAGTAAAAGGCGCCAGCAAGGGCGAAGGCTTAGGCAATCAATTTCTTGCAAACATTCGTGAAACTTCAACAATATTAGAAGTTGTGCGTTGCTTTGATGATGAAAACATTGTTCACGTTGATGGCAAAGTTGATCCTGTTCGTGATGTAGAAACCATTGAAACAGAGCTTATTTTGGCGGATATTCAAACTGTAACAAAAAGGCAAGAAAAACTTATACGACTTCGCACCGATAAAGAAGCTCAAAAAGCCGCTGAAGAATGTAAAAAATTACTTGATTTCTTGAATGAAGGAAAGTTGGCTCGCCTCTATGATTTACCTGATAATGATTATTTTATGCAAGAATGGCATGAAATGTCTTTATTAACTTCAAAACCTTTTATTTATTGTGCAAATGTTGACGAAGATGGGCTTTCATGCGATAATGAATATTATAAAGCTTTGGAAAAACTTGCAAAAGAAAGAAATTCTGAAATTGTAAAGATTTGTGCAAGAGTTGAAGAAGAACTTCAAGGGCTTGATGAAGCAGATCAACTTGAAATGCTTCAATCATACGGTGTTGAAGAAAGTGGGCTTTTAGCTGTAATTCACACCGGTTATAAAACTCTTGGTCTTGCCTCTTATTTTACTGCCGGTGAAAAAGAAGTGCGTGCCTGGACTTTTGAAAAAGGCTTTAAAGCCCCTCAATGTGCAGGAATTATTCACTCTGATTTTGAACGCGGCTTTATTCGTGCCGAAGTGATTTCTTATGAGGATTATATAAAGCATGGTTCTGAAAGTGCTTGCCGTTCAACAGGAACTTTGCGCACAGAAGGAAAAGAATATATTGTTGAAGACGGCGATGTGATGCACTTCTTATTTAATGTTTAACCCCAGAAATTTTTATGTATATAAAAGCAAAAAAAAAGTTCTATCCTATGAAAAAATTTCATTTTTTTCATAAAATTCGCTTTTTCTTTTTGCTTTTTTTTATTTTTCTGCTTTCTTCTTTTTTACAAGCCTGCTCAACCTTTTTTGCAACAGAAGAAATAGTTAGTAATCAAGGTCGCCCCGTTCTTTTAGAAAGAGAAGATAGACAAAGAGAAAGGCAAAGAATTTCACTTGATGATTTTGCTTTGCCACAAATCCCAGAAAGCTTGGAAGAAAGTGATTTCAAGCCTCTATTTTCTTTTGAGCTTTTACCTTATATTGTTATTTTTACTTCTGATGACCTACAAGAAGCTGTTGATATTTTAAGGGAAAGAAGCGTTCTTCTTTCTATGCAAGAAGATATACCTACTGATGAGCTTGTTCTTGAAAAAAGGGTTTTACAAGATAAAAATGAAGCAATTAAAGTTCTTCATTCTTTAGGCTATTATTCAGCCATTGTTGAAACAAAAATCAATAAAAATACTTTTCCAATTCAAGTTGAATTTAATATTTTGTCGCAAAATCCATATAAAATAATAAAAGCAGATATACATTACCCTGAAGGTTTTATTGAAAACCTTCCTGAAAATAATAGAATCAATCAAGAAAATCTTCGCACTTCTCTTTTTGAATTTGGTTTAGAAAAAGACGAAATTGCTGCAGCCCAATCTATTTTAGATGCTATTGATTCCATTCTTCCCTATTTTCAAAATAGAGGCTATCCTTTTGCTAAAGTTGCAAATACAAAATTTTATGCTATAGAAGAAAACCATTCTTTTGAAGCTGAAATTGAATTTGATCCAGGCCCTTATAAAGTTTTTGGAGATATTGAAATATCGGGAAGTGATAAGCTCAAAAAAACCTATATTGAAAAATTAAAACAATGGCAAAAAGGTGAACCTTTCAATCAAAGAAAACTCTCTGATTTAGAAGAAAAACTTTTGGGAATCGGTGTTTTTTCTTTTGCAAGAGTGCACGAAGAGCCTGAAAACTCAGAAAATGAAGATATTACAATTGAAATTCAACTCACAGACAGTCCTCCACGATCTTGGGGAGGAGGCTTTAACTACGATTCCGTGAGGGGCTTTGGCGGTGAACTTTTTTGGGAACACAGAAATATTTTGGGATCAGCAGAAAAACTTACTCTCAATGCAGAAGTTTGGCAAGATTTACAAGAAGTTCGCCTTGATTTTAAAAAACCCGATCTTCTTTCACAAGATCACAATTTCAATTCTATTTTTACTTTTAAAAGCGAAAAAACAGATGCCTATGACACAACTTCTGCTCGCTTAGAAGCCGGTTTTGAACATAGTATTACTATTAGAAGATTTCAAAATATATGGCTTTCCTATTTTGCACTTGCAGAAGTTGGGCGTGAAGAAACTGAGAGTTTATCAGGTTATCAAGATTATTATTATTTTGGACTTCCCTTTCATGTAAACTACAGAAATACTAATAGTATTTTTGATCCAGCAAATGGATATAGCATCACATTAAAAGCAGGGCCTTATGCAGGTAAATATAGAGATAATTTTTCGCTTTTCAAAGCTGAACTTGAAGTAACAACTTATTTTGAATTGCTTAAAAATAAAAAGCTCATACTTGCTGCAAGAGGGAAAATTGCTTCACTCTATCCACAAGATGCCGATTCCATACCTGCCTCTTTACGCTTTTATGCCGGTGGCGGTGATTCGGTTCGCGGCTACGCCTATCAATCTCTTGGTCCGGAAGATATACACGGCGATCCTATAGGAGGTTCTTCTTTGGTTGAAGCCTCTGTTGAATTGCGATATAAAGTTACAGAAACTATTGCTATTGTTCCTTTTTTTGATTTTGGAAATGTTTATAGTGAGGCCTATCCCTCCTACCCTCTTGACTTAAAATTTGGTGCAGGCTTAGGACTTCGATATTTTACACCGGTAGGCCCTTTAAGAGTTGATTTAGCATTTCCTTTTGAAGATGGTTCAGGCTTTGAACTTAGCAAGTTTCAACTATATGTAAGCATAGGACAAAGCTTTTAAAAGCATGAGATAAATATGAATATATTAAAAAATTTCATTTATTTACATACATTAGCCTTCAAAAAAACTCTTTTCTTTTTGCCTTTTTCTATAAAAAAAGCATTGGCAAACATATTATCCTATATCTTTGTTTTTGTTGAAATTTTAACTTTATCTCTTGTTGTTTTCATAATTTCTTTTTCTCTTTTTCTTTCAACCTCTCAAGGCACAAAATTTCTTACAGATATCAGCCAAAAAACTTTGGCCTCTTTATCAAGTGAAGACATGGGCGGCTTAGTCATTACCGTTGGTGAGCTTTCTTTTGTTGATGGCCTTTCTTTGAAAGACTTTTCACTAAATGACAGTTCTGGCCCATGGCTTGAAATAGGTTCATTTTATTTAGATTTTTCACCCCTGCAAATTATTTCTTTATTTAGCAAAGCAGAAATTCAAAGCATTACTGCTGACAAAGTAAGCTTTTATCGAATACCAACTTTTTCAAAATCTAAAGAAGAAAAAAATTCACAAGCTTTTATTATTCCCAAAAGTGTTTTACCTTTGCCACTTGGTGAAATCATTGTAAAAAATATTGAAATTACAAATGCTTTTGTTGGCGCTGAAGTAATGTCTTTAGAAAGTTTTGATATGGACTTGAATGCAGATATAAAATTATCTGCTCACCTCAAAAGGCAAGAGGCTAATTTTATTGTAGAAATTGATGAAAAAAACACTTATGTGCAAGGCACTATAGACTATTTTCCCGGAAAAATTATTGCTGATTTAAATGCAAATGATGAAATTTGGGGTAAAACCTTTCCTTTAATTAATGAAGCTGATTTAGATATAGAAGCCACTGTTACTGCTGTTCAGTTTCCTCTCACAAAAGATTTTCCTTTAGAAGTTGACTTACAAGCAGGAGTTGAATTTTATAATATCACATGGCTTCAAAACAATCTTTCCTCCAGTCTGGGCACACATTTTATTTTTGACGGCGAATCTGTTATTTTTGAACATACCGAACTTATAGATGAAAGAGCACATATTTACATTCCTTATTTTGCTCTTAACATAGATACTTTTTTGTATGAAGAAGCTGAAGCTATTGTGAACATTGATGATTTATCTTCTTTTTCCCCTTTATTTCAAGGTTCTGTACATGGTGAATTATATTTCTGGGGTTCTGTTTTTGATATGCATACAAAGTCAAATTTTGTTGTAGATAATTTTTTATTTGCTTTAAGTAACGAAAAAGAAGAACTTTTTGAATATATACAAAGCCCTTCACTTGAAACAAATCTTTCAGGCCGCATCCTTATTGAAAATAAACTTGATATTCAAGGAGATATCAATATTGAATCAAACAATGTTTCACTTTTAAACAAAGGGCAAAGCACATTTTTGAACACAAGTTCAAAATTTCAGCTTAGCACAAGTGATTTTGCATTGAAAAACCTTCTTCTTTCTATTCAAGATATTGACATTTCATCAAATTATCTTTCATTGAATTTTGATTATTTAATCAAAGGTGATTACCTTTCCATGCTTGACGGAAAACTTGATATTTCAACCCTAAGCCTAAATTCCTTGATTGAAAACTTTCCGATTTCAGGTCTTGGAAAGTTAGAAATTGATCTATCACAAACAAAAAATGATACTATTTCAACTCGATTTGATTTTACTGAGCTTAACTTCAATGAATTATACCTCGATAGCCTTCAGGCTTTTTTTGAAATAGATAAGCTTAATCGCATCACTAAAATGCAAATACCTCAAATAAAAGGTGAAATAATAAGTAGTTCGCTCTATACCCACAATGAAATTTCTTCTTTTCTACCCTCTTCTCTTTATGAAAGCGGCTATATAAATTTTCAAATAGAATCAAATAATTTAAGTTTAGATTTAAATACTGAAGGCGAACTTGCACTCAACTCAAAGCTTGAATACGCTTTATTAAGCTCAGAAATGCTCTTTAATGAATTTTCATTCTTCTACAAAAAATCAAACCAAGAATTAGTTTTACAAAAACCATTAAAGCTTTCATTTAGCAATCAATTTACACTTGATGAGGCAAGTTTTGAAATTCTTGATCATTCAACCCGTGAAAAGGGCAATCTTTCTTTCACCGCACTTTTATCACAAGAAGTATTAGATCTTAAGCTAAACAGCACTCTACCTCTTGACCTTTTTAACAG
>CAYJHJ010000051.1:9505-14899 GCA_964370095.1 uncultured Desulfovibrionaceae bacterium | reverse complement strand
TTTTTCTTTCTACAAGTCTTTTTGCTTTTTCAAGAACCATTTCAGTAACTTGCACGTGTCTATGTGGTGGCTCATCAAAAGTAGAAGAAACAACTTCAGCGTTTTTCACATTACGTTGCATATCAGTAACCTCTTCAGGCCTTTCATCGATAAGCAAAATAATCAGCTTTACATCAGGATGATTTTGATTGATAGCATTTGCCATGTTCTGTAAAAGAATTGTTTTACCTGTACGAGGCGGTGCAACAATGAGCCCACGCTGACCTCTGCCGATTGGCGACATAAGATCAATAAGCCTTCCACCATAATTTTTTTCATGAGTTTCCATGATAAGTTGGCGATTAGGATAGATTGGTGTAAGGTTGTCAAACAATACCGTGTGCTTAGCGGCTTCAGGGGCTTCGGCATTAATTTCCGTAATTTTTGTAAGTGTAAAATAATGTTCGTTTTCACGTGGGGGACGAATAAGCCCTACAACAGTATCGCCTTTTCTAAGTTGATATTGGCGAACAAGATTTGCTGAAACATATATATCGTCTTGCCCCGGCATATAACTTGAAAGAGGCGAGCGTAAAAATCCAAAACCTTCTGGTAAAATTTCAAGCACACCATCACCCAACAATGCGCCATATTTTTGTAAACATGCTTGGAAAAGCGCGAAAACAAGATCTTGCTTTCTAAGAGAAGCTGCTTCTTCAATTTGATATTGTTCAGCCAAATTCATAAGTTCTGGCATTGTTTTGATTTTTAAATCTTTTAATGAAATAAGATTTGCTAAATCAGCAATATCAATTTGAGGTTCTTGATGATGGTTGTTTGAAGAATTTTTTTTTCTCATAATTTTATCCAAGGTTTAGGGTTTAATAATTTATTTTAATTTTGTATTTGCTTTTTTGTTAAGAAAAATCTCAATTTTATCAAAGGCAACTTTGTAAAGTTTTTGCAAATCAGCTCTTTCTTCTTGAGAAAAAGGTGAAAGTACATAGTTTGCCATATATTCTTTTTCTTCGGGTCTGCCGATGCCAAGACGCAAGCGGTGAAAATCTTGTGTAGAAAGGCGTTCTGCTATTGATTTCAAGCCATTATGCCCAGCTAAGCCTCCGCCGGTTTTAAGTCTTATATCATTAAATGGAATATCAAGTTCATCGTGCATAACCAAAAGATCATCTGCTTTGATATCATGCCAAGCCATAAAGGGCTGCACACATTCACCTGAAAGGTTCATATAAGTTTCTGGTTTTACGATATAAACTTGTTGAAGGCCATTTTCAAGTTTAGAATTTAGAAACACTTTATAACAAATACCTTTAAATTTTGCACCTGAAATAGTATCAATTCTTGCATTTTCTCTTTGAAATTTTTCTAACAGTGCATCAGCAATCATAAAACCGAAATTATGACGCGTATTATCATATTTTCTGCCATAATTGCCCAAACCAACAATTAACAATATATACTCCTAAAGGATTATTGAGTTAAATTATTTATATCTCTAGCTAATTGCTCAGTACTTAATTCTGATGCTGCCATCTGTCCAAAAACCGAATCTGGCTCTCTTGCAATCACTTCTTCTAAAAGTCGCTGCCAAGTTGTCATGTCATTCATTTTTCTATACAATCTTGCTTCTCTTAATTGTAAGCCGGCATAATCAGGTGAAGTTTCCGGAACAAAAACAGAATATTTATTCAGCCAGTCAAGCGACTCTTGGAACCTTCCTGCTACTTCAGTTACATCGATAAGAGCAGCAATCGATTCGCGTATGCGTTGTTGATCAGCATAGGGTGAGCTTTCTTCTTGTAATTGTTCAAACATTGCAAGGGCATCAAGGTTATGCTGATAACTCATACGTAAATCTTGCTTACTTTCAGCATCACGAGCTAAAAAGTATGTTGCGTACGCTCTTTGATAGAGTGGAATTTGGGTATTTGCGGAAAGGTTTTGCCATAAAGGAAGAGCCTTAGCTGTATTTCCTAAATTTTGTGCCGCTAGAGCCGTAGTATACTCATGTTGGTTACGAACGTCAAGTGGCATATTCCATGAATTTACATTTTTATCTAATTCAAGAATAGCAGGCCAATTATTTTGCGCTACATAATTGGCTAAAAATAAATTATAAGCATAAAGGCCATAGACCGGATCTTGAGCCGGATTTATAAAAGGTGTAAGAAGTTCAAGTCCTTGTGCTGTATCTCCCCTGTTTAGATAGCCACGAGCTAGGGCAACACGCAAATCATTTTCTAAAGGCAAATAATAGTCATGAACTAAAGGATATTCTTCCCAAAGGCTTAGTGCCCTTGCATAATTTTCTTCACTTAAAGCATTTGCCAAAGTATGTGCAAATGAGCGAAGTAATACATCAAATGCTACATTATATTGAACTCTGTCAGGGTAATTATCAATAATTCTTTTTGCATATAAAAGAGCAGAGGAATAATCTTTATTGTAAAATGCAAGAGCACCAAGACGAGTTAATGCGTCAATTGCCTCAGGTGAATCAGGGTAATCGTCTAAGATAATTTGATAATTGATTGAAGGAATACGTGGGTTTGGCATTGAAAAAACTTGCAATAAAGTTTCAAGAGAGGGGTTTGGCGGTGTGAAAGTGCCCTCAGCAAGCCTTAATAAGGCCATTGGTGCAAAAATAGAATCAGGATACATATTTAATATTTCGAGCTCAACTTTTTCTGCAGCTTCTTTATTTCCTAAAGTATAATATAATAGTGCAATTTTATTAAGAGTTTCAGGTATATATGCATTTGTTGGGTCTATATTATATTGCGTCCAAAGCGTTCTGAGTGCATCTTCGTATTTTTCTTGGGAAATTTGAACATCTGCTGACATAGGCAGAAAATCCGGATTGTTGATATAAGCATCAGGCCATCTAAGATTAACAAATTCTATAACCGGCAAGGCTTTATCGTATTGGCCTTGTTTGTAAAAAGCATAAGCCTGTGCTATAGCTGCATCTTCTGTGAGAGGATGTGATGAATAGTCAGTAATAATATAGTTTAAGAGTTCTGCTGATTGTGCATAATCAGCATTTCTGAGATATTCTTGAGCAAGAATATAAAGCAATTCAGGTGTTTCAGGTTCATCAGGATAAAGGTTTTTCATCATAAGGGCATAACCCTTTGCATCTTCAAGATTTTTCAAATTTAGATGTGTGCGAACTAAAACCTCTAAAGCTTGCGGAGTTTTTGAAGAGCGTGGGTTGAAGTTCAAGGCCTCATTAGCAAGTGTGATAACTTTTTGGCCTTCTTCTTCATATGCGTTCATTTCATCTACAATGAAAAATTCAGCATTCATCCTTTTATAAAGAAGATCTTCAAGGATTTCATTATGTTTGTCTATATTCTCTGAAAGCGTATAGGTTTTTATTTTGTCAATAATTTCTATAACTTCTAAGTATCTTCTTAGCTCATAGGCTTCATTTGCATCTTCAATGAGTTTAGGAATATTTGGTGGCTCTTCAACAATATTACCTTCGGCATCTTGATATACAATAGTCATATTAGCTTCTCTTGCAGCTTGAATTTCCGCTTCAATTCTTTGTTTTTCTGCAAGTGCTTCTTTTTCTTCTATGGAAAGGCCTTCAAGCTCGTCTGCCTCTTGTGTTGCTGCGGAGGTGCTTATATCATCCAAATCTTCTGTTTCTATAGTTTGAGTAATTTCAGCAGCAAGTTGATCGCTTTGAGAGGGTGCAAGGTTTTGTTCATTAAGTATTTCTTCGTTTGTGCTTTGAGGCTCAGCCACTTCAACAAGTGCAAATTCTTCTGCTGAACTTGTTTGCGAGTTTGTGCTTTGCGGATTGACAGCATGTGTGTTTATAAGTAAATTTCTTGTGGCGCTTGCTGGTTTTGGTGCTCCAACTTCCTTTGTCATGAAGGCAAAAACTTCATAAGGGCGTGGCTGATCGAGCTGGAAAACATAATTCGGAACTGCAACTGAATTTAAACTGTTTGCAGGGCTGTCATTCAAATCTGCAGTAAAATTATTGCCATAGTAAATATCATTCCCGGCTTCTTCAATCTCTTCTTTTGTGAGAAGAACTTCGTTGCCTTGAGTAGATAGATTTTGGATAGTATTTGCTTGATTTGATGTGAAATTATTGGGTGCACTGTCTTGTGTTGCTTCTTGATTTTGCATGGCTTGCACAGTTCTGTTTTCAATTTCCCGATTAGAGCTTGTATCAAAAAGCGGCATAGGAATATTAATGTTTTCAGCACTTTCTTCTGATAAATTTTGTGCTTGATTTGCTGCTTCTTCCTCAAAATCATCTATTTGTATTTGTGGAAGGTTTTGCCCATCTAAATTAATTTGTGAAGCAGGGGAAAGTGAGCCAAGCGGATCATCTTCAGTGTTTGGAAGAAATATTTCTTCATTGGAAATGGCAGGTTCAGGCTCTGAGGTTTCTGCTTCTGGTATAAAAATTGGGGCACTGAAGTCTTCTAATTCATTTTCAAGAGGCGGCACTACTTCTAAGCTTGGAACTTGTGCAGAATTGAAAGAGGTGTTTGAGTTCACAATAATTTGATTTTCACTTACTTGTGTCTCATCAGAGGCAGATGCCAAAGGCTCTTGATTCTGCAGTGTGTTTTGTTCTTGCTCGTTTATTGAAGGAGGATTGCTTGCGATAAGGCTTGTATTTTCAAGCTCTTCGTAAGGATAGAAGCGCGAAGCTATAGGATCTTTATAAATTTCAATAAGTAAAGAGTTTGAGCTTGGCTGAGTGTAAATATAGCCAAAATCTGATTTTTTCATTGTAAGTTCAAGGCTGTTACCATTTTTTTGAAAATTATGATAAAATTCGCCTTGTGGATTTGTGCCTTCTGCAGAAAAATCTTCATCTTGTGGTAAATCAATTACTAAGTTTAAACTGTCGCCTCTGTCTATAGAAATGTTTTGTATAGGTGTGTCAAGCTGAATCAGAATTCTTTCCCTATCTTGCCTGGGGCTCCATTGAATTGTGCCTGCAAAAGAAGTGTTACTGCAAAAAAATACATCTGCAGAAACTAAAAGTGTGCATAATAATACGCATTGAGTTTGTAATCTTCTTTTCATTTCTTTTATCCGTCAAATTATTGTACATTTTTGAATATGCAAGAAATGTGCAATAACAAGCTAAATTTCTTTTTCAGCAAATTATAAAGAATAAAATTATTCAATATTTCTTTTTTTGAGTTTTTCAATAAGGGTTGTTCTTTTTATTCCAAGTAATTCAGCAGCGTGGTTTTTAACGTGCTCACAGCGTGCAAGTGCTTCATCTATCAAACTATTTTCAATAGATTCAAGAAATTCTTTAAGCCCTAGTTTCGTATTTTCCAAATATTCGAGGCTAGGATAAACAAAAAATGCATCTTCATCTTTTTGCGCAAGTGAAGGCGGGTTTAGAAT
>CAYJHJ010000051.1:0-9495 GCA_964370095.1 uncultured Desulfovibrionaceae bacterium | reverse complement strand
ATATTTTGTAAATCTTTTGCTGATGAAGCAATAGGCTTTGCTTTTAATTCTTCTTCTTTTACTAAACTGCTTTGACTTTGCATATTGCTTTGACTAAAACAAGCTTCATTGCTTTCTTCATGAAAAGTGCTATGAGCTTGAAAATGCTCAGGAACTGCAGGAAGTTCTTCAATGTTTTCTATTGAATTTAATATTTTTTGAGGAATATCAGGAAGCTCAATCACATTGCCATCTACAAGAATACTTAATCTTTCCATAAAGTTTTCAAATTCACGCACATTTCCATACCATGGATAGGCAAGAAAAACTTGCTGTGCTTTTGAAGAAACCTGAAGAGTAGGCCTATTTTTTTTTGTACAGAAATGAGTAAGAAAATGGCTTATAAGGTTGAGTATATCTTCTTGTCTTTCACGTAAAGGCGGCAGATGAATAGGAATAACATTAAGCCTGTAATAAAGATCTTCACGAAAACGCCCAGCCTCAACTTCTTTTTCTAAATCACGGTTTGTTGCGGCAACAATGCGAACATCAACCTTTCTTGGTCCAGCGCCACCTACTCTTTCAATTTCTTTTTCTTGCAAAACACGAAGGATTTTTACTTGTAAACTCATATCCATTTCGCCTATTTCGTCAAGAAAAATTGTGCCACCTTCAGCAACTTCAAAGCGGCCAAGTTTTGTATTCATAGCTCCGGTGAAAGAACCTTTTTCATGCCCAAAAAGTTCTGATTCAAGAAGATCTTTTGGAATTGCCCCGCAATTGATGGGAATAAAAGGTTTTTGAGCCCTTAAGCTTCTGTTGTGCAAAGCACGAACAAAAAGCTCTTTACCTGTGCCTGATTCACCAGTAACCAAAACAGTGCTGTCTGTGGGAGCTACCTTGCTAAGTATCTTGAATACATCTGAAAGTGAGGAGTTTTCGCCTATGATGTCCATAGAATTTTCTCTTCTTTTAAATAGTTTAGAAATTATTTATATTTTTTATAGACTATTTTTAATAAACTGTCAACTCCTTGACTCTCAATAAAATTCTTTAGGAACAAAGAGCTTTTAAAGTGAATTTATAAAATAATACACTAGAAAAAGGAAGAGAAGCTAAGCTGCTTTAACATCTTAGCTTCTCTTTAGAGGTTTTTGCTTTCCTGTTTTTCTTATAAAGGGTGTGTATCATAAGAAAGTTGTGTTCTATTGTTTAGGAAAGACTTTTGAGGGTAATAGATAAATCATCTAAGATTATAGTTATAAAACGAAAAATGTTTATATTGTTAATTAAAAATGTTTTATATTGTTTACTAAGATGGTTGCATTGTTAACTAAGATGGCAATGAGCGTAATTCTTCAAGGATTGAATAAGGTATTTTTAGGTTTCCTTTGCCGATACCTAATTGAATATCGGGTTTAACTTTTCCGTGATAGTCTGAGCCGCCTGTACATATGAGCCCAAATTCTTTAGCATATTTTTTTGTTTGTTCTGTTTGATACTTTGAATTTGTGCTGTAAAAAGTTTCAATTGCGTTTAATCCGTAATTTACCATTGTTTTTATAAGTGCTCGTCGTACATTTTCATTGGGGCAAGGTGTCAAATAGGGATGCGCGAATGCAACTATTGCTTGTGTTTCCCTTAAAGTTTCTATAGCTTCCTTTTGTGTTAGTATTTCTTTTTCCACATAAGCTATGCCGCTTATTCCAAGATATTTTTTAAAGGCTTCTTGAACATTCCTAACATAGCCTTTTTTCATCATTGCTTGAGCAAAATGAGGTCTTGTAAGAAGTTTATTTCCCATGAATTCTTTTACATCATCCATAGATAAATAAACATTCACGGAAGCTAGTTTTTTAAATTGTTTTTCGTTTCTTGTATTCCGAAAATCTAAAATTTTTTTTAATGTTTTGTTGAAAATTTCACTTTCCAATGGCTCAGAGTGAAACCAATAGCCTAAAATATGTACTTCTCCTCTTAAAAAATTTGTACTTAATTCAATTCCTTTCACTAACTCAATACCAAGTTCATCAGCCTTAGTTTGTGCTTCTTTGATGCCACAGATATTGTCATGATCTGTTAATGCAATGGCCGATAGCCCACATTTTTTTGCTTTTTTTATAAGGTTTGAAGGGCTATCTGTTCCGTCAGAAGCGTTTGAATGGGTGTGCAAATCAATAAGTTTTTCCATATATATGCAACTTGCCTGTACGCCTTGAGCTTGATAGGTTATTGAGAAATTCACACCTCAATAAACCTAGCTTATTAATAATATAACACTTATAAAAAATTTGTAAAGTCTATTTTTCTTCTAAAGTCACGAAAGATTTTAATATTGTTTTAATTCCGATATTTGGGAAGTTAATTTTATACTTATCTGTATCTGATTCGCTGATGATTTTTCCTCTTCCAAATATTTTATGATAGCAATAGCCGTATTGTTTAAAGTTTCCGCTTGAGTTTGCACCGAGGTTTTCATATCTGTTTGTTTCAGAGGAATGAACAATAGGTGAATAGGTTGGGGGAAATGATTTATTTTCATTATAAAGATTATGAGATTCAAAATCTGTTGAATCTTTAAATTTTTTATAAACACTTCCACCTATTGCTTCATTAAATTCTTCAAACAAGCTTCTATCAAGCTCTCTTATAAAAGGAGAGGCGATAGCAGGCTCAAAGCCGCCTGTTCCTCTTTGCGATAAAGCTTGTGGGATAAATAAATCTAAACTGTTTTTTGCTCTTGTGCAAGCAACATATAAAAGCCGTCTTTCTTCTTCAAATTCTTCTTGCCTTACCATAGACTTGTCTGATGGAAAGCGTTTTTCAACTAAATCAAGCACAAGAACACGCTTCCATTCAAGGCCTTTCGATGAATGCACGGTTGAAATGATAACTTTTTCAGTATCCATATCATTATCATCACTTTTATCAAGGATTAGATCTGAAATAAATAAATCAAGTTCAGCATATTCAAGCGAAAGATTAATAACTTCTTCAACTGCTACAGTTCTTTTAGGGTAATCATCAGGATAAATAATTGCTATATGTTCTTTATATCTTTCAAAAATAGTGTTAAGCATTTGTGTAAGCTGAATTTTTTCTTCAAGGTCTGTTGAATAATACTTCAACCTTAAATGGTTAATGAGGTTAAGATCTTTTTGAAATTCTTGATATTTTTGCAAAGTTTTTTCAAATTTTTCATGCTCGCCTTTTTGTGTCAACTCATAAAGTTTTTGTGCTGTTTTAGGGCCCACACCTTTTGCAAAAGAAGCTATTCTTTGAAAAGCTTGCAGATCTTGCGGGTTTGCAATAAGCCTTGCATAGGCAAGCAAATCTTTAATGTGCGAAGCTTCTGTGAATTTTATTCCGCCGTATTTTTTATATTTTATTCCAATTTTATTCAGTTCAAGCTCTAGGTTGTAGGATTGATAGCCTGATCTGAAAAGCACTGCAATTTCATGGGGTTCGGTGTTGATAAGAAGGTCTTGAATTCTGCGTGCCGCAAGTTTTGCTTGGCTGAAATCACTCAAGGTTTTATATATTCTTACAGGGAAAGGCTGGTTAGGGCTTTCTTGCTTATTAGAATATAAGTGCTTGGCATAGCCTTCACTTGCTTGCGATAAAATTGTGTTTGCAACATTTAGAATAGGCTGATAAGAACGATAGTTTTCTTCTAAATAAATAATTTTTGTATTGGGGAAAAGTTTAGGATAGTCTAAGATATTTCGTATAGTTGCACCACGAAAAGCATAGATAGACTGCGCATCGTCACCAACAGTCATGATATGCCCTTCATTGCCGGCTAAATGCCTTATAATACGAGCTTGAATTTTATTTGTATCTTGATATTCGTCAACCATAATATGTTTGCAGAAATTCTGATAATATTCAAGCACATGCGGCTGTTCTACAAAAAGTGTTTCTACTTCAAAAAGCAAATCATCATAATCATAAAGCCCATGTTTTTTTTTGTAATTTCCATAGGCTAGTGAAAGGCTTTGCAATTCATCAATATAAGGAAGGAAGTGTTGAGCCTCTTTTTTTAAAACTTCTTCTATTGATATTTCTTTGTTTCTTGCTTTTGAAATAAGTGAAATAACAGTTGCTGATTTAGGGAATGATCTGTCGCCTTTTGCAAGTTTTAATTCGTCTTTACATAAGGCAATAGAGGCATTTTGATCGGCTGAATCCATCACGCTTATACTGCCTTTTTTATCAGTGCCCGGCACATATCTGAGGCAAAATTGCGGATAATTTCTCAAAACTGAAAATGCAAAAGCATGAAATGTGCCGGAACGCATGGTGTGCATGTTTTGTTCGCAAAGAAGAGAAGCCCTTTCAAGCATTTGGCTGGCTGCTTTTTTTGTGAATGTTAACAAAAGCATATGTGAAAGAGGTAAGCCTTGTTCCATCAGCCATGCAAGGCGATAGACCAAGGTTCTTGTTTTGCCTGAACCAGCACCGGCAATAATGAGTAAGGAGCGTTCCATTGAAGTTACGGCATCTCTTTGAGCATCATTAAGTGTTGAAATATCAATCATATTTTATTCCGATTTTTCTTGGTTTATACTCTCTTCTTGATTTTCCAAGAAAGCTGCTTCAGATATAAGCACCTGCCAAAGTTTTGCTAGGCCGCTTTTCTTTTCGGCTGAAACAGGAATGGGCTCAACATTTGATAAGTTTTTCCAGTAAGCTTGAGCTATGGCAATTTCTTTTTGCTTGACTTTGTCGCACTTTGTAAGAACAGGTTGCACCTTCAAACCCACATGAATAGCAAAGGCAAGCATATCTTTATCTAATTGTTGCGGAGGAATTCTTGCATCTATCAAAAGAAGGAGGAGTTTAAGTTCTTCTGTGTTTTCAAGGTATTGTGAAATAAGCTCCGCCCAAACATCTCTTTCTGATTTAGATCTTTTTGCATAACCATAACCTGGTAAATCTACAAGGAAAAAATTATACTTCTTTACTTTGAAAAAATTTACGCTTCTTGTTTTTCCCGGTGTAGAGCTAACTTTAGCAAGGTTTTTTCTGTTTGATAAAGCATTTAACAAAGAAGATTTGCCCACATTTGATCTGCCTGCAAAAGCTATTTGATTTTCAAGGGGGGGCTGAAGTTGGCTTGGTGTGTAAAGTGTTGAAATAAGTTCTATTTCAGGAAAATTAAAAGTGCTTTGCGTTTTGTTTTGTGTTTGCATATTTTTCTCAGTATCTTATTTTTATGATATGTTTTTTGCTTTCAGGCAAATTTTTTACCTTTATGGCTTAAGAGTTGACAATCACGCCTATAAAATGCAAAATAACAAACTCCGCTTAATAAGGAAAGAAAAAATTTTCTTAAAAAATAATTTTTTAAAGAGGGCTTTTATGTATTCAACAACTGAATTTAAACGTGGTCTTAAAATTCAAATAGATGGAATTCCATATGAAATTATTGAATTTAACCATTTCAAACCGGGTAAAGGCGGCGCAATGATGCGCACAAAATTGCGTAATCTTTTGAATGGGCGTGTGGTAGACAATACTTTCCGTTCAGGAGAAAAAGTTGAAAAACCTGATATGGAACACCGCGAAATGCAATTTTTGTATCGTGAAGGCGAAGATTTGATTTTTATGGATCAAGTGAGTTATGAACAATTTCCTGTAAGTGAAGATGCAACTTCCGGAAAATCTGACTTTATCAAAGAAGCGCAAATCTGTAAAGTATTGCTTTTCAACGGTAAACCTATTGATATTGAAATTCCGAACTCAGTTGTTTTAAAAGTTGTTGAAACAGAACCAGGTGTAAAAGGCGACACTGTTTCAAACGTAACAAAACCTGCTACTGTTGAAACAGGTGCAATTATACAGGTGCCAATTTTTGTAAATATCGGGGATAATATAAAAATTAACACTGACAGCCGTGAATATTTAGGGCGTGAATAAATAATAGCTCAAGGGCAGAGGATTTTCTGCCCTCTTAATTATTATGGTTTTATTTTTTTGTGCATAGTCATTTCTACAATAAATCTCTGTTAAGTCGTTATCTTAACATCGCTTTTCCGGCTGCTATGGAAGGCTTTCTTCTTGTATTGCTTTCATCAATAGATCTTTTAATGATAAGCTCTTTGGGGGAAAAGGCTATTGCTGCAGTTGGAATTTTTTTGCAGCCCAAATTAGTCCTTCTTATTTTTGCGCGCTCATTCGCAGTTGGTATAACGCAAGTTGTTGCTTTGTATAGTGTTTCAGAAAAAAAGAAAGAATTACCTACATTTCTGAAGCAGTGCACTTTTTTTGCTATCTGTGTGTCTTTATTGCTTTTAATCTTATCAAGCATCTTCATGGAAGAAATTTTATATCTTGCAGGGGCTGACAGCTCTTATATTGACCTTGCCTTAGAATATACACTTATAACAAATTTATCTTTATTTTTCTTTAGTATTTCAATAGTTTTTAATGCCGCTCTTACCGGTTTGGGTGCAACAAGGGCGATGCTTTTTGCTAATATTGTGGGCAATTTTATCAATCTTGTTTTGAATTATCTTTTTATTTTTCAACTAAATCTTGGTGTTAAAGGTGCAGCCATTGCAACCCTGATAGGTTCTTTGGCAACGCTTTTTGTAAGTTATAGATTTATTAATAGAAAATCTAGCCTTGTGGCAATGAAAGGCTTTTTAGGTTGGCTTCCAACCAGAGAAAAAATGGATGTTGTAAAAAGCACATTTTATAGCACATTAACAGAGCAACTGTCTGAAAGGTTTGGTATTTTTATATACACAGCTTTTGTAGCAAGCCTTGGAGTGATTGAATTTACAACGCATTGTATCTGCATGATTTTATGCGATACTTTCTATAGTTTTGGGCAAGGCTTTTCAAAAGCAAGTTTAACTTTGTCAGCAAATCTTATTGGAAAGCATAAAAGCTCAACAGTATTGCTTTTTGCAAGAACAATATTGCCTATATGCCTTGTTTTAGGCCTGCTTTTTGGGCTTTTCTTCTTACTGATGAGCAAAAATTTGATTCAACTGTATAGCAGCGATCAAAAAATTGTTGAATTAGGATCTAACTTGTTGGCAATGCTTGCTTTTTCTTGCATACCAATAATGATTTCTTTA
The DNA here is from genome assembly GCA_964370095.1 of uncultured Desulfovibrionaceae bacterium. Taxonomy (GTDB): domain Bacteria; phylum Desulfobacterota; class Desulfovibrionia; order Desulfovibrionales; family Desulfovibrionaceae; genus CAYJAZ01. The sequence goes on along the minus strand of CAYJHJ010000051.1, from coordinate 2,425 downwards.
GCTTATTCAGGTGTTTTGCGTGGCATTGGTTATGCAAGATATGTAGCAAAATATTCTTTTATTTTGGTTGCACTTATTCGCCCCATATTGTCCTATTTGCTTATATTTACAGCGGATTTTGGAGTTTATGGGGCGTGGATAATTATTATTGTCGACCAAAGTTTAAGAGCTTTTTATGCAGGGAAAAAATTTGTAAGCAAAAAGAAATTTCCAATTCCCGGTGCTTATTAAATCTTTCTTTTACTTTTTTAAATCTTCAAGAACTTGAGCTATATCATAATCCATAAGAATTGCCCTATCTTGTAATGGTTTTGGGCAGGAGCAATCGTGAAGATTTAAGCAGGCATAAGTTGCTTTATTATTTTGCATAGTAAAGTCCCAAAAAGGATACTTTATAATACTTGGAGTGTTGCCGCCAATGCCAAATTCCAAAAGCAACACCTCTTTTGTTTTCACTTCATTCAAAAAACGGGCATAACGATTATAAGCATCAGTCCAGCCTTGATCTTGAATAAAAAGATTATCTTTTCTTAGGTTTATAGTCATGGGGGCATTACATTTAGGGCAATAAGGCACAAGATTGCTAGGAATTTTCATGTCTTTTTGTTCTTTATACATCTGATAAACAATTTCTTTATTATCATAAGTCATGTTATGGCAAGCCTTTGAGCACTGGAAAAGCCCATAATCACCTTGAGTATAAAAAAGCCTTTTTTTGTCAAAACCTGTATCTTGGAAAAAATGATCGGCATTTGTGGTTATGACAAAATAATTTTTTGATTTAACAAGCTCAAAAAGATTGAGATAAACAGGATTTATGCCTCTATCATAACGATTTACATAAATCTGCCTGCTCCACCAAGCCCAAAATTCTTCAATGGTAGGAAAATCAAAAAATCCGCCAGAATACATGTCAGGTATGCCATATTTTTCATGAAAATCAGAGAAATGTTTATAAAATCTTTCGCCTGAATAGATGTTCCCTGCGGAGGTTGAAAGCCCTGCACCGGCACCTATAAGCACATTATCAACTGTTTTAATCTTTTCTTTTAATTGGTTAATTTTGTCCAAGTAGTCGCTCATATATTTTTTTATCCTCATCTTTAAAAACATTAAATACAACTTTTATTTTTGAATTATTTTCTTTCAAATAATTTTTCACGGCTTTAATAGCAATTTCTGCTGCTAATTGTTGTGGAAAGCGGAATTCACCGGTAGATATACAACAAAATGCTATAGAGGAAAGATTATATTCATCAGCAAGTTTTAAGCAAGAAATATAAGAGCTTGCAAGAAGTTCTTCGTCATGCTTGCTCACTCTTGAAGAGATTATTGGGCCAACAGTGTGAAGCACATATTTTGATGGAAGGTTGAAGGCCGAAGTGATTTTTGCTAGTCCTGTCTGCTCTGGTGCATTATTTTGTTTTTCCATAAATTCATTGCATGCAAGGCGAAGCTGGATGCCTGCATATGTTTGAATTACATTGTCAATACAAGCATGAAGAGGGTAAAAGCAGCCAAGCATGCGTGAGTTTGCAGCATTGACAATGGCATCAATTTTCAGTGAACTTATATCCCCTTGCCAAAGTGCTATATTATTCTGATAATTGAAAGAATCAGCATCTGTAACACCTCTTTTAATTATAATTTCTTGAAGAAAATTATCTTGTAAAGCCAAAATTTCTTTAGGCACCGGATAAGGTTGACGCACATTGACCAAAGCCCTATACACTTCAAAATCGCTCAGCTTTTCTAAATCAAACATTCTTGGAAGGTTTGGGTTTTCTTCAATTAAATAGTCTATAACTTTTTTTAAATCACTCATATAATACCGCCTTTTCCGGACAAATGTTATAGCAATTTCCGCAATAAAGGCAATGCTTTTGCAGAATTTCAGCTGGTTTTTTTGTTAAATCTATGCATTCTTGTGGGCATGCACTCAGGCAAAGGCCACAAGCATTACAAAGGTTTGAAATAGAATATTTTTTTTCACTTTGTGCAGAGTGTTCATTTTTCTCACTATAATTAAAGCTTGCTCTTTCAATTGGTTTTTTTGTTAAGTCAAAATATTCGCCTTGTATGTTATACATTTTAAAAACAGTTAAAGCTTTTCTTGCTGATTCTGAGGGGTAAATGTCAAACATATAAGGGTTTTTTTCAAATAAATTAAGCAGGCTTTCTTGCCCGATTTCCACAACCTTTGCTTTGAGTGAAATAGCTATTGATGACATGGTAGTTGAGCCATGTAAACCTGTAAGTGCTAGGTATTTTTTGTTAACTAGTCTTTTATAAAAGTTTTTTCCCTTTGCAGTTAAAAAGTAAAGATGCTTTTCATCATAGTCCATAATATCTATGGCACAAGTGATTGGCAGGTTTTGCTCATCTGTGGTGGCTGCAATAACCGTGTGAATTTGTTTGGATAAAA
>CAYJHJ010000050.1:4269-15030 GCA_964370095.1 uncultured Desulfovibrionaceae bacterium | reverse complement strand
CCGCCAACCTAGTGATTAACAGTCACCCGCTCTGCCGATTGAGCTATCGGGGAATGACTTTCAACTTGTCGTTGTGTCGTGAAGATTGTTCTATATAAAATTATCTTCCTCGTCAAGTAAAAAATTGAGATTTTTTAATTTTTTTTTAATAAAGAATATAAGTAATTGTTATTTATGTGTTTTTCCATCCTTCTTTGCCCACTAAATCAACAAAAGAAACCTTTGATAATCGCTTTGTTAATACTTTACCGTTTTCTTTTCTTACTCTTATAAGTTCTTGACTTCTTTTTTCTTTTCCAACAGGAATAAGCATAATGCCATCATCTGCAAGCTGATCGATAAGAGATTGCGGAATAGTTGGACCGCCGGCAGCCACAATTATTCTGTCAAAGGGTGCCATTTCAGGCCAGCCTAATGTGCCATCAGTGAGTTTTGTACGAACTTTTTTCATACCAAGGCGTGCAAAATGCTCTTTCGTAGGAAAATAAAGTTCCTTAAGTCTTTCAACTGTATAGACAAAAAGCCCCATTTCATAAAGCACAGCGGCTTGATAGCCTGAGCCGGTGCCCACTTCTAAAACTGTCATGCCCGGTTTTGCCTCTAAAGCTTCTGACATATAGGCAACAACAGAAGGCATTGAGATTGTTTGCCCAAAACCAATTGAGAGGGCAGAATCTTCATAGGCAAGATGATTTAAGTATTCGGGCACAAAATCATGTCTTGGAACCTTTAAAATAGCTGAAAGAACATTTGTGTCTTTTATGCCCTTTGTTTTTAGTTGCTCTATAAGCCTTTGCCTTGGTATTCTAAACTTTGTGTCGTTCATTTTTTTTCCGAATAATTATTTTTGTCAAATTCTTTTTAAGGTAATACCCAAAATTCTTTTTCTTTGCAAGAGTTCTTACTTGACAGAAAAAATAAAACATTCTAGACTTTGTCAAGAGTTTAAATTTTAAAATCAAACCCTATTATTGGAGTTTATTATGTTTATAGTTTCAGACATTATGTCTTCCCCTGTTTTTGCTTTATCAAAATTTGATAATATGCTTGATGTGCGTCAACTTATGGAACTGGCAAATATACGCCATATACCTGTTACAGATGCTGACGGTAATTTTGAAGGTCTTGTAACTCATCGTGATATTTTACAGTATACTATTTCTACTTTTGCAGAAATTTTGCCGGAAGAGCAAGAAGAACTTGATAAAGGAATTGTGCTTGAAAAAATCATGCGTTATGACGTGCATTGCATTGATGCCAACACGCCATTAAAAGAAGCTGCACAAATTCTTTATGAACATAAATATGGCTGTTTACCGGTAACTGAAGGAAGAAAGCTTATTGGCATCATAACAGAGGCTGACTTTTTAAGACTTACTATTTCATTGCTTGAAAACATTGATATTTAGCAAAGCTTTCAGCTTTTATTATCACTTTTTCTTAGGCATACTATGCCTAAAGGTTGATTATGAAAAAAACAAATTTTCTTAATAATTTTATTACTATTCTCTTTTCATTTCTTTTATTGGCTATTGTAGGTATTGGAATTTATTTTATGATAAATGACAGGCAAATGCCAAGTTTAAACCTTATGCCTGCAACTGAAGGCGAAGTTGCTTTACAAAAGCCCTTTATTTTAGATGTGGCAGATGAAAAAAGCGGCTTAAAATCTTTAGTGATTACAGCAAAGCAAAATGATAAAAACTATGAAGTTGTGAACACAAGCTTTGATGTTGTGGGTGCGAGCTTTTTGCCCGGTAATTTTAAAGACAGTCCTAAAACCCATACTCAAGAATTTAGTTTAGAAAACAGCGGCTTTGAGGAGGGGAGTTTTGAACTGGAAATAAAAGTGCTTGATGCTTCTTTTGCAAGCTTTTTCAAAGGAAATGAAAACATTCAAACTTTTTCCTTTATACTTGATACAAAAGTTCCTGAAATTACAATACTTACAGGGGCTCCAAATATAGTTAAAGGCGGTTCAGCTTTGATTTCCTATAAGATTTCTGAAAAGGTTGAAAAAACAGGCATACAATTAGGTGAAAACTTTTTTCCTGCATACCCTGCAACAAAAGATGGAAAACCCTCTGAAGATGTATATATATGTTTGTTTGCTTTTCCTTATGATTATACGCTTGAAAGTTTCCAGCCACAGGTTTTTGCTGAAGACAAAGCCGGCAACATTACTTCACAAACATTTGTAATGAATTTGAAAGATTATGATTATCCTAATGATACCGTAAACTTATCTGACAACTTTTTTAAAATCAAAGAAAGCGAAATACGAAAAATTCGCCCGAGCGATGAAGATATTGTGGATCTTTATGTGAAAGTAAACAGTGAAGTTCGTGTTGAAAATGCAGAAACAATTTTGCAAGTAACCAAAGAAACATCGCCAACTTTTTATTGGACAAAGTCTTTCATTCAACAGCCTCGCTCAGCTCCAAGAGCCTATTACGGTGATTCAAGAAATTATGTATATAAAGGTAAAGAAATTGACTATCAAACACACCTTGGGCTTGATTTGGCTTCTGTGAAAGAAGATATTGTGCGTTCAACAAATAAAGGGAAAGTTATTTTTGCCGATTATTTAGGTATTTATGGCTATACAGTTATTGTTGATCATGGTAGAGGGCTTCATTCTTTATATGGGCATTGCACACAAATTCATGTCAAAGTTGGTGATGAAGTTGATGTAAACGCTGATTTAGGGACAACAGGTGTAACAGGACTTGCTGTGGGCGATCATGTGCATCTTGGCTTTTATATTGCAGGTGTTCCTGTGCAGCCGCTTGAATGGTTAGATCCTGTTTGGGTTAGGAATAATATAACTTCTCGTATGCATAATTAACTTTCTTTCTGAATTTCTTTTACATCTATATAATTAATATAAAAAAAGGGAAGCCCCACTCAAATAAAGTGAGGCTTCCCTTTTTTTATTTATGTAATGTGATTTTATTTATTAGCATTATCTAATTTTTGATAGTTTGCTATAATGTATCCTAAAGCTACAACACAAAGAATACCAAGAATCAAAGAAGGAATACCGCCAAGGTATGAAAGCATTTTAATGCCATCTAATCCAAGGAAACTGATAAAGATTATTGAAATAGCTGTGATAACACCACCCCAAGCAATTTTTAACATAACAGGAGCTTCTTGTGCACCATCAACAAGACCTTGTGAAGAAATACCTGCCATTGCGTTTAAAGTAGAGTCAGTTGCAGTTACAAAAGAAATAAATACCGCAAAAACATACACTGCACTTATGATAGTTGCAAATGCAAAATAATCAATAACAGCATAGGTTGCAAAACCCGGGCCTTTATCGTTTAAGATAGCAAGAATATCAACTGTACCTGACATTTGTAAATAGATAGCTGTTCCGCTTAAGATACTCATCCAAACCATGCTAAAAATACTTGGAAGCAGAAAAGTTGTAACAATAATTTGTTTGATAGTATAACCATAAGCTAAACGAGCAAGAAAAACAGCAGTAACAGGAGCCCAAGCAATCCAGTTTGACCAATAAAAAGTTGTCCAACCTTGTGGCCATGAATCTTCTGCAAATGTTCCTGTGAATAGGGCTTTATCAAATAGGTTTGTTAAAAATCCACCCAAAGCTTCAGTTGCACCGTTGAAGATATATGCTGTAGGGCCAAATAAAAGAAAAACTAAAAGAATAAACACATAAACATATACGTTTATTGTAGAAAGATATTTAATACCTTTAAAAAGACCTGATTTAGCAGATAAAATAAAGGTGATACTACCTATAATTGCAATTCCTGTCCAAAGCCAAACTGTGTTTGGAATAGCAAAAACTGTGTTTAATCCGCCGCCTATATTCAAAACTGAAGTACCAAATGATGAGGCAATAGCAAAACAGATAGCAAATAATGTTATAACATCTATAACATCATTCATTTTTTTCTGATGTTTTTCTTTGAATAAAGGTGCGATTTGTGAGCCGATACTATAAGGCTTTTTCATATTGTAATATGCATAAGCAAAAACTAAAGTTGGCACAGTATAAAATGCATAAGGCATAAAAGTCCAGTGCAAGAACATTGTTTCCATAGCATACTTAGCAGCTTCATGGCTCATTGGCTCAATTCCTAATGAGGAAGGCGGATAGGCCAAATGATAAATTGGCTCTTCAGTGCCCCAGAATAAAATACCTGCGGCAATAGTTGTGCAAAGTACAATAAATATGCATGAATGTCTTGGAATTAATGGAACAGCATTTTCCCCACCGATTTTAAAATCGCCAAATTTTGAAAAATAAGCTGCAACAACCATAATAAGAGCTGCAACGCCTGTTAAACTAAAAAAGCCACCAAAGCTATTAATCATAATGTCTTTAACATAAGTGGTTGCTTGCAGAAAGCCTTCTTCGTTCAGCATAGCATAAATAATGGTCAAAAAGATTAATACGAATGCTGGCAAAAACACGGCAGGTCTTAAGCCAATGCCCTTTGTTGAACCTTGCTCAACTTTTTGTGCTTGTTCTGTAATATTACTCATAAAACATCCCTTTCAAAAAAAAATGAAAAATCTAAGGGAAAGAGTAAAGAGTCATACAATAATATTTAGATGACTTTGCTCTTTCCGCAACGCCAATACATATTTTTGTACAACTTTAACATAATTTTTTATACAGTATCAACTAAAATACACAAATTTGGAATTCTGTCAAGTATGAGAAAAAAATAATTTGTCGATTTGTAAAAATAGTGCATTGAATCAATAGCTAAGAGTAAAATGAAAATAAATTACCAAAATTCAAAAAAATGAAAAAAATGTATTGACTTTTCCTTTGCTCTACTTTATAAAAGCCTTATAATACTCTTGGTAGAGTGGTTTCATAAGTATAGATTGAAAGTTTGAAAACAAATTTGCTTTTTTGCTTATGTTGCCTTGTTTGGTTGCATATTTTAATTTGGCAAATATTTGTCAAGCTATTCCAAGGAAGCTTTAATATAGTTTTTTATACAGTGTAAGCTTATATTAGGTTTATGAGGAATAATAGGAAACACAAATGAATATTACTGAATTTAACATGAATTTTTTCTCTTTAGCGGGAAAAAACGCAATTGTTACCGGCGGAAACACCGGCCTTGGGCAAGCATTTGCTTTGGCTCTTGCTAAAGCAGGCGCAAATGTTTTTGTTCCAAGCATTATGGATGATGATGGAACAACAAAAAAGCTTATTGAAGCTGAAAATGTGAAATATACTTTTATGAAAAGTGATATCACTGCAGAAGGAACACCAAAAGCTATTGTTGAAAAATGTATAGAAGTGTTTGGTTCTGTTGATATTTTAGTAAACAGTGCCGGCATGTGCGTTATTGAAGAGGTTGAAAAATTTGGCAGAAAGCAGTGGGATCCTATGATCAATCTTAATTTGACTGCTGCTTTTGAACTAAGTTATGAAGCATCTAAATATATGGTTGCACAAAAAAGCGGTAAAATTATTAATATCTGTTCTGTTTTCACATTTTTAGGCGGGCAGTGGTCTCCTGCTTATGCGGCAACAAAACATGGTATAGCCGGTTTCACAAAAGCTTATTGCGATGAGCTTGCTCAATATAATGTTCAAGTAAATGGCTTGGCACCCGGTTATTTTGCAACAGCTATTACTGAAGCAACAAGAAGCAACCCAACAACAAATCAAAGAGTGCTTGATCATATTCCAGCAAACCGTTGGGGTGAAGTGGCAGATCTTATGGGTGCAACTGTGTTTTTAGCAAGTAAAGCATCTGATTATGTAAATGGGCATATTCTTTCTGTTGACGGCGGATATTTAGTTCGATAAACTCAATATCATCTTTATAAATATTTATTTTATGGCATAAGACAGTGAAAAAAAAATATATTTTAGGTGTTGACGGTGGCTCACAAAGTTCAAAAATTGTTATTTTTGATCTTGAAGGCAATATTCTTTGTGAAGATAGAGAAGAGCTAAAGCCTATGTATCTTGCAGAACCCGGCATTGTTGAGCACCCTGATGATGATTTATGGACGTCAATTATTAAAGCTTTTGAAAAAACTTTAAAAAAATTTGATGGCGACGTTAACGATATTATTGGCATCGGTCTTTGTACAATTCGCTTTTGTAGGGCATTGCTAAAAAAAGACGGAACTTTGGCTCAACCTGTGATGAGTTGGATGGATCAAAGAGTTTCAAAGGTGTATGAACATACAAACCCTGAAGTCGAATACGTAACAACCTCATCCGGCTATATAACCCATAGGTTTACGGGCGAATTTGTTGATTCTGCGGCAAATTATCAAGGTGTTTGGCCAATGGATACAGATACATGGAATTGGATTGAAGATGAAGAGAAATTTTCAGAATTTAATCTTTCCAGGGATATGCTTTTCAAATTGAAAATGCCGGGGCAAGTTCTTGGTTATGTTTCAAAAGAAGCATCCAAAGCTCTTGGTATTCCTGAAGGAATTCCTGTTATATGCACTGCAAACGACAAGGCAACAGAAGCTTTAGGAGCAGGGCTTTTAAACGGTAATGAAATGCTTATATCTTTAGGCACTTATATTGCCGGAATGACAAATGGAAATGATAACCCAAAGGGCACAACTAATTTTTGGACAAACTTTGCTTGTATCCCCAAGAAATATCTTTATGAAAGCAATGGTATACGTAGAGGAATGTGGACTGTAAGTTGGTTTAAAAATCTAATCGGCCCTGAGTTTTATGAAAAAACAAGAACAACCGAAGAAAAGCGTGAACACGTTTTGGAGGCAGAGGCTTTGCTTGTGCCCGTTGGTTCAGAAGGGCTTATGATTGTTCCGGATTTTTTAGCACCAACTTCACATCTATATAAAAAAGGCGTAATGCTTGGGCTTGATGCAAGACACACAAGAGGGCATATGTATCGCTCTATTCTTGAAGCTATTGCAATGACAATGAAAATGCGTATTGATGAAATGTGTGATGAACTTAATAAAAACTATGATAATCTCATTATCACAGGCGGCGGTTCTAACAGCGATTTATTTATGCATATTTTTTCAGATGTTTTTGGCAAAAAAGTAAAAAGAAATCTTGTGAATGGCTCGGCAGTAATAGGTTCTGCTATTTGTGTAGCTGTTGGTTTGGGAGTATATTCCTCTTTTGAAGAAGCTGTTTCAAAAATGGTTAAAACGAAAGACGAATTTTCACCAAATCTAATAAACACTAAAAAATATAAAGAAATTATAGATAAGGTCTATAGTCAAATAAGCACACATACAGATGAAGTTTTGAAAAAATCTTATGAAATTTTCAAATAAATTATAAAATAAATTTGATATATAAAAGGATATGTATTATGTCAAGTCAATTAGATAAGCAAAGTATAGTCAATAATTTAATCTCTTTAGTTGGAAAAGAAAATGTTGTAACTGATGCCGAAGTTTTAAAAGAAAGCAGCATAGATAGGTTTAGAAAATTCCCCGCTGTTTTCGGAGTTTATACACTGCCTTTTCCTGCGGCTCTTGTTTATGCTCAATCAAGCTCAGATATTTCAAAGGTATTAAAATTTGCAAATGATAATAAAATCAATGTAGTTCCAAGAACAGGGCTTTCATCAATTGAGGGCGGCCTTGAAACTATAGTAGAAAATACTATTGTTTTAGACGGCTCAAAAATGAAAAAAGTAATAAAAGTTGATGAATATAACATGCTGCTTACTTGTGAATGTGGTGTGCTTTTAGAAGATGTTGAAAATATGCTTAGAAAGCAAGGGCTTACAACCGGTCATTCACCGCAATCAAAACCGCTTGCTCAAATGGGCGGGCTTGTTTCCACTCGAAGCACGGGTCAGTTTTCTACTTTGTATGGCGGAATTGAAGATATGCTTGTAGGTGTTGAAGCGGTTTTTCCAAATGGGGAAATCACTAAGATTAAAAATGTTCCAAGAAGAGCTGCAGGCCCTGATTTAAGGCATATCATTATGGGAAGTGAAGGAGCTTTATGTTTTATTACTGAAGTTACTGTAAAACTTTTCAAATATCGTCCTGAAAACAATATCTTTTTAGGCTATCTTCTTGATGATATGAAAACAGGATTTGACATCTTAAGAAATGTTATGGTAGAAGGTCTAAAACCGTCTGTAGCTCGCTTATATGATGAAGAAGACGGTGATTATTATTTTTCACATTTTTCAAATAATAAATGTGTTTTGGTTTTCATGGCTGAGGGAATTAAAGAAATAGCTGAATTTACAGCAAATACTATTGATAAAGTTGTTCTTTCAAGCAATAAAGCTGAAAAGGTTGACAGTAAGCTTATAAAAACATGGTTTGATGGGCTTAATTGGTTTCCTGAAAAAGTTGTTGAAGAATATGCACTTATCAAACAAACAGGAAATGTTGGCTTCACTACAGAGATTTCAGGTAACTGGGATGTTATTCACGATATTTATGAAAATGTGTGCACCCGTGTAAAAGCTGAAATTCCTGATCTTACAATGATGGGTGGGCATTCTTCACACTCATATGTAAATGGAACAAATGTCTATTTTATGTATTATTACAATGTGGTAAATGTAAAACCTGAAGAAGAAATCAATAAATATCATAATCCCATAAATAAAATTATTATGGAAGAAACTTTGCGCTTTGGCGGATCAATCTCTCACCATCATGGAATTGGCAAGCACAGAACTCCTTGGATTAAAGAAGAGCATGGCACTTCCTACTACTTGTTGAAAACATTGAAAGAAGCTTTCGATCCAAATGGTATTATGAACAAAGGAACATTGTTTCCTGAAGGCTAAAAATGAGAATTCTTGTCTGCTTTAAAGCTATTGAAGATATTGACAAGCTATCAAAAGAAGATTGGGTATTGGAGGGAAATAAACTTTCTCTTCAATACCTTCCTAAGATCTTGAATTGTTTTGATGAAAGTGCTTTAGAGATGGTTTTAAGGTTAAACACTTCAAAAAATAATGCTTTTGAAAGTTCAGAAGAAATAATGCGAACAGCGTTTACAATTGGTGATTCCGGTTGTGAACGTTTTTTAAAATTAATGTTAGCACTTAAGTTTGATGATGCAGTGCATGTGAAAACTGAGCATGAATTGATTTTTTCACCCTTGAGGGTTGCAAAGCAAATAGCTGAATATACAAAAGATAATTCACAAGATTTTATTGTTTTAGGTTCAAGCTCAGGGCATGGTGACAACGGACAAACTGCTTTATTTTTGTCAGAACTACTTCATATTCCTTGCTTTACAAATCTTATTGACTTTTCATATGAAACAAGCAAAAAGATACGCATATGGCGTGAAATTGACGATGGAATAGTTGAAGAAATTATTTCATCACCTGCTGTGTTGACTGTTGGAAACGCACAAATCTCTTATCTGCAAGTTCCAACACTTCAAAATAAAATGGAAGCAAAAAAGAAATCTCTTATTTCAGTAGATTTTGATGAAAATATTCCTTGCGACATGCAAAATCAGCTTACTAATTTAGAAGTTCGTTTAATAAAAAGGCGATCAGAAGAAATTTTAGGAACTAATACAGAAGAAAAAGCTCTATCACTTTATAATAGTATAAAATTTTCATTTGATATGAAAGGTTAAAGTATGGAATGTATAATAATTATAAATGCTTTTCAAGATGACTTTGATAATCAAATGCGTGAAACTTTGGCATGCTATTCTAGTAAATTGGCAGATTTTTCTCTTTCATTTGCAGCCTTTTTGCCGCATAATAAAAAGGATAAATTTATTAAATATTTGAGCGAAATGACTTGCGGAGTAAAGATAGAAGAAATACAAATTTTTATTTCTAAAGAAAATTATCATGAAAATCAAATAGATACTTTAGCTGCGAATTTAATTAATTTAAATACATCTTTCTATCTTTTCCCTTCAAATTTATGGGGAAAAGAAGTCTGCACTCGCTTTGCCTTTAGAAAAAAAGCATTTTCTATACAAAATGCTATTGATATAAAAACATATAATTCTAATGGTTTACTAGTTTGTAAAGTAAGTAAATTTTCTTATTCAAATAATTGCATTGCTGAATTTGCTTTAGAAAACCCCCCTTTTTGTATTGCTTTGGCAAAAGAAATTTTTGAATATAAACCTAATAAAAATATCTATAATTTTGATGAATTAGATTTTAAAGTTGTCTATTATGAATTAGATGAAAAAAAGAATAATAGAGAGATTATAAACTATAAAATTAAAGAAAAATCAAACCTTCTTTCTGAGGCAAAGTTTATAGTTGTATGTGGTCAAGGCATAGATTCAAAAGAAAAAATCATGCAAATAAAAGAACTTGCAGAAAGTATCAATGCAGAATTTGGTGTTACGCGGCCTGTTGCAATGCAGGGGCATGAGGGAATTGAGAGAATTGTTGGTATTTCAGGGGCAATATGCAAGGCAGATATTTGCATTAGCATAGGCACATCAGGTGCTGGGGCATATTTTGCTGGAATTGAAAAATGCAAATTAATTGTAGCGGTTAACACTAATAAAAACGCTCAAATTATGGAAAGATCAGATGTGGTTGTGCATGAAGAAGGTTTGATATTTATGCAAAAATTTGTTCAGATGATGAAAAGTAATAATTTAATAATAAAAAACTAACTAATTATACAAGAGCTTGAAATAATGGATAATTTTAATGAATTTATGAAGGATGAATCAGGAATTCAAGGCTATGCAGAAAAATGTTTTTTTCCTCAAAATGAAGAAGAGCTTATTGAAATAATAAAAGATGCATATTCTAAAAAAAATAAAATAAC
>CAYJHJ010000050.1:0-4259 GCA_964370095.1 uncultured Desulfovibrionaceae bacterium | reverse complement strand
TTGGATCAGCAGTCCCAATGGGGGGGTGGCTTGTTAATCTTTCCAAACTATCTACTGTATTTTCTTTATGTGAGAACATGATAGAAGTTGAGGCAGGGATAACATTAAATTCATTAAATCAATATATTAAAAAGAATCAACCTGAACTTTTCTTCCCTATAAATCCAACCGAAGAATTGGCAACTTTAGGTGCTGTGGTTGCAATGAATGCACGGCCGTTAAATGCTATGAAATATGGCTTTATAAAGGATTATATTGAAGAGCTAACTTTTATTAATCTTGATGGAAGTAAAGAAGTCCTGCAAAAAGATTGCAAAAAAATTCAAACAATCATATCAAGCGAAGGAAAACTAGGTGCTATCAGCAAGGTAAAACTGAAGCTTTTGCAGAAATCTTCCAATATTTGGGGAATTTCTTTCTTTTTTGAAAAAGAAGAGCATGCTTTTTCATTTATTGAAGATTTGAAAACTATTAAAGAGGAACTTTCTGCAGTTGAATTTATTGATAAGAAATGTATGGATCTTATTTTAAAAAATAAACAATTATCTGAAAAAATTAAAAAAATTCCTGATATTGATTTTAGTTATGAGGCTTTGGTATATTTTGAAATAGAAAAATGCAAAGAAGAAGAAATAGAAACTGTTGTAGAAAAAATTATAGAAATTGGCAACAATAATCATGCAAATGAAGAAAATAGTTGGATTTTTGAGGGGTATTCAGAAGTTCAAAGAATGCGTGATCTTCGTCATGCAATTTTAGAATTGATTTTATATAATAAATTTGTATTTTCTTTTAATTTGAAAATATTTGGGAAAAAATTTGGTGAACTTATTAGAATAATAAAAGAAAAACTTTCTTTTTCTGATTGCTTTTTTTTTGGACACGCTGAAAATGACAGTGTTTTTTGTGTTTTTATAGAAGAAAATGAAGTGAATATGAAGAATAGTCTATCAAAACTTGAAAAATTCTTTGATTGCTATTTTTTATCAAAAGATGAAAACCGAAATACATTCTTCTCAGAGTATGGAATAGGTATTAAAAATAAATACTTTCATGAAAAATATTTAATTGAGGCCAAGAAATGATAACTATAGCTCTTTGTATTAAACAGGTGGCTAATTTTTCATATAATGCTGTTGACTTAGAAACAGGTTTATTGAAACGAGAACAATTGGCATCAAGTATAAATCAAAATGATTTATCCGCACTTCAAGCTTGTTTAGAACTAAAAGAAAATCTTATAGATAATGGATTTAACAGTGAAATTCATGTTTTTAGCATGGGGCCACAAAGTGCAAAAAAAATTTTGAAAGATAGCTTTGCTTATGGCGTTGATAAAGCTTATTTGATAAATGACAAAGCATTTATAGGTTCTGATGTTATTTCAACATCTTATACTCTTTGCCAAGCAATAAAATCTGTTGAAAAAAACTTAGGTTTGGCATATCACTTTATTGTTTGTGGCGCGCAAACCAGTGATGGGGGAACGGCTTTTGTTCATGCCGCTTTAGCTACACATCTAGGATATTCACTAATTACAGACCTGAAAAAATTTGATTTCATTGACTCTTTTAATTTAGATTCTTTTTGTGCCTACCAAGAAATAGGTAATAAAATTTTAAAAATTTCAGCAAAACTTCCATTGGTGCTTTCTGTGCTTCCGGAAAGCTATCTTATAAGAATTCCATCTTTAAAAGGGAAAATTCAAGCAAAGAATAAAGAAATTGAAGTGTTATCCCTTAATGATTTTGAAGATCAAGACATTAATAACTACGGATTAAAAGGAGCAAGAACAAAAGTTGTAAAATCTTATGCGCCTAAGATAGTTCCAAAAAGTCAAATACTAAGCGTTGAAGAGCTTGGAAAACAAGCAATAACAGAGAAAATTTTTGAAATATTAAGCGAAGAACAAGTATGATACAAATATATTTAGAATTTCAAAACGATGAAATCCAGCCACTTTTCTTTGAACTATTAGGAAAAGCACAAGAATTATCTTCACAAATATATAAAACATATAAAAGTAAGATCATACTTTTTTCGCCACGCCCTCTTTCTGAAAAAAATAAAGATGAACTTTTAGATTATGGAATTGAAAAGGTGTATTACCTAGAAGGGATTGATGGTAAGGGGGATTATCACTTTTATTACGATATTGTTGCGGAAGCTTTTTCAAAAACCCTTGAAATTTCATATGAAATTGACAAAGTACGCATTGTGCTTTTAGCTAATACACACGAAGGCCGTATTCTTGCCCCAGCACTTGGAGTGCTGAAAAACACCGGAATTACAGCAGAATGTACAGACCTTTATCTTGACGAGCAAGGAAAACTTATTCAAGTAAGGCCTGCTTTTTCTCAAGATTTATTGGCTGAAATAATCACACCTTACACATCATTGCAAATTGCTACAGTTCATAATAGTGTGTTTATTAAGCCAAAAAAAATTGAAAGAAAAAAAATCCAATATATTCCGATTGGGGTGGACAAAGTTTCAAAATTAAAAATTTTAGATGTTTTCCCTTTGGTAAAAAAATCAGAGTTCCAAGATATTATAAATTCGGAAAAACTTGTGATAGTTGGTAATGGTATACGCAATCTTGAAGATTTAGAAGAAATTAAAGAATTTGCTAAAGCAATTAATGCTCAACTAGCAGGAACAAAACTAGCCATTCAAAAAGAACTTTTGCCAAGAGAGTTTCAAATTGGGCTTTCAGGGCATGTTGTATCGCCTAACTTAGTTATATTACTTGGAGTTTCTGGATCTGAACAATTTTTAGCCGGTTTGAGAAATGTGAAGAAAATTATTTCAATAAATAAAGACAAAGAAGCAAACAGCCTAAAAATTGCTCATTATCCTATACATGGCGATATGTTTGAAATTATCCCTTCTGTTTTGAACATGTTGAAAAAATAATTTCAAAATACCTGTATGATTTTATAATAACTCTTCAATTTTTTTATAAGTTGCGTGTGCGTTTGATTCAAATTCTGCAACCCTCTGTTTTGCACGAGTAGGATCGCCAACTATAACACGGCTAATAATCTCTTGCACAATAAGCATCATCATAACAAGCGGAAGAACAGTAGGAAGTGAGGAGTTGATATCTATTGTGAACAGATAGTCAGCATTCTTGGCATATGGAAAAATTTCATCAGTAAAGAGTATGATAGGAATATTTTGTTCTTTTAATTTTTTAAGTTGCTCAATTAAATTAGTTGGATAACGTGGTAGTGCAAAAACTATGGCACAGGTTTTGCTTGGGTTTTCATGAATTAGATCATAGCTGGCAAGTGAACTATCCACAAGTTTGTGAACATTTTTCTTGAATTTTCCAAGTTCGTAATTTGTATAAGTAACTAAAGTGTCGCACCACTGATAACCTGTGATTAGCACTTTTTCACTTGCAATGATACATTCAGCAGCTTGAAGAATAGTTTTTGTATCTCTTGTTGTGTAAAGGCTTGGAATCAGGTTTATTGCTTCAAGCATTGCTTCAAAAACATTATCACCTTTGCCAGCCAAATTGCCAACTTCATCTTTTGATGAATAGTGTTTAATAACATTTTTACGTATATTTTCTTGAAATTCTTGAAAGCCTTCAAAGCCTAAAGTTATGGTGAAGCGTGTAACTGTTGCATTGCTTACCTTGGCAGCCTTTGCAAGTTCAACAGAAGTCATGAAGGCTACTTCTGTTGAGTTTTGTAAAATATAACTTGCCAACATTTGATGCTTTTTTGAAAGAGTTGAAAACTCATCTTTTAGTTTTTGTAATATATTTTTCATTTTTCACCTGTGCTTTTTATAAATTTTGCAAATAATTTGCTTTTTGTCAAGGAGTGAAAAGTATAAAAGAAAATTTATAAGAAGTATAAATATAATATACATAAAGAATTGATGGTCATAACATTATGATTTTCATAATTAAAATTATTTCTCTTTTTGTCATTAATCGTGCTTGACAAGGCTTTCTATGGGTGGTAATAAAAAATTATTGGAAAAAAATTTTTGTTTTTTTTATTAATGAAAATTTATTTACAAAACAAAATGGAAAAAGCAAAAAATTGTTTTTGGTTTTAATGTTTTAAACATATATGAGACAAGGTTTATAATGCGAATTGACAAAGATTTACTTGGTGAATTAGAGATACCGGACCATGTGTATTATGGAGCACAAACCCAAAGAACTCTTAATCTTTTTGTTTCTTCAAAGGAAATTATTTCTGCATTTCCTCAATTTATTTATGCTATGGCAGGAA
>CAYJHJ010000049.1:0-15538 GCA_964370095.1 uncultured Desulfovibrionaceae bacterium | reverse complement strand
TAGTATTACAATTAAACATTTTAATATTATTATTTTTCTTCAAGAAGCTTTAGATAAATTTCACGGCTTACCCACGCGTCAGTAGCAGCATATTGGATTTGAGCGGGGCTTAGGCGCACATTTTCCCAATTACTGCAACGCATATTTTTGCTCAAGCGTGATTTTAAAAGTGCTGCACAAAGCGTTCTTAAACCCCCCTCTTCATAGCCTTTCTTATGTGCAAGCGTTGCTAAATCAATATAGCCCAAAGCTTTAAATTTTCCTCTTTTTTGCAAAGCAAGCATATCATCTTTTATGGCAACCCCAACTTTTAAACAATTTTCATCTGATAAAATTTCAACCATTTCCTTTTGTAATCTCATTCTAAAAAACTGAATTATATATACTTTTTTTGAAGTTGCAAGCTGCATAAGTGCAGGCAAATGTGATTGACCTTTTATAAAATTTGGCTTTGTTTCAGTATCAAAACCAAGAATTTTTTCTTCTTTAATTTCGCGAACAACAGCCTGCCATTCTTCTTTGTTTGATATAATTTCTATCGGCCCTGTGTAGTTTATAAGCGGCAATTCCTGTATTTCTTCTTTTGTAAGTTTCATATTTTACCCTAAGTCGATTAGTTTGGAATATACCAGTTCTTCGCCAATATATATATCAAGTTTTATAGAATCTTTTAGCGTTATAAGTCCACGAGAAGGATAAAGATTTGTTGAGATTTCCTTCATGTTTTTTATAGAAAAAGATGTATATCTTTGCTTTATTAGCTGACGTGTATCATTAGGATTTCCGCTTTTATATAATGTAAAAGTGCAATCACCTGCAATTTCAATTCCACTAAGATTATATAAGCTAAAATAAACTTCAATATTCTCATTGTCGTATGAAATTTCTGTATGCATATCACGAACTTCAACAATTTTTTTGTCAAAAGGCTCAAAAACAGCTGTGCTTTCTTCAATAGAATTTTCATTAATATCTTCAAGTGGCAAAGATTCTTCTGCTGCATTAAAGGCATCAAAATTTGTAATAGGAGTATTAGTCGTTACAGGCTCAGCACTTTCTAATGAAACGCTTTCATTTGTTGCCACAATATTTTCTTGACTATTACTTTCATTTTCAAAATTTTCTTGTTCAGGAATTTCTTGCTCGGCTATTTCTTGAAGCGGCAAATCTTGAGTTATTATTTCTTCCTCATTTTTTGCTTCTTGAATTTCATCTTCAGGCTCAAGCAATTTTTCTTTTGAATCTACAACATTCTGCACTTGCTCAATCTGATTTTGCTCATCTTCATTTTGCGGCAAAGGTTCAATCTGCACTATAGATTCTGATATTTCAATATCTTCACTTTGATCTTCACTATTCAAGCTTTCTTGAGCATTATTTTCTTCACTATCAAAATATACATTGGGTGCATTCTTACTTAGAATAGAAGCCAAATCGTCTTCGCCGGCAACTTCCAAATAGCTTATATAATTATAAATTTTTTGAATTTCATTTTGTGAAGTTTCAAATTTTTGTGAAAGAACTTGATATTCTTCATTTAGCTTTAGATGTTTAGCATATTGCGAAATAAATTCCCAAAGAAGAAAGCCGCAAAAAACAGGCAAAAGAATACTATAGATTGCAAAAAGCAAAAGGCTTATTTTGCTTATTTCATAGCTTGTTGTTTTTCCATGTTCATTAACACGATAAAAATTTAATTTTTTCATATATTTTTATTATTAAAGGAGTTTATTTCCTTTTCTTTCTCCAATCTTCTTGTTCGATACGCCATGTTTCATTTTCTAAAACAAAGTAAATATCTTTCACACCATAATCTTTATAGCCTGTCATATCTTCATAAGTTTGATTCATACTTACAAGAATTTTATTTCCTTGTGGTATAATTTTCAAACTGTCAAAGACGAGAGATTTAGGCTTTTTCACGCTCCAAAGTTCTGTTTTTTGGATAAAAATTTCATCGCCCTTGCGTGAACCTTGTATAGCATTTGAGGTATAGAAAGTTTTATATTTTTCAATATCTGCATTCAACCATGAATTCTTCCAATTTTCAACTATAGCTTCAATTTCAGGTTGTATGCTTGCCATATACATATCTTCCAAACCAATTTTTGAAGGAATCCATTCCATTGCAACAATTTTATAAACTCCACTTTTATCTTTTTGCCAATAAAGCCTTCTTGTGCCTTCACTAGAGGTATTTGGAGCACGATAAAGTTGCTCAAACCATGTAACCCAATATCCATTTCCTTCTGCTGCATAGATATCGCCATGAACAATTTGAATCCACGGAAGCCATGTAAAAAGACTTTTCTTTTGTTCAACAAATTCTTTAAAACTTTGGTTTTGAGCTAAACCATACTTTGTGGAATCATAAAAATCAAAAAAGCTTTCACTTTTGTTTTGCCACGCTTCATTCCAAGCTTTTGTTTCTTCTACAAACCATTCAGCTGAAAATGTTTCGTCGTTTTGCTCAATTGTATCTTCTTGCTTTTGAGAAGAGATTTCAGTAGTGCTTTGTTCAGTATATCTGTTTTCTTGAACTTCAAAATCAGAATCCTGCAAAGTTGAAATTTCTTCATTTACATTATTTTCTTGTTTAGCTTCTTGTGCAATTAAAGCACTTTTCAGAAGAACATCATCTTCAGATGATGAATTATACGCTAGCAAGTTTTCGCTTTGTTCAAAATTATTTTCATCTAAAACAAGTGTTGTGTCAGCTTCTTCTACAGGCAAAGTTCCTGCAAGTGCTTTTGCAGTCTTTATAGTAAAGTAAGCAAGAGTGCGAGCTTTTGGCTTTAATTCAATAAATTCTTCTTCAATATTTGCTGAAAGTGGAATAGGATTTTCATTATTTAAATCATCTGATAAAGCAGTTGAAAAGATTATTTCTTCATTTTCTTCAAGTTCAACTTCCGCGTTGATAATACTTTCTTTTTTGTATTGCTTTGGAACATCTAAAAATGCACTTTCAAGTTCAGCAGGCCTTTTGATATATTCTGCAATAACTACAGCTCTTCCTTTAGGAAGATAGTCACCAAGGATATCAAGATCTTGAAGATCAACAGCAACGCAACCCTCTGTAACCTGTCCTAAGATTGGGTTTCCCTTTGAGTGAATCCAAATACCGTGCCCTGTTTTCTGTCGTATAATATCAATTGGATTAGGATAATTAAGAACATAAGCACCTGAACCGTATTTTTCAAAGTCTAGCTTAGATTTGATTTTTGTTGTAACAAAATACACACCTTCAGGAGTTTTTAAATCGCCCTCTAAAAACTTATCGCCCTGAATTTCACCGTGTATACTTGCAAATGCTTTATCAATTTTAAATCCTTCCTTATTATCAATAATAATAAGGTTTTGATCAGTTTTTGATACTGCAATTGTTGTTTCGGGCAGATAAGGGTTTTCATGCAATTCAACTTCCCAGGCATGGGCAAAATCAACATTCCTCATACTGTTTACAAGCAATAAAGAAAGGCAACAAAATATATAAATAAAGCTTATTAGAAAAGAATTAATTTTCTGCATGCAACCCTCAAAAACTATCAAATATTTAAATACAATAACTATTTAGCTAAAGCCACTAATTCTTCACGAGTAAAAAGTGAACGAAGTGTATAGCCAGCTTTTTCAATGGCTTCTCTTCCGCCTTCATTTCTATCAAGAATTGTAGCAACAGCAACTATTTCAAGGCCTGCATCTTTCACTCTTTCACAAGCTTTTAACAAAGATCCGCCTGTTGTAACAACATCTTCTAGCATAGCCACTTTAGAACCTTTAGGAATGTTTCCTAAACCTTCAATATAGTTGCCTGTTCCATGCCCTTTTGCCTCTTTTCTTACTATAAAAGCAGCAATATTTCCGCCTTTTTCAAAAGAAATAAGTGAAGTTGCCGTAACTAATGGGTCAGCGCCTAAGGTCATTCCGCCTACAGCATCTAGCTCTTCGATATCTGCAAGTAAATGGTTGAATAAATTACCTATAAGCCATGCACCCTTAGGGTTTAAAGCTGTTTGCCTGCCATCGAAATAGTATGAGCTTTTCTTGCCGGAAGCCAAGGTAAAATCACCTTCTTTATAAGATTTTTCAACAAGAAGTTTTGCTAATTCAATTTTAAGTGCTTTTTCATCGTTTGCTATAGAAAGTAATGGGTTCATATATTTACCTTTTATTATTATTTAAATACTCGGTCAAGTATAGTTTTTTCTTCTTTGAGATAGGCATTTGCATCAAAGGCTTTATTTAGAATATCTTTTGAAACTTTTGATGAAATATTTTCGTCACTGCAAATAACATCAGGGAAATATGATCCTGTTTCCCATGAGTGCATAGCGCATTTTTGCACTGTTACATACGCTTCTTGGCGTGGCATGCCTGCATCTATAAGTGCTGTTAGGATACGTTGCGAAAAGAACAGCCCAAAGGAAGCTTTAAGGTTTTTTTCCATATTTTCGGGCAATACTCTAAGATTTTTTACTAAATTAGCCAATCTATGCAACACATAATCCATAAGTATTGTAGTATCCGGCATAATCACACGTTCAACGCTTGAATGAGAAATATCTCTTTCATGCCATAAAGCTTGATTTTCTAAAGCTGCAAGTGCATTTGTGCGAATAAGTCGTGATAAGCCCGTCATGTTTTCAGCTGATATAGGATTTTTCTTGTGTGGCATGGCTGACGAACCTTTTTGCCCTTTACCAAAGCCTTCTTCCACTTCCCTTACTTCAGTTCTTTGTAGGTGGCGTAATTCAACACAAAGTCTTTCAATGGTTCCTGCTGTAATCGCTAAAGCTGTGAAATAATGTGCATATCTGTCGCGCTGAATCACTTGGGTTGAAATTTCGTCTACTTTAAGCCCTAAGCGGTGAAGCGCATTTGCCTCAACGCTTGGCGGAAGAAGTGAATAAGTGCCTACAGCACCAGACAATTTACCTGTTGCTATTCCGTCTAATGCATCAATAAATCTTGCTTTATCTCTTTTGAATTCAGCATAAAATCCTGCAATTTTCAAAGCAAAAGAAGTTGGCTCAGCATGAATTCCGTGCGTGCGTCCAATACAAAGTTGACCTTGATGCTTCAAAGCCAAATCTTTAAGAGCTGATAAAATTAAATCGTAATCTTCAAGCAGTTTCTCACCTGCTCTTTTCAGTAAAACCGCATTTGCTGTATCAACAATGTCAGATGAGGTGCAACCAAGATGTATAAAGCGTGCTGCCGGACCAACTTTTTCTTCAATTGAAGTCAAAAAAGCAATCACGTCATGCCTTGTTGTTTGCTCAATTTCATCAATGCGTACAACATCAAAACCCGCTTTATCGCGTATTGTTATCATGCTTTCTTCGTCAATTTGTCCATTGTCAAACCAAGCTTCGCAGATAGCAAGCTCAACTTCAAGCCAAGCATTGTAACGGTTTTCAACTGTCCAAAGTTCTGCCATTTCCGGTCTTGAGTAACGTTCTATCATAATTTTTCTTTTTTTGTTATAGTGTTTTTGCTCAAAAGCTAATTTGAAGCATGTTCAGAAGAAGATTTTGTTGAGGAGCTTGAAGCTTTTTCTAGCATTTTTTCATTTGAATGAGTGCTATTTGAGTTGCCTTGAGCTTTATTTGAAACTGAATCTGCTTTTTTTGTATCTGAACTATCGCTTGATTGCGAAG
This sequence comes from uncultured Desulfovibrionaceae bacterium, assembly GCA_964370095.1. Classification (GTDB taxonomy): domain Bacteria; phylum Desulfobacterota; class Desulfovibrionia; order Desulfovibrionales; family Desulfovibrionaceae; genus CAYJAZ01. The sequence goes on along the minus strand of CAYJHJ010000049.1, from coordinate 9,875 downwards.
AACTTGATTCAGCTGTATTTACCCCTGATTGTTTTGTTGATGATGCAGAATTTTTGCCGTATTCACTAACATACCAGCCACCGCCCTTCAACACGAAAGAAGTTTGTGAAACAAAACGAGAGGAAAGCGTGCCGCAATCAGGGCATTGCTGATCTTTTTCAGCCTCACTTACCTTAAGCCATTCTTCAAAATTTTTATTGCACTTTTTGCAATGATATTCATAAATTGGCATTATAAAAAAATTTGGTTAAATTATTAAACACAAAAACCAACCAGTAAACCATAGTTTAGTGGCAGTTAATATTCAAATATGTTTGCAAATACTTTTTTAAAAACAAATCTTTGCCTGCAAAGTATGTATAAAAAACATTCATAAACACAAGGCACAAGGCGGCAAAGCCGCCATACCCTACTCACAAAACATTATTTTTTTGCTGCTTTTGCTTCACGCACACGTTCTTTCAAACGTTCTTGACGGCGTTTACGCTTGCGAGCCAATTCTTTTTTTCTTTCTTGTTTTTTTTGCGACATGATTAAAAGTCTCCTTCAAAATTTCTGCAATCAATAATGCGATAAAGAATGTATCTTTTTTCTTATGAAGTGTAAAGCTTTTAATTTTGCATTATTTTTTTCCTTCAAGTAGCAAAAAATAATCTTTATTGGAAATTAAATTTTTAGAAAAAATCTAAAAAAAATGCTTGCAAAGCAAAAGCAAAATAAGTATCTTTATTTTATCATCTTAGAAGAAAGAAGCCACTTCTTTTCTAAGCTTTCAAATTGCAGCAAGTATTTTAGTATACATGGAAAATGCATGCATAAGCTCAATCTTTGTATATTTCTAAAACACTGTTTTTAGGTGAGATTAAAATTTGTTATTTTTTTTCTTAGGCTTGCTTTTATTTTAAAACTATTATAGGATATATTTTATGGAAATGATGATTAAACTTGAAGAAGGTATTATTGCTTTAACAAATGAATTGAAAAAATTACGCGAAGAAAATGCATCTTTACGTAAAGAATTAGGAAATTCTCAATCTTTGCAAGAACAAAACTACAATCTTGAAGCTCTTTTACAAAAAGAAAAAGAAGTAAAACATGACGCAAATGCTGCCATTGAAAGACTTCTGAAACTTATACAAGAAGAAATAACTTTATAAACACGAACTTTACTTTGTGTTAGGTGTGATTTATGCATACTTATAATGTGGTAGCATGTGGCTTGGACTTATCTTTCAACTCTAGCGCTGATGAGCAAAGAGTTAGAAATGCCATACAGCTGGTTCAAGAAAGTTATGATGGTCTTCGTCTCCACGGAAACCAATTAGGCAAGGAAAGGCTTTTGGCTATTCTTGCTATTGGAATTGCTGACGACTTATTGCAGTTGCAAGAAGAGCGTAATCAAATGACCAAAGCTACAGAAGAGAAAAACTTTAAAGATGAAGCTTTGCAAGAAAAAATTCTAAATCTTTTGCAAATGCTCAACTCTTCATTAGATAGTTATGATATAAATTCAGTTGAAAAGATTCATCTTTAAAATTGATGTTTAAAATAATTTATATAAACATTTTTTCTTTATTATGTTGCTTGCTTTTTTTACGCTTTAATGTAATTATAAAATATCCTGAAATGTGCGTGAGCTCTTGGTTATGTGTCGACCTCACAAGCTTTCATTAAGGGTGCTAGAAGACCTTGTGGTGAGCCCGTTTTAACTAATGAGCCTAAAGCACGGCGAAGGTGCCCGACCTAGTTACTAGGTCTTTGACATGCCATAGCCACGGCATTTTGGGTATAATAAAGTCCTCTATTATTGGTTTCCTATAAGTCAGCATTGTCTAACAGGAAACCAATTCTTTTTAAATCGCACAAGATTTGTTTGGTTTTCTTTATCAGCCATACAACATGTATGAGCGTTTATATAGAGGAGTAATTATGGGATCATTTACAGTATCTTTATTGATTGCTGTGGGTGTTTTTGCAGGAATAATAGTCGGTTTTATATTTAATCGCTATTACACAGCAAGACAGATAGGCTCAGCTAATGATTTAGCTAGTCGCATCATCAATGAAGCAAGAAAAGAAGCACAAGCACAAAAAAAAGAGCTTCTTATTCAGGGCCAAGACGAAATTTATAATCTTAAAAAAGAAATTGAGGCCGAAAACAAAGAGCGTGAAAAAGAAATAAAATCAAAAGAAAAACATATTCAAGTTCAAACAGAAAAACTTGAAGAAAAAATTGATAAAGTAAATTCACGTGAATTAGAAATTATTTCAACAGAAAAAGAATTGGCAAAATTAGAACGCCACCTTGAAGAGCAAACTGAGCTTATTGACGAAAAAATTAATGAGCAACATATGCGCTTACAAGAAATTGCTTCACTATCTGAAGAAGAAGCAAAAGTTCAACTTTTTTATGAAATTGAAAACAAAACAAAGCACGAAGCTGCAAAAATGATGCGCACAATTGAATCTGAAGCTCGTGAAATTGCTGACAGAAAAGCAAAAGAAATTTTGGCTTCTACCATTCAAAGATACGCCGGCGATTATATTGGCGAACAAACAGTAACTGCCGTTTCACTGCCAAGTGAAGACATGAAAGGACGCATTATCGGACGTGAAGGCAGAAATATTCGTGCTATCGAAGCGGCAACAGGCGTTGATTTAATTATCGACGATACCCCAGAAACCGTTATACTTTCAGCCTATTCACCACTTCGCAGGCAAGTTGCCAAAATGGCATTAGAACGCCTTATCCAAGACGGAAGAATACACCCTGCAAGAATTGAAGACATAGTTGAAAAATGCGAACAAGAGCTTGAAATTCAAATCCGTGAAGCAGGCGAGCAAGCAACTTTTGATGCCGGCGTGCACGGAATTCACCCTGAAATTGTTCGCTTATTGGGGCAATTAAAATACCGCACCTCTTTTACGCAAAATGTATTGCAACATTCCTTAGAAGTTTCTGCACTTTGCGGAATGATGGCTGCAGAACTTGGCCTAAACATAAAAAAAGCAAAAAGAGCCGGCTTATTGCACGATATAGGCAAAGCTGTTGATCATGAAATTGAAGGTTCACATGCAACCATAGGTGCAGATATTGCAAAGAAATTTAACGAACATAAAGAAATTATACACGCAATCGCTGCTCACCATGAAGATGTTCACCCTGAAAGTGCTTTAGCTGTATTGGTTCAAGCAGCAGATTCGCTTTCCGGTGCTCGCCCGGGTGCAAGAAAAGAATTGTTGGAAAATTATGTCAAACGCCTTGAAGACCTTGAAAACATTGCAAATTCATGCGAAGGAGTTTCAAAAGCTTTTGCTATTCAAGCAGGAAGAGAATTACGCGTTATCGTTAACTCTGAAGAAATCAATGACGATGCAACCTATCTTTTATGCAAAGATATTTCAAACCGCATAGAAGAAAATCTCACATATCCCGGTCAAATTCGTGTTACTGTTATAAGAGAAAACAGGGCTGTAGGCTTTGCAAAATAATATCAACAAAAAAGTATAAGTGTTTTACTTTTTTAAATTACAATTTTGTAAAAACCTGTTTTATCTCTAGCATGAGAAGGCTTGACTTTTACAAAAATTAATTTCATTATTGTAAAAAACAATAAAAGGGGAAACTTATGGGTTCTATGAAAAAAATTATTATGGCTATGTGCCTTCTATTTGTTGCTGTTCAAGCACCAAAAGCTCAAGCAGAAACTTATGTTGTTGCTGCTGATGCAACATGGCCACCATTTGAAACTTTAGACGAAAACAAAAATGTAGTTGGCTATGCTATCGACTATATTAATGCTGTTGCAAAAGCTGCAGGCATTGAAATTGAAGTTCGTAACACCGCTTGGGACGGTATTTTTGCTGCGCTTGGCTCTAATCAATGCGATATCATTGCTTCTTCTGTAACTATCACTGAAGATCGTAAAAAAGTTATGGCGTTCACAGATCCTTACCATGTAAACTATCAAGCCCTTGTTGTTAGAGAAGATTCTGATATCAATAGTTTCAAAGACTTAACAGGCAAAACAGCCGGCGGTCAAATAGGAACAACAGGCATGCTCTTCCTTCCTGATTTGAACAAAGATGCAACTGCAAAAACTTATGATGAAGTTGGCCTTGCTATGGAAGATTTGAAAAACGGCCGCATTGATGCTGTTGTTTGTGATGATTTGGTTGCTTACAACTATGCTGAAAAAAGCAAAGACTATGCAGGACAATTAAAAATCGTTGAAAAAAGTGATTTTTCAGAAGATTTTGGCTTTGCCCTTCGTAAAGATGATGCAGAATTACTTGCTAAGTTAAACGAAGGCATCAAAAAAGTTAAAGAAGATGGCACACAAAATGCTTTAATCGAAAAATGGCTTAAATAATTTTATATATTATATCTATACCCTGAGCTCGCAATGTTTTGTTGCGGGCTCAGATTTTATATAGCTTAACAACTACAATTTTACTTAATGAAGAGGTTTTGCCCTATGCAAGAGGAACGCAAAGATCCACTGGACGATACCATTCAAGTGCCATATATTATTACAGAAGGTGCATCTATCCCCGACCCTAAAAATAAAAGTTTTCTCCAAGCATGGAATTTAGCTTTTGTTTTAGCTGTTGGTTCTTTGATTTTACTCTGTACATTAAAACCGGATCCCTACTGGGAAGTAATGAAATTCGTTCCGGATGGCTTATTGGTAACCTTTCAAGTAACAATTCTTTCAATTGTAATTGCAATTCCCATCGGCTTGTTAACAGGCCTTGGAAAGCTTTCACGCAATAAAGTGATCAACCTTATTGCTTCCACCTATGTAGAGGTAATTCGTGGAATACCTTTACTAATGCAATTATTCTATATTTACTATGCCCTTGGTTCAGTTTTACAGGTTTCACCGATTGTTTCTGCTGTTGTCTCATTAAGTTTTTGTTATGGTGCCTATATGGGCGAAGTTTTCAGAGCAGGAATTTTAGCAGTTCACAAAGGGCAAACAGAAGCTTCACGTTCGTTAGGCTTCAACCGTTATCAAACTATGACCATTGTTGTGCTTCCGCAAGCTATGCGAACAATCTTACCACCGGTTGGCAATGAATGTATTGCAATGCTCAAAGACACTTCTTTAGTTTCAATTATTGCCGTGGCTGACTTATTAAGACGTGGAAGAGAGTATGCTGCACAAACTTTTGAATATTTTGAAACATACACCGTAATCGCCTTAGTTTATTTGATTATCACACTTATTCTTTCAAAAGGGGTGAGTAATCTAGAAGGGAGGTTGTCTCAATATGACAAAGACCAACGATAATATAGAAAATTCTTCTTCAGATACCATTATTTCCATGAGAAATGTTTGGAAATTTTTTGGGCAGCTTGCTGCACTTCAAGATATTTCCATTGACGTCCAAAGAGGCGAAAAAGTTGTTATCATAGGTCCATCAGGATCAGGGAAGTCCACAGCTTTGCGTACAATAAACCGCCTTGAAACTGTTAATCAAGGGCATATTTTCATTAATGGTGCTGACATTGCAAGTGATGACCATGATGTTAATAAAATGCGCCAAAACCTAGGTATGGTGTTTCAATCTTTCAACCTTTTTCCGCACATGAGTGTTTTAAGAAACCTCACTGTAGCTCCAATGAAGTTGAAAAAAATGCCAAAAAAAGAAGCAGAAGAACTTGCCTTAGGTTTATTGAAAAAAGTTGGGCTTGCCGATAAAATTAATTCTTATCCTTCCATGCTTTCAGGCGGTCAACAACAACGTGTAGCCATTGCAAGGGCGCTGGCAATGCAGCCTGAAATAATGCTTTTTGATGAACCAACCTCTGCACTTGACCCAGAAATGGTAGGCGAAGTTTTAGATGTTAGGGTGAACTTGGCAAATGAAGGTATGACAATGATGGTGGTTACCCATGAAATGGGCTTTGCAAGAGAAGTGGCTGACAGGGTTATATTTATGGATCATGGTCAAATTATTGAAGAAGGCACACCTACTCAAATCTTTGAAAACTCTCAACACCCTCGCTTGCAACAATTTCTAAAGCAAGTTTTGTAATAGTAAGAATTAAGGAATAAAAATGTCGTCAGCAAATAAAAAGTCAAAACTGCCACTTATTATTCTTGCCTTAGTATTAGGCGGTGCAATAGTTGGCTATAGTGCTTTAAAAACCATTGAAAAACAAGTGGTTGGTTCAATCAAAGAAATGATTGATACAAACCCGCTCTACAAAATTTCATATTCAGAAATAAAATATAATGCTTTAGCAAAGGAACTTGAAGTTACGGGCCTTATGTATACTGACTCAATTGATTCAGGTATAAACACAAATGTTGAAAGCGTTAAAGCCACTGATATTAATCTTGATGCTTTTGACGCAACAAAGGGTCATGTGATTATTGCAAAAAAAATTGAAGCAACCAACATTTTTATTGATGACAAAGAAAATATTTTAGACATGCAGATTGAAAGCTATCTTCTTGAAGAGCCTAAAGATAATATAGCTCAAATCATTGCTGCTCAAGAACTTGGTCTTGATACTGATGAATTCTGGGCAAGCCTTCTTGATATCACCTATAAAAACAGTATAATTTCAAATATCACAAAAAAAGATGATCACATAAATTTGCACATAGGCTCTATCGAATCAAAAAAACCAGAAGCAACTTCTTTTGATATTACAATGAAAAATTTTGTTGTTATGGGTGCACACAAGCAAGAAGAATTTAAGTTTTCATTGGGTGAACTGCTTTTTGATGATATTATGATGCCTGATGCAAAATTACTTAATTTAGCATATCAATATTCTATAGATCCAGACAATTTTAATGAAAAAGCCTTTGAAGAGCATTTCATTAATCTTCTCAAAAACAACACTCCTTTTCATTCCATCAGATTTTCAGGCATAGAGGCTTTGCAAGGGGAAAAAAATATTTTCAGCCTTGATGAAATTGAAACAAAGCTTGACACCACTAAATATGCTTTATCTCTCTATGTTAACGGTTTTGAAATTACAGAAGAAAAACTTATTCATTGGGGTGCTGAGGCTAATTTAGCTCACTTACAGCAATTAGCACCTTTTGCTTTTGGTGAAAGCACTATGCAAAAAGCAGATCTTTCTTTGGGTTTTGATTTTCTTCCAATGGCAGATTTAAAAACCATTGATTTAAAGTCTTACGCAAACTTTGAGCATCTTTTTGAGGCAAATTCATCTTCTCAAGTTATTTTAAGCAAAAACTTAAAAGAGCTTGATTATAATAGGCTTTCAAGAGAGCTTACAGGTTTAATTATAAATGGCTTTGACTTTAACTTTAAAGATACAGGTATTGTGCCTATTTCAATTTTGGTTATAAGCGAAGCAGCAAATGCAAGCCCTACACAAATCAAAGAACAACTTTTGGCACAGCTTCTTCAAATGAAACAAGGTTCAAATTTTAGTGCTTTTGAACCTATTTTATCAGCATTTGAAGAAGGCCTCAATTATCCTGGCGGTGATTTCAAATTCACGCTTCCAAAAGATAAAACCTCAATAGAAGAATTGGTATTAAAAGCAATCTTCCTTCCAAAAGATTTGCATTATACTGTTTCATATACCAAGGGTAAAAAAACTTTGGAAGAAGCTATAATTGATATTCAAACAAAATAAAAATAGGTGGAAAAAATGTCTACAACAATTTTAATGGAAACTTCCTCGGGCGATATGTTAATCGAACTTTACGATGATAAAGCTCCAAAAACAGTGGCAAATTTTTTATCATATGTTGATGATGAATTTTATAAGAACACAATTTTTCATAGGGTTATTGATGGTTTTATGATACAAGGCGGCGGGCTTGGCGTTCGCATGGAAGAAAAAGAAACCAAAGCACCTGTTGAAAATGAAGCCACAAATGGATTAAAAAACGAAAAATTCACCATAGCTATGGCTCGTACCTCTGAACCGCATTCTGCAACAGCTCAATTCTTCATAAATACTGAAGATAATGAAGAACTTGATCATCAAGATACAAGCGATGAAAGTTTTGGCTATTGCGTTTTTGGTAAAGTGATTGACGGCGAAGATGTTGTTGCCAAAATTGCCAAGCTCAAAACAAAAGAAATGGGTGAGCATGGGAATGTGCCGGTTGATATGGTGGTTATTACCAATATATCTCGTTTTGAATAGTTTTTAGAAGAAAAATATTTTGAAAGACCGTGATGAGATTCTCGGTCTTTTTTTTGAAGATTTGAAGAGCTTCGATTCATGCTCTTGTATTAAAATAAAAAGACTGCAAGAATTTAATCTTACAGTCTTTATTATTATTGTGCAGGAAGCATAATTTTGATTTATTTTTTAAGATTTTCAAGGCGGAGGGAAAAATTTCTTCCAACACTGAAAATCAAAAAAGAAATCAAAAATTAATACATGCCGCCCATGCCACCCATACCACCCATATCAGGGCTTGGCATCATAGGGGCTTCTGCTTTAGGTTTTTCGCAAATAGCACATTCAGTTGTAAGAAGTAATGAAGCAACAGAAGCTGCATTTTGTAAAGCAATACGTGTTACTTTCTTAGGATCGATAACACCAACTTTGATAAGGTCTTCGTATTCGCCTGTTGCAGCATTGAAGCCAAAACCATCTTTACCTTCACGTACTTTTTCAACAATAATAGAGCCTTCATAGCCGGCATTTTGAGCGATTTGACGGATAGGTTCTTCAATAGCACGACGGATAATATTTAATCCTGCCAATTCATCGTCATCACATGGTTTCACGCTATCCAATACTTTTGAAGCACGGATAAGAGCTGTGCCGCCACCAGGAACAATACCTTCTTCAACCGCTGCACGAGTTGCGTTTAAAGCATCTTCAACACGGTCTTTTTTCTCTTTCATTTCAGTTTCGGTTGCTGCGCCAACATTGATAACTGCAACACCGCCAACTAATTTTGCAAGGCGTTCTTGAAGTTTTTCACGATCATAGTCAGAAGAAGTTTCTTCAATTTGAGCACGAATTTGTTTTACACGAGCTTTAATATCTTCGCCTTTTCCTGAACCGTCAACAATAGTTGTATTGTCTTTATCAATAACAACGCGTTTTGCTGAACCAAGTTCTGCCAAGGTAAGATTTTCTAATTTGATGCCAATGTCTTCGCTTGCAACAACGCCACCTGTGAGGATTGCGATATCTTCAAGCATAGCTTTTCTGCGATCGCCAAAACCAGGAGCTTTTACAGCTGCAATATTCAATACGCCACGAAGTTTATTTACAACTAAAGTTGCAAGAGCTTCGCCTTCAACATCTTCTGAGATGATAAGAAGCGGACGGCCTGATTTTGCAACTTGTTCTAAAACAGGAAGCATATCTTTCATATTAGCAATTTTCTTTTCGCAAAGAAGAATTAATGGTTCAGCCAATTCACAAACCATTTTTTCGCTGTCAGTTACAAAATAAGGGGAAAGATAACCACGATCGAATTGCATACCTTCAACTGTTTCAAGTGTTGTTTCAAGGCCTTTTGCTTCTTCAACAGTAATAACGCCTTCTTTTCCAACTTTATTCATAGCTTCTGCAATGATGTTACCGATTGTAGTGTCTGAGTTAGCAGAAATTGTTCCAACTTGTGCTATTTCTTTTTGATCACGGGTTGGTTTTGCCATGTTTTGAAGTTCAGCTGTCAATACTTCAACGCCTTTATCAATACCACGTTTGATAGCCATTGGATTACGGCCTGCAGCAACCAATTTCACGCCTTCACGGTAAATAGCTTGGGCTAAAATTGTTGCTGTTGTTGTGCCATCACCTGCAATATCAGAAGTTTTTGAAGCAACTTCGCGCACCATTTGTGCACCCATGTTTTCAAATTTATCTTCTAATTCAATTTCTTTTGCAACTGAAACACCGT
>CAYJHJ010000048.1:0-15668 GCA_964370095.1 uncultured Desulfovibrionaceae bacterium | reverse complement strand
CATAGGTCCATTTTGCAGGATGTGTGTTATTTTTGATGGCAGCATTTTCAGCAGGAAGTCCAAAAGCATCCCAACCCATCGGGTGTAAAACATTATAGCCCTGCATGCGTTTATGCCTTGCCACAACATCACCAATTGAATAATTTCTCACATGCCCCATATGGATGTTTCCTGAAGGGTAGGGAAGCATTTCTAATAAATAATACTTAGGTTTAGGTGAAAAATCTATAGCTTTATAGGTTGATTTTTCTTTCCAAATGCTTTGCCATTTTTCTTCAATATGAGTGTGATTGTATTGCTGCGAAAGGCTCATGTTCTTTTCCTTATTTCAAATAAATAAATATGTTAGAGGTATTATTGTTTATTTTTGCAGTTTGGTTTTATGCACAGCATCTAATAAGCCGTTGATGAAGGAGCGTGCCTTCATTTCAGCAAATTGATTTGTAAGTTCAAGGGCTTCTGCTATAGAGACTTTGATGGGAATGTCTTCTCTATAGAGCATTTCAAATAAAGCCATGCGAAGAATTGTGAGTTCAATCCTGCCTAAGCGGTTGATTTTCCAGTTTTTTGCATATTCTTCGATAGTTGAATCAAGGCTGTTGACATGGATCCAAACGCCTTCAACAAGCTCCCAAGCAAAGCCTTGCACCTGAAGTTGGTCATGCGTATCTTCAATATAGTCGTTCTCATTAGCCAAAAGCTCATCCACTGAAGGAAGAAAAAGCATTGGATTTTCATCTTCTTCGTTAGGAGTAATGTCTAAATTCTCAGATTGTGGTTCTTGGTAAGATATTTTCACTCTTGGAGCAGAAATATAGGCTTTACGCAATTCTTCAATTGTGTTGATTTGTGTAAATTCTAGGCTGTAGAGAATTTGAAAAGCCAAACTTCTTGCTTGTGAACGTGAAACTTTTTGATTTTTATTTTTTGACAAAGTAAATCCTTTTTGTCTTGCAGTCTAACTTATTTCTATATAAACCAGTTATAAATAAGCTTAAATTTGTTCCAAAACGCGTATGGTTTCAAGCAAGGCAGAAGCAGCTTCAACACCTTTGTTGCCTGCTTTTAATCCTGCTCTTTCGATGGCTTGTTCAATATTATCAGTAGTAAGAAGCCCAAAACCAATAGGTGTTCCAGTTTCTAGTGAAATATGGGCTAAGCCTTTTGTTGCTTCATTTGAAACAAAATCAAAGTGAGGGGTTGCCCCTCTGATAACCGCACCTAAAGCAACAATGCCATCATAGTTATTTTTCTTTGCAATTTTTTGGCAAACAATAGGAAGTTCAAAGGCACCGGGAATTCTAATAATATCAATATCTTTTTCATCTGCACCATGACGAGTAAGATAATCGATTGCACCTGATACTAATCTATCCACAACAAAGTCGTTGAATCTTGTTGCTACAATTGCAAATTTTAATTTGCTTGCATTTAATTGACCTTCAATAGTTTTCATAATTTTTCCTTAATATATAAATTGGTTAAGCTACGGTGAGCATTTTATAATTCTTTTGTTTCAAAAATACGAACTTTTTGTTTATCGCTTTTTGCTGCTTGGCTTTTTAATATATTTTGCCAATTTGCTGATAGAATTGTGTCTGCAAGCCATTCGGCACTGTGAACAACTTCTCTTTTATCTTTTAAGTTGATAAGAGTTCTTTTAATGCCGATTTTGCAAGAAGGGCAACCAACAACAATAGGCAAGTCTTTAGTATATTGAGGTAAAGCTTGTTTTAGATTTGTCATTTTTCTATGTCTAATAGCATTATAAACTTGCGGGGATGACATGGCGCCTGTGCCTGACTCACCACAACAGCCTGTATTGATAGTGATAGTGGCTCCGCTTAATTTTTCCAATGCTTTTGCAGCCTTACCACCGCCCTTCACAGCCTTCACATCTGACCATTCAGGATGGCATGAAGTATGGTATAAAAGCGAAGTATTTTCAAGCTCTTTTGTTGTGGGAAGACTTTCATTGTGCTCAACAAGAAATTGCATAAGATCTTGTATCTGTAAGATGTTATTATTCCATGTGATATGATGTCTTTCCATGCTGTCTCTGCAAGAGCCGCAAGCAGTTATCATGCCTTGAATGTTAAATTCAGCTTTTTGGGCTTTTTCAAGAAGTTTTTGTATAGCCACTTTATTTCTTTCAAGGTTTTCTTTATAATTGCCATCAGCTCCGGAAGAGATTAAAGGATATCCACAACAAAGGTGTTGTTCTGGAATAACAATGCTATAACCTGCTTTAAGCAGAAGGGCAATGCTTGCCAATGATATTTTTCTTGAAAAAAGTGAACCACCGCAACCGGGAAAATAGAAAACAGCTAAGGCTTTTCCGTCTTTATCAAGCTTTGGTTCACTTGGCTTAAAAAGACCGCTGTTTTTTAGGTGTAAAGCATCATAAAGATTGGTAAGACCGGTTTCAGGCCCTTTATCACTGAAAAGAGGGCTTTGGAAGCGTTCACGCCAAACCTTTGGAACTAAGCCTATAACTTGGTTTTGAACTTTTTGACCAATAGCAGCCACACGAGCCGCTTTAGGAACTCTTTTCTGTGGATTTTTTGTAAGAAAATCAAGGACTTGACTTTTAATTGGATGCCCTGATGCTTTTTCATCTTCTAAAAAGGCACGCAATGCAAGGGCAACATCAGCAGAGGTGATTTTTACAGGGCACACAGAAGTGCAACGTCCGCAACCTGTGCAATGTTCGATTAAGTGGCGTAGTTCAGTAAGCAATGCTTTTGAAGGTTGGCCTTGAGTTATTTGTGAGTAATAAAGTGCTTCGGTGATTGCACCGAGCACAATATTTTTATTTCGTGGGTGATAATGATAAGATTTTTCAGCATAAACCATAGGGCAAACATGCTTACATTTTCCGCAACGTGTGCAGATTTGCACAGTTTCAAGAAGATGAATCAGTCTTTCTTTGTCAGCAAGACCGCTATTTTTAATGTCTTCTATAAGCCTATTGAAAGAGAAGGTGAAAGGTTTTACCGGCAAATCTCTTTGCGTGAGTTTTGCAGGGTTCATGATTTCACGCGGGTCAACAAGGGCTTTAAACTCTTTTAAAGCTTCCATTTTTTCTTGTGAAAGAAAGCGGATTTTTGTAATGCCAATGCCATGCTCCCCTGAAACTTCACCGCCCATTTCTTGAGCTTTTTCCATAACACGCACAGCAACTTATTCTGCTTCTTCCATCATGTGAGGATCGTTTGAATTTACAGGAATATTTACATGGCAATTACCGTCGCCTGCATGCATATGCGAAGCAACCACCACCCGACTGTCCTGCATATATTTAGTTATTTCATCAATTTTATTTTCAAGTTTAGGGTATTTTTCTTTAAGTGTTCCCATAAAGATATTTGCACGCATGGCAATTTCTTCATCATTCGCCTCTTCTACTTCTTTAGGAATATTTTCACCAAGAATAAGTTTTGAGCAGAGGGAAAATTCTTTATTTAAGTCTTTATCTTCAAAAGGAAAACCTTCTAATCGACCAACTTTTTGCAGGGCATGACGATAAGCAGAAGCTGCCATTTCTATATTGATTTTTTCAAGAAAATAGGCAAAATCCGGCATTTTATCAAGGGGGATTACAACGTCTTCATTGATTTTAAAGCCTGAAGTTCTGCGTGAAATTGCAGAAAGTTTATGCCTGTCTTCCCAGAATAGGGCCGCTTCTTTGCTATCTTTAGCTGCAAAAATCGCTATGCTTGATTCTTTTGTGCTGTCATCATTTGCAAGTTTAAGAATGTCTTGCACGGCACTTTCAAGCAGTGCTTCATCATCGCCGTCAACCTGAACAATAATAACAGAGCTTGGGTCGCCTTCGTGAAAATCTGATTTTTTTTGATAATTAATGGCTTGCACGTATTTTATATTAAATTCTTCTAAGGCTGAAAGGCGGGCATAATCGCCATTATCACGAATGGTATTGCGTAAATAAACCAATTTTCCAATAAGAATTGAAGCCGGAAGCATTGATCTGCCATAAAATTCAAGGCAAAGCACACGTGAGAATTTGGGCATATCATAAATAATGAAAGTAGCCTCGGTGATAATGCCGTCAACACCTTCTTTTTGCATGCCAGGTAAGCCGCCAAGTGCTTTGTTTGTAACGTCTTTTCCTAGTCCGGGAAGGCGAATTTCATCACCTTTAAGTTCGATAACCGAACGCATTCCGCCTGATTGATCGCGCACTTCAAAACGAGCTGTTTCATGCTCTAAAATTTTATGGCGAGGATGGTTTACTCTTTCAATCGTAACAATTTCGCCTGTAGGAAGCACCATCGTCCAAGAAAAAAGATTGTCTAAGGTTGTGCCATATTCAAAAGCAAAAGGGCCGCCTGAGTTTTCGGCAACATTTCCGCCTATGCTTGAAGCTGTTTTTGAAGCAGGGTCAACAGTAAATAAAAAGCCTTCTTTTTCAGAAAAATCAATAGCGTTTTGTGTAATAACACCGGCTTGACAATAAAGAAGCTTTTCATTTTTATCAAGTTCCATCTTGGTTAACCGCGTAAGGTTTACCACAACAGTGCGTTTTCTGGCCGGAACAGCGCCGCCTGTCATTCCTGAGCCTCCTCCACGAGGGATAAGGGCAAATTTCATTTCATTGGCAAGTTTTACAAGTTCGCTTATTTGCTCATTAGTAGAGGGTTCAAGCACTAAAATCGGCAATTCCATACGAAGGTCAGTTGCGTCAGTACTTGCTTCAATAAGAGCTGATTTTCTTGTGAGTATGCACTCTTTAGGAAGAAGGGTTTTAAGTCTTTCGATAAGCTCATCACGAAATTTCTTTTCAACTTCAAATGAAGTCCAAAAAAGACTTATTCCTTCACCAATGCTTGTGGCATAATGATGAGCAAGTGCCGGCATAGCATCTTTCCATCTTGTATTCACACTTTTTTTAACGCTTTGAACGTCAATAAAAGGATTATATATAACTAAAAATAATTCTAAAGCTATTTTTGTGGCAAGTTCTGCAACTGAAGTAGGCCATTCAGAAAAATCGTCAATGTTAATGCGGAGAATTCTGTTAACAACAAATTTATCCGAAATTGAAATATGCGGGCCTTTTGACATTTAGTCCTCTCCTTAGATATAAAAAGAAAGTTTATGATTTCTGGCATGAAAAATCAAGTTTTTTTTATTTGGAAAAATTAGTCCATTTTTCTTGTGCAGAAAGAGAAAAATCAAAAAATAATATAAATCATTTTTACAAAATGAAAAGAGGTGAGAGCAATTTAAATTATAAAAATTTCAAGAAATCATTCCGAATTCTTTAAGTTTTTCTATGCATAAATGCACAGGAAAGCCAACAACAGTAGAGTAAGCACCGTCAAGTTTTTCAACTAAAAAAGTGCCTATGCCTTGAACAGCATAAGCTCCTGCTTTATCAAGCCCTTCTTCTGTAAGAGCATATTTTTTTAAAGTTTCATCACTCCAATTTGCAAAATAGACATCTGTTTTATCATAAAATAATTCTACTTTGTTGTTTTTTGTATTGGGTAATATAAAGCAAACTGCTGTTATAACAGTATGTTTATTATTATTTAAAAGTTTTAACATAGCAAAAGCTTCTTCAATATCTTTTGGTTTGCCAAGAATTTTTGCATTTTCTGCTTCATTATTTAATACAACAATGGTATCAGAAGAAATAATTAAAGAATCTGATATATTATATTCGCTTTTAACAGCCAAAGCCTTTCCTTTTGCAATCAACATTGCATTTTCATATGGCTTTATGTTTGCATCAATTTCTTCAATATAAGAAGAAGGCAACAATATTTGAAAGGATAGATCAATATCCTTAAGAAATTGCTGCCTTCTGGGTGAATTTGAAGCTAATATAATGTTTGTATTTGCTTTAAAGATTGACAATTAATTCTCTTCTAACTTGCCAATAGCTGCTCAGCCGCATCACTTTTAAGAGCGTGAACAGGGCAAATTCTTGTGCAGTTAAGGCAAACCACGCATTTTGACTTGTCAAAATTTAGGTGGTTATCAATGTTCATAGAAAGTGCTGAAGTTGGGCAAAGGGTTGTGCAAAGCCCGCAATCAATGCAAGATTCTTCATCATGCCAAATGCTTTGAGCAACAGGCACAACACCAATTTTATTTTCACGCAGAAAATCTATCGCCATATCGCAATTTTCTTTTGTGCCCTTTAGATCAAGCACCATTGAGCCTTCGCCCTTTGAAGAAACATTTGCTTTGGTTATATTAAATTCCACATCAAAAGACTTTGCCAAACGCCACACCCAAGAGCCTTGAGTTGTTGATTGGTCAAAGGAAAGTACAATATTTATTGAATATGGATAGGCAGAATTAGTTGACATATTTTTTCCTTTTTTGACTTATAAAGTAGAAACAAGTTGCTTAGCTCTTGTGGTTTCAGGAGCTTTTGGATATTTTGAAATAAGTTCGTTTAAGCGTTCTTTTGCAGCATCATTTTTTCCTAATTCGCTAAAGCTCATGCCTTGTTTGAGATAAGCAGAAGGAGCACGGTTGCTGTTTGGGAATTTTGAAATTACGTTTTCGTATGCCAAAGCTGCAGCTGTAAAGTCTTTTACCTGATAATAGGCTTCCCCCTGCCAGTAATAAGCATTTGAAATAAGAGTGTGCTGAGGGAATGTATTTATAAAGTCAGTAAAGGCGGTAACTGCTTGTGGATAACGTCTTTCATTAAATGCTCTTATTCCGGCATCATAAAGAAGTTGTGCTGTATCATTCACATCAGTTTGTGTATTTGCGGGAATGGCAGCAGTAGATGAGGGTTGAACAGGTGATGTGATGTTTTGATTTGGGGTTATGCTATTGTTTGCCCCAAGAGAAGAGTTCATATTTGTGTTTGCCATATTAACCATATTTGTTTGCGGAAGGGCAGGTTCATCAAGCTGTAAATCAAGCCCCAGTTGTGATTCTGCAAGCCTTAAAGCTCTGTCTTGTTGAGCCAGTTTTTCAGCTAAACCTTGAACTCCGCCGATAGGATTAACAGCATTTTCAAGATTGTCAAGAATTCCACGCATGGAAGCCATTTCTTGCCTTAATGTTTGAATTTGCATCCATGTATCAGCTTGAGCAGGCTGAACACCTGAAAGTTGAGAATTGAGTTGCTGAATGGTTTGTTGTTGCGTCATCACTTGATTCTCAAGGCGTTGAACATCGCCACCGGTTCCTGCAACAGTGCATGCAGATAAAAATGTGCAAGACATAAGAAGAAGGCTAAATTTTTTAAAATATGAGTTCATAATTTTCTCCATAAGTTATAAGGCTTTATAATTGTAAGAAAGTTTTATTTTACTGTTCTTTTTTTACCAAAAATTAAATAGATAATTGAACCGATAACAGGCAATAAAGCGCAGCCAAATATCCATAAGTATTTTTCATTTGGGTTTTTAAATGTATTTTTATTTATATCCCACAAAGACCAAAAAACAAAAAGCAGTGGCAAGAAAATAAGAAATATTTGCCAGTATTCAAGTTGAAAAATAAGCATTAGTTTTCCTTTTGCAATTCTTCTGTTTTATTTTTTCTTTCTTTATTTTCAAGTTTATAAAGAAGAAAGGCAGAAAGAATTGCCCCTAGGGTGATTGCGATGTCGGCTATATTAAAAGCCGGCCAATGCCAAGAATTTATATAAAAATCCAAGAAGTCTGTTACAGCTTGAAAGCGAAGCCTGTCTAAAAAATTTCCCAGTGCGCCTCCGATGATAAGCCCAAAAGCAATATTAAGTGCTTTACTGTAAGGGCTTGACTTTGCAATAATATAAATAAGAACAAGAGCAAGCACAGTTGCAAAGGCAAAAAGATAGAATTGCCAGTTAATATCAGGATTATTCAAAAAACCAAAGGCTGCCCCCCTATTTTGCACATGCACAATATTGAAAAAATCTGGAATAATTTCAATATGTTTGTAAAGGGGAAGATTTTTAAGTATCAACTCCTTTGTGATTTGATCTAAAACAAAGACGATAAAGGCTAAAATTCCTATAATTTTGAAGCGATTATCTTCTGTTTTAGGCAGCTTTGCAAATATATTAAGCATTATCTAATGCCTTCATTACCTTTGAGCAGCGTGGGCAAAGTGTAGGATAATTTGAATCTGTGCCGGCTTCTTCAGTATAAATCCAGCAGCGTTCGCACTTTTCACCCTTAGCTTTTTCTACTAAAATCGCTAAGTTTTCTGACATGTCTGCAAGTTCTGCAGGCTTTGTGTTATAAGGTTTGAAATGAAGTTGTGAAACAATGCTGATTTCACGCATATCTATTTGTTTTTCTTCAATCATCTTAATAAGAGCTTCGTCAAGATAAATGTCAATTGAAGTATCAAGTGAGTGGCCTATAATGCCTTCTTTTCTCAATGGCTCAATAGCTTTTGTGATTTCTGAACGTATAAAGAGAATTTTTTCCCAATCTTCAAGCTCTTCTTTAGAAAGGCGTGGAACATCTTTATATTCAGGCAAGGCAAAAACTGTTTTGACTTGTGGGCGAAGGGCCTCCGGAAGATATTTAAGAGTTTCTTCTGCTGTGAAGGAAAGCACAGGAGCCATATCGCGAATTAATAAGATAAGTATTTCAAATAATACAGTTTGTGCAGATCTTCTTTCAAGCGAATCAGGCAAAGAAGCATAAAGCCTGTCTTTCAAACCATCAAGATAGAAAGAAGAAAGTTCTGTTACGCAAAGACCGTGTAAGGTATGGTAAACTTTATGGAATTCATAATCTGTATAGGCTTGCTGCAAGTTGTTGTGTGCATTCACCATAACGTCAAGCATATATCTATCAACAGGTAAAAGCTTTTCAAGTGAAACAAGGTTATCATTGGTTAAATCGCTGATAGAACCAAGCAAATAACGGCAAGTGTTACGTATTCTTCTATAGGCCTCTGTTAAGCGAGCCAAAATTTCATCTGAAATTCTAATATCTTCAGTGTAATCAGAAGAAGAAACCCAAAGCCTTAGAATATCAGCCCCATATTTTGTCATGATGTCTTGCGGTGCAACCACATTGCCGACTGATTTTGACATTTTGCGGGCATCTTTATCAACCACATAACCGTGTGTTAGCACTTGCTTATAAGGGGGGCAATCTCTTGTGCCTACTGATGCAAGCAAGGAAGAGTGGAACCAACCGCGATGCTGATCAGAGCCTTCAAGGTAAAGATCGGCCGGGAAAGTAAGTTCATCTCTTTGCTCAACAACAGCCGCAAAAGAAGTGCCAGAATCAAACCAAACATCTAAAATATCGGTTTCTTTTTTCCAGTGATTTCCATTGCAATGCGGGCATTTCAAATCTTGGGGAAGAATATCAGATAGCTCGGTTTCATACCAATAATCACAGCCGGTTTCATGCTTTGCAAATCTATCAGAAATTTCACGCATCCAAGAAGGATCGTTCCAAGCTTCACCGCAATCTTCGCATA
Source organism: uncultured Desulfovibrionaceae bacterium (assembly GCA_964370095.1). GTDB lineage: Bacteria > Desulfobacterota > Desulfovibrionia > Desulfovibrionales > Desulfovibrionaceae > CAYJAZ01. The sequence goes on along the minus strand of CAYJHJ010000048.1, from coordinate 6,239 downwards.
AAAGAGCAAGAATTGGAACGCCCCACATCCTTTGACGTGATATACACCAATCGGGCCTGCTTTCAATCATATTATAAATTCTGTCTTCACCCCATGAAGGTATCCACTTGACATCATTACGGATTGCTTTAAGAGATTTGTTTCTTAACTCGTTTTTTTCCATACTGATAAACCACTGTGTTGTTGCACGGAAAATAACAGGGCTTTTGCAACGCCAGCAATGCGGATAGGAGTGAGATATTTGATTTGTATAGAGAAGATTGCCCACTTCTTTAAGTTTTTCAATAACTAATGGATTAGCTTCAAAAACCGTCAAACCTTTAAAAAACTCTACGGTTTCATAATATCTTGCTTCATCATTCAAAGGCGAATAGATTTCTAAGCCATATTTAAGGCCGACTTCATAATCTTCTCTACCATGCCCCGGTGCTGTGTGAACCGCACCAACACCGGCATCTAAGGTTACGTGATCACCCAAAACAATAGGTGATTTTCTGTCATAAAAAGGGTGTTTTGCTTCAAGGTTTTCAAGCTCTTTACCTTTAGCTGTGCCAAGAATTTCATATTCATCCCAAGCAAAGATTTTTGCGCTTTGTTCAACTAATTCAGAGGCTAAAATATATTGTTTACCTTTATGAGCAACAAGAGCATAGTCAAATTCAGGGTGCAAGGCAACAGCCATATTATTTGGCAAAGTCCAAGGAGTTGTTGTCCAGATAATGATAAAAGCATTTTCAGGATCAGCTTTTTCAAAAATGTTTTTTAGCTTTGTATCTTTGAAAGGAAAAGATACATATACAGATGAAGAGGTATGGTCGTGGTATTCCACTTCTGCTTCAGCCAAAGCTGTTTTACAAGAAGCACACCAGTAAATTGGCTTTTTGCTGCGAACTAAAGATCCTTTTTCAACAAAATTTGCAAGCTCTCTTGAAGTTGCGGCTTCATAAGCGGGATCCATGCTCATATAAGGCTTTTCCCAAGTGCCAAGAACACCAAGACGTATAAATTCTTTTCTTTGTATATTTAGATATTTTTGGGCATATTCGCGGCAAAGCTTGCGCACAACATGTGCAGGAACTTTATCTTTCTTTTCGCCTAATTGCAATTCAATTTTATGCTCGATTGGTAAGCCGTGGCAATCCCAACCCGGAACGTATTGTGATTTATAGCCCTGCATGTTTTTAGATTTTACAATAATATCTTTCAATATTTTATTTAAAGCTGTGCCAAGGTGAATGTTTCCGTTGGCATAAGGCGGGCCATCGTGCAAAACAAAAGCACCCTTTGAGCCTGAGGCTGAAATCATTTCTTCATAAGCTTGAACTTCGTCCCAATACTTAAGGGTTTCCGGTTCTTTTTGGCTTAAATTTGCCTTCATTGGAAATGAGGTTTTGGGTAAATTCAAAGTATCTTTATAATCAGCCATATTTGCCGCCTTCAAAATTAAAATAAAAGGTATTATTATTCATACAAGCCAAAATGTCAAGCAAAGAATATATGTGAAAATTATCTTTCTAAACTAAGAAAGAATAAAAAAATTGCTTCTTTTTAGAATTATGTCAATTTCTTTGTGATTTTTTTGCTTATGGTTGACAGTATGCTTTTCAAAGCTTAATTTTATTTTTTAGAGTGTAAAATTTTGAAATTAATTTATAAAATAGGAAATATCTATGCATAAAGAAAACTATACAGGCCTGGCATGCCCAGAACCTGTAATTCGTTGCAGATCGTTTTTGGCAAGTTGTGAAAATGGGCAAGAGCTAAATGAGTTTATTGTTTTTGTTGATAATGAGCCTGCAAGCGAAAATATGGCAAGATTTTTAAGGGCAAATTCATATGAAGTTGCAGTTGAAGAAGAAAATAATACACTCTGGACTTTGAGTGCAAAAAAAAAGGCTTCTTCTTCAAAGGCTGATAATGCTCAAACTCAAAGCATAAACAAAGATGTTTCAGTAAATAATAGCAATAATAATGAGCAAACAAAAATTCTTATTATAATTCCTGCTGAAATTTTCGGAAGTGGTGATGATACTTTAGGTGCTAAACTTATGGATAACTTTCTTTCAACTTTGCCTGAACTTGGCACAAATTTGTGGAAAGTTATTTTACTTAATGGTGGTGTGAAATTAGCGGCACAAGTGGGTGCAGCCCTTGATTCACTTATTAAGCTTGAAAATGAAGGGATTGAAATTTTAGTGTGTGGTTCTTGTTTAGAGTTTTATGGCTTAACAAAAGAAAGAAAAGTAGGGCAAACAACTAATATGCTTGATATTATGACTTCGATTGATTTGGCTGATAAAGTTTTGCGTGTATAATAAAATAAAGAGGTAAAAATGTTTTTTAGTCGTGGTGAAAAAAAAGAAATTAATGTTCAAGAAATTAGAGAAAGAGCAGAAAAATATTATAGAGAAGGTGATTTTTATTGTTCAGAGGCCTTGTTAAAAGCAATTAAAGATGGTTTTGAAGCACCGTATGGTGATGAAATTATCAAGCTTGCATCAGGTTTTCCTGTTGGAATGAGCAACGGCTGCACTTGTGGAGCTGTAAGCGGTGGAGTGATGGCACTTGGAATGTTTTTTGGCAGAGATAAAGCAAAAGGCAAGGAAGTTGAAAAAATGATGAAGCTTGCTAAAGAGTTGCAAGAAACTTTTAACGCAAAAAATAAAGTGTGTTGCTGTAAAATCCTTACAAAAGGTATGAAATTAGGCACAAAAGATCATATGGATCAATGCATACGCTTAACAGGTGAAGTTACTGAAATGACAGCAAAAATCTTAGTGAGAGAGCTAAAATATAAAGCTATATAACTCTATAATCAATAAAGCAAAAGAGCCATAGAAAAATTATTTTTCTGTGGCTTTTTTATAAAAGTAAATCACTTAGGCAAAAGGAAAAATAATAAAAACAGCTAAAGCCCAGATAATGTGTGTTATGATACAAATAAGAAGATTTTTTGTGTAATAATAGATGCTTGCAAAATAAATCCCGGCAATAAAAGAAGCAAGAATTAAGGGCAAGCTGCCTGTTGAAAGTTGAACGCCCATATAAAGAAGGCTTGAAAAAAGAATTCCCATAAAGGGCGAAGTTTTTTGTTCAATTATTCCTTGAACATAGGCACGCCAAAAAAACTCTTCGTAGGGTGAAGTGATAAAAATAATCACAAGACAAACAAACAAAAGGGAAACTTCATGCTTTAGTGAGGAAAGATAGTTCAAATCTTCTTGAAAATTGCTTACAAGGGGTAAATTCCAAGATATCAGAAGTGGTTCAAGCAAAGAAAACACTTTAAATCCCAAAAAGAAAATAAAATAAAGAAGAACAGCCAACACGATGCCTAAGCCTAAGGCTTTAAAAGAAATATCTTCGTTTTTTATAGGAAAGCCTGTTCTTTGCATAGAAAGCGTGCCCAAAACCCAAGAACTTGCAGCTAGTGTGAACCAAAATTCTAAAAATTCTTGCACATAGATAAAATACCACGAAAGACATGCAAATGAATAAAGCACAAGAAAAAATAAAGCTTCTTTGAGAAATGAAAATTTATTTTCCTTTATATTTTTTGTGTTTATCATATTTTTCTTCTTTTATCTATTCTGAAATTATAATAGATTCAATTTTTTAAGGTGAACTTCAACAGAATCGAGTGCAGCAGGCGTTATTCCTGAAATTCTTGAAGCTTGCCCCAAGGTTGTAGGTTTATATTTGATGAATTTTTCAATTACTTCGCGAGTTAATCCTGCTATTTGATGATAATCTAAAGTTTCGGGTAATTTCACACTTTCCCTTGATGCAGATTTTTGCACCTGCTCTTTTTGCCTTATCAAATAACCTTCATATTTTATAATAGTGCAAACTTCACTCATAACTTCTTGAGAGTATTTAGATGTTTTTGGAAATTTTTCAAAGAGATACTCAATTTTGAAATTTGGGCGCTTCAAAAGTTCTGCTAAAGTAAGGGCTTTTGTGGGAATAGACTCATTTAGGCTTTCAAGCCACTCACGAGTTTCAAGATTTGGTGTTATTTTATTCTTCTTTAAATATTGGTGTAATTTATGTATATCTTCTTGTTTTTGCTGATATAATTTATATTGCTCTTTTCCTACCAAGCCTCTTTTATAGCCTTCTTCTGTAAGGCGATAATCGGCATTGTTTTCACGCAGTAAAAGGCGATATTCTGCTCTTGAAGTGAACATTCTAAAAGGCTCTTTAGTGCCTTTAGTAACTAAATCATCAACTAAAACAGCCATGTATGATTCTGATCTTTGAGGTAAAAAGGCATTTGTATTTTTTATAACAGCATCAATATTCAAAGCAGCCCACATGCCTTGAGCAGCGGCTTCTTCATAGCCTGAAGTTCCGTTGATTTGCCCTGCAAACCATAGGCCTTCAATTTTTTTTGATTGTAAAGTGTGATGAAGCTGAATGGGGTCAGCATAATCATATTCAATAGCGTAACCGGGGCGCAAAATATGTGCATTTTCAAGCCCTTTTATACTGTTAATAAGGGCAATTTGTATGTCAAGCGGTAAGGAAGTTGAAATACCGTTTATATAGTATTCATGGCAGTCAGCTCCTTCAGGCTCAATAAAAATTTGGTGGCGTGTTTTTTCGGGAAATCTGTGCACTTTGTCTTCAATAGAAGGGCAATAGCGTGCACCTGTGCCTTCAATTTTTCCTGTGAACATGGGCGATCTGTCAGTTCCTGAACGAATAATCTTGTGTGTTTCTTCGTTGGTCCATGTGATATGGCAGGGCACTTGTGGCATATTTTGTGTTGAAGTATCATAAGAAAAAGAGGGCAGAGGATACATACTGTCCTGCCTTTCCAAAATATCAAAATTTATGCTTGATTTTAAAATTCTTGGTGTTGTTCCTGTTTTTAATCTGCCAAGTTCAATGCCTAATTTTTCTAATGATTCTGAAAGTTTATTTGAAGCATTGTCGCCAAGTCTTCCACCTTCTTGATGTTCAAGCCCGATATGGATAAGACCACGCAAGAAAGTTCCTGTGGTAAGCATAACATGAGAAGCAAAAAACTCTCTTCCTAGGCTTGTTTTTATTCCGACAAGCTTTTTGTTTTCCGTAAGAATATCATCAACAGTATCTTGCCAAATGCTTAGATTTTCTTGAGAAAAAAGAGTGTTCTGGACAACTTGCAGATATTTCCTTCTGTCAATTTGCGCTCTTGTGCCTTGAACAGCAGCACCCTTACTTTGATTTAAAATACGAAACTGTACGCCTGCTTCATTTGCCCATTTACCCATTGAGCCGCCAAGAGCATCAATTTCACGCACAAGATGACCTTTTGCAAGCCCACCGATGGCAGGATTGCAAGAAAGATGCCCAAGCCTATCAAGATTTGAACTAATAAGAAGAGTATTATGGCCAAGTTTTGCAAGTGCCATTGCCGCTTCACAGCCTGCATGGCCACCGCCGACAATTATACAATCAAAATTTTTCATAGTGTTTATTCAAGAGCTTACTGTGAGGGAAAAAAGCTCCCCCTTCATTAAAATTTGCTTTAAAAGCTTGCAATTAAAATGTATTTGGATTTTTTATTTCTATCCTAAATTAAGTGATAGAATAATAATTTTTAGGAAAGACTTAAGCTTGGGGAAGAAAAAACGTGATTCTTCTTCCCCAAGAATTCTAGTTATCATGATACGATTTCAAGGCTTGGCTTCGCACAGGGTGGCGTAGTTTTCTTAATGCCTTAGCTTCGATTTGACGTATACGTTCACGGGTTACGTTGAAAAGCTTGCCAACTTCTTCAAGCGTGTGATCTGATTTTTCACCAATACCGAAACGCTTACGTAAGACTTGCTCTTCACGCGGAGTTAAATCAGCCAAAACAGAGGCAATTTGCTCAGAAAGCTTTGAATTAACAACTTCTTCTGCAGGGGCTGCTGCTTTTTTATCTTCAATAAAATCACCAAGTGAAGAATCTTCTTCATCGCCGATTGGGGTTTCAAGTGAAATTGGCTCTTTTGCGATTTTAAGAACTTTTTTCACTTTATCAACAGGATAATCCATTCTTTCAGCAATTTCTTCCGGGGTTGGATCTCTGCCTAATTCTTGAACAAGATAGCGTGAAGTTCTTATTAATTTGTTAATGGTTTCAATCATATGCACAGGAATTCTGATGGTTCTGGCTTGGTCTGCAATAGCTCTTGTAATGGCTTGGCGAATCCACCATGTGGCATATGTTGAGAATTTATATCCGCGTTGATATTCAAATTTAT
>CAYJHJ010000047.1:0-15834 GCA_964370095.1 uncultured Desulfovibrionaceae bacterium | reverse complement strand
GGAAATATTATTTAGGGATATAAAGTTTGTTATTTTGATTGCTTTGCACTTCTCAAACTAAAATAATCATCCATATTAATAAAATCATCTTTATAACAGAAAAGCACAGAGCCCCTTCCTTCTTTTTTCACACGATACATAGCTGTATCTGCACGAAGAAAAATTTTCTTACTGTCTGACGCATCATTTGGATAGTGGGCAACGCCTATGCTGCATCCGCATGATATTTCATTGTTTTTATATTTATGTTTTTTTTGAAAAATCGCAAACAAATCTTTAATAACTTTTTTAATAAAATCATCTGAGTCATTATCTTTAAGAATAACAACAAATTCATCGCCGCCTTGCCTGTATGTCTTAATGTCATCAGATGAGATTTTTTTAAGATCCTCAGCAATACCTTGTAAAAGAGCATCACCTGCTTCGTGCCCAAATGTATCATTGATATTTTTAAAACCATCTAAATCACAAAAAAGTAAATACCATTTATCATTAAAGATTGTATCATCATCAATAAACTTTTGTATATCATCGTGCAAGCTTCTTCTATTTGGCAAACCTGTAAGATAGTCAAATTGAGCTAGTTTTTCAATAACTATTTGATTTTTCTTGCTTTCTGTAATGTCCACACTGGCAACTAAGTGGGCAATTCTGCCATCTGTCCATGGGAAGGATGAGCTAAGAACTCTAAACCACGATTTATCAAAAGGCCTTTCATAATCCCATTGATATGTTTTATTAATATTACCTTTTTCATCTAAAAGTAGAGGTTGAGGGCAAAATTCACAGGGTTGACCTTTATCATCAAAAATTGCTTGCCAGCATTTTTTTCCAATCATATTTGCAACGCCACCATAAGGCGCTGCCATTGACTTATTTACATATAAAATATCGTGTGTATAATAGTCATTCACATAGATATCAATTCCAATATGATCAAGCACATTACTTAAAGCGGCTTCAGTGTTTGCAATACCTTTTTGGAACATTTCAAGCTTTACTGCATTTGCAAGTAAATTAAGTAAAGCACATGCTTTTTTTATGTCAACAGGGGTTTTTCTGCTTTTTTTACGGCGATCGCCAAGCCCAACAAAGCCGGCAAGTTCGTAATGTTGATTTAAAATAGGTATAAAAATCAATATATTGACATTAAAAATATCCACAAGTGATTGTTCAAAACTTGTTTTTTCTATTTCATCTGTGGAAATAATAACTTTTTTTGAACAAAGTTCACTAAAAAATTCAAAACCAAGAGATTTCTTAAAATTGATTTTTGCAGGAAGTGGATTATTTTTTATTACCTCATAGTATTCTTTTCTTGAAAATTCGCCTACATGGTCTGCTTCATAAATAAAAGCATGTGATATACCAAAAAACTTACAGATGTCTTCTAAAAAGGTATATTTTGAAATCTCATCATTTAAAATACTTAATTTTTCTATCATCTCTTGGAAAAAATCTTCTACATTCTTCATCATTTCTCCTAACTAGATAATTTTTAATTATATTCTTCTAAACTATTATATAAATTATATTATATGTTAATAAACATCTTTTTATAAAAAATTCCTTTTATATTTGTGTTATCGGAAGCGGTTGGCTATAAAGAAAACCTTGAGAGTAATCAACACCATACTGCTCTAAAATTGTTTGAATTTCATCATTTTCAACAAATTCAGCTATAGTTTTGGCTTCAATAAGATTTGCCATAAAACAAATTGAACGTAAAATAATTATATTTTTTTCAGAGATGTGTAGATCTTTAATTATTGTTCCGTCTATTTTAATGAATTTTGGAGAAAGTGAAATTATTTTTGTATAGGTTGCATAACCGGAACCAAAATCATCTACTGAAATACCGCAACCATAATTACGCACTTCTTCAACAAAATCAAAAAGTAATTCACCTTGATAATTTTCAGTTTCAACAAATTCAACTACAATCCTTGAAGGATCGGGATATTGTTCAAGTTGCCTAAAAAACCAGCTTCTGAATGATTCGCTTGAAATATCATATGCTGAAATATTAATTGAAACCTGTTCAGGGCGATCAATAAATTCATTCAATGCACGCTTGATCATAGCCATGCTTAAACGATTATAAATTTTATATTTTTTTGCAATATCAAGAAAATAATTAGGGAAATAAATATTTCCGCTTGAATCCATCAATCTCATAAGAGCTTCATATTTTTCAAATTTTCCGCTTTTATTATTACGAATTCCTTGATAATAAGGAATTACACGATTTTCTTTCATTGCAAAATTTATAAGGTCAAGCACTTTGGCATCATTTTTTATTGTATCAATAATATCAAGTTTATCAGGTGTAAGAATAAAGTTTTCATTTGAATCTTTTGCCTCAGAAAGGGCGTGAAGGGCTCTTTCAATAAGTCTATCTTCCTGCAAAACAACTGCAAAGCGTGAAACAGCACTCACTTCAATATTTGATGAAGCTGCTGATTCAAATTGACTGTAAAAAAGTTGCATTATTTTAAGAAAATCTTCTTTTGAAATATTTCCGGTTCCTGCCAATACAAACTTACTATAGTTGTATGAATAAAGATATATTTTATCATCAAGTTGCATTTGAGCCAGTGCAACTTGAACATTTTGCAAAACATCCTTACAACCTGCATAATAAATATCTATTCCATAGGCAGCTATAGAAACATCAGCATTTATAACTTCTGTCATGCAAAGCTTATTAAAATTTATCATATTTAAATCATGATGAAACTTAGCAGTATTGGGCACACCAAGATTTAAATCGATATATGACTCATTTGACATTCTTCTCTCTCCCTTATAGCTGACTCCATAAGGTTTTACTATAATTTAGAGATGCCTTATAGAGTTAGTATATAGAACTTATTATAATCGTTATTCAATAAAAGGCTAGTTAAATTTTTGCGTTTTTAAAATATTTTTTCAATTTATTACTCTGCCTAATTCTTTGCTAGATTTTTTCTTAATCAATATATTGTTTATTGGAAAAAAATATATAAAATTCAAAAAATTACCTAATACATTTTAGAATATAATTTATTTTTTGATAATTTGCACTTCAAAAAGCATAATCTTCTTACTCATCTTTTTTTCTAATACATCTGAAATAATAAGAAAATTACCATCAATGAAAGAAGGTTGATATAAATATTTATCAGAGGCCTCTTCTATGCTTGAATCTGAATAAAAAGAGCAAAAATAATCACTTTTAGGTATGCTGAGCACATCGGCATTTTCAAATATTTTCTTCTTTACTTTTTTTATTTCAACAAAAACTCTGCCTATAATTTTGTTTTTTTCTTTATAATAAATCACTCCTTGTTCAACTGAAGACGAAAGTTCATATTTATAAATAAGCATATAAAGCTCTGTCATTATTTTCCAATAGGATGAAACATCAAAAGCATCTGCTTTATAAGAATACTCGAATGGTAGAGTGAGGAAATATCGCGTATCTATTTTTTTTATATATTCTTTTCCTGAATTCATTTCTTCAAAATTTTTCTCATTTTCTTTGAAATGCTTTTGAGTTTTATCAAGAAAATATAAATCTCTTTGCAATTTTTTTATGGAATTTTTGATTTTTCTTTTTGCGTACAAGGCAAATTCTTCTAAATCGGCCGAATTATCTACGTCTAAATAAATCTCTAATTCTTTAAGTGGGATATCAAGATCTATTGCAAGCAAAATAAAACTAAGAATGGGCATTTGATTTTTTGCATAATACCTGTAACCCGTGTCTTGATTGATATAAGCAGGCTTTAATATGCCTATTTCATCATAATATCTTAATGAAGTATGGCTTACATGCATGATTTTTGACACTTCGCCAATAGACAAATATTTGTTCGCTAAATTTTTTTTCATATTACCTCAAAAAAAATCTTGACTCTCATATTATATGAGACTGTAAAGTCTATCAAAGAGAATTAATTTTGAAAAGAGTTTTTTTCTACTATAAAAAATTTTGAGCAAAAAGAAAATAAAAGGAATATATATAATGATTAAAAATATTAATTTTAAGTCAGTTATCAGGTTTACTCTTCCATCCATAGTAGCCATGATTTTTATGGGTCTTTATACAATGGTTGACGGTATATTTGTTTCAAATTTTATTGGAGCAAATGCACTTTCAGCAATAAATATAGCCTATCCTGCTGTGGGTGTTTTCATAGCTATAGGCACAATGTTTGGCACAGGCGGAAATGCAGTTTGTGCAACCTTGCTCGGTGAAGGAAGGGAAAAAGAGGCAAAAGAAAAGCTTACTCTTTTTGTTTCAACAGCTTTTTGTTTAGGACTTATTATACTTTTTATTGTTACATTTAATATTAACCCTATACTCTACTTTCTTGGTGCAAACAATGAAACTTTTCAATATGCTTATGATTATCTTTTTATCATTGCACTTTTTGCACCTTTTGCTGTTGCACAAATAATTTTAGAAAATGCCATGATTGCTTCCGGAAAGCCTGAACTTTCTTTATTAACAATTCTTTCAGGCGGCGCAACAAATATTATTCTTGATTATATTTTCATAAAAATGGGTTTTGGAATGACGGGAATTGCTGTTGCAACAGGCCTTGGCTATGTTGTGCCCTGCCTTATAGGAATATTTTTCTTTTCTTTCAAAAAAGAGAATAAAAGTTTGCACTTTACTTGTTTTAGAATCGATATAAAAGCTATTATAAAAGCAATGTCTAACGGCTCATCTGAAATGGTTGCCATGCTTTCAAGTTCATTTATTACTTATCTTTTCAATATTACGATGTTGAAATTTGTTGGAAACTCAGGTGTTTCAGCTATAACTGTTGTCCTCTACTCTCAATTACTTTTAGCATCATTGTTTGTTGGCTATACAACAGGAGTTGCACCCGTTATTAGCTTTAATTACGGCGAAAAAAATAAAATAAACTTAAAAGCACTCTTCCGTCTGAATATAAAATTTATATGCTTAGCCTCAATAATTCTAACAAGCCTTGCATTTTGTTTTGGCAACCTTATAGTTTCAGCATTTTTAGAAGAAGGCTCTGAAAGTTATACTATAGCTGTGCAAGGTCTTAGTATTTTTTCTTTTGCATTTTTATTTTTAGGTTTCAATGTTTTTGCTTCGGGAATGTTTACAGCCTATTCTAATGGAAAAATATCAGCCTTTATTTCTTTTTTGCGTACTTTCTTTTTTATTACAGTCTCTTTACTCTTTTTACCGCAATTTTTTGGAATTATAGGAGTTTGGATTTCTATTCCTTTGGCGGAATTTTTATCTTTCTTTGTTGCTTTATTCTTTATAAACAGATCAAAAGAAATATATATGTATGGCGAAAATAAAAAAGCCACTCAATTATGAATGGCTTTTCCATATATTTAAAAATTTATAAATGACTTATTCAAACAAGAACAAACATTATAATGCTTTAGCTTATTCAATAACAACGCCCGTACGCTTTAAAGGAACACCATTTCCAATAGAATCACCTACAGGGCAACGAGATTCAATAAAGTCAACAAACTTTTCAACTTCTTCTTGAGAAGCATCTGTTTTTACATACATTTTAAAACGAATTTCTTGAAAACCATTTCTTACCGGGGCTTTTCCCATAAAGCCGTCAGGATCAAGGTCGCCTTCCAATTCCACGCGAAAGTCTTCTAACTTAATTCCTTGGCTTTCAGCAAAGGCAAAAGCACAAATTGTTTGGCAAGCACCTAAAGCTGCAAGCAAGTTTTCTACAGGAGTAATCCCTTCATCAGTACCACCCATATCCTTAGGTTCATCAATCATCACTGTGAAGTTACGAGCTTTTGTTTCAACTAACAATCCTTTTGGCATTTTTTTGGCTGTTGCTTTAAAAACTTCTTTCATTGTCTACATCTCCTATTAAAATTTTATTGCCCCAGTATAGAGCTTTTTTAGTTTATTAAATGTACTATTAAAACTAATTTACGTCAACCATGGTGCAAGTTGCAGGTTTTTATAAAATAAAAAAAAAGTGCAAAATATAAAGCCCTGTACTACACTTATAATACAGGGCTTTATAATATAATAATTATAACTTAAGTTTTGTAAGCATTTTATAAAATACTTTATTTCTCATTCTTTTTTTTTGAAGCACAATTTGGGCAATTACCCTTGCATGGGGCTTTTTTTATTTCACTATTTGAACTGCTTTCTTTGCCTTTTTGTGAGCAAGCACAATTTGAAGATAATTTGATTTCATTTTGCATAAAAACTCCAAAATTATTTTATATTAATAAACAAATCATTTAAACCTATAAAGCATTATGTACTGAAAGAGCAAAAGCTTCAATTTCTGATTTATTATCGTTTGCATCACCTTCAACTTTTAAGCCTTCAGCAACTGTTTTTGCACCACATTCATCAAATTTTGCTTCAAAAAAGTCAACTGCACCGCAATAATATTCATAAGAAGTATCACCCGAAGCAAAAGCAGCACATTTTTTACCGCTAAGCCCCATATCAGAAAAATCTTCTGCAAGTTCAGCAAAATCACCCTGTAATTCAAGTGTATCTATACCCCAAGCTGATGCTCCCATCAAAACGCAATCATAACCATCTGCAAGGTTTGCAGCACTTACGCTTCCGGCACTTTTACAATCAACCTCGTGTCCTTTAGATACTAATTCCTTTTTAACAGCTTCTGCGATAGATTCTGTGTTGCCTGTTTCCGAACCATACACAATTAAAACTTTGCTCATGATGAGCCTCCTTTATATAATCTTTTTTTTTAAAATTTTTCAAGTAAATGCTTATTACCTGTTGATCTTAAAATAGCACATATTGTTTTATTGTCAATAGAAAGTTTTGCAATTCTAACATTTAAGCAAAAAAACTAGTTAAATAAAAAACCCTTCTTAAAAATAAAGAAGGGGTTTAATATAATCTAAATTATGAATTTAATCCTTGAAAGTATAATGAATTGGTACGTTAACTTTCAATATTTTTTTAGGAGCTGAAAGCCTTAATGAAATAAGTTTCTCAGCCAATTTTTTGCTTGCATTGTCTAAGGTTGAGTTACCCATACCTTTACCCAAGTTTGCGCTTGTTATTTTGCCGCTTGGATCAACGCTTACAGTAATATAGTTTATGCCTTGAATACCTCGTTTTTGGGCTGCCCTAGGATATACTTTATGCTTGTTTACAAGTGAAACAAGTTCAGCAAGCACTTGATCGCCCGATGCACCACCCGGCTCACCTGTTGTGGCTGTGCCTTCTTGAGCTTCTTGAGGTTCAGGTGCTGCTTTTGGAGCTTCTTTTGGTTTAGCAACAGGTTTAGGTTTTGGCTTTGGCTTTGGCGGCTCAGGCTTTGGTGGAGGTGGGGGTTCCTTCTTTGGTGGTTCTATTACCGGTTTTTTTACTTCTAAAAGGTAAACAAATTCAGAATTATTCGTAAATAAAACCTCAAATTTTTTCTTTTTGGGAGGTTCATGAATAATAATTTCTTCCGGCAATTTAAGCAGCTGAGCAACTTGTGGCATTTCAATTATAATCTCAACCCCTGCCAGTAATATAAACGATAAGGCCGCAAAGATAGTAAGCCAACTTAAAATTCGGCTGCCATTTAAAGTAGACCCTGCAAATGGGTTTTTATTCGTTACTTTCTGTACTGATGACAAAACTGCCTCCCTCTCTTTCTTTCGCTTTATCAATTACCATAATAAAGGAATCAAAAGGAGCTTTTTTATCCACATGAAGATTTAATCTAGTGGTAGGGTGCTCAGCTAACAAAGCTGCAAACTGCCCTTCACTTAGGCTCACATCTTTATAAAAGATACCACCTGTTTCAGTGATGGCAATAACAATTTCATCTTGTTTTTCAAGTTCTTCTGTTTCTTTTGCAGTAGGCAAAACAATATCTACAACAGGTTTTGAGAATGTTGTTGTCATAATAAAGAAAACCAAAAGCATGAAAATTACGTCAATAAGAGGTGTTAAGTCAATGCTTACTTCATCATCTAAATCCATTATCCCCTCCTAGTCTTCAGAAGAATCTGAATTACTTTTATCACAAGCTTCATTAAAATGTTTTGAGAATTTTATCATTCTATTTTGATATCTTTTATATTTAAGTAGTAGATAGTAATAAACTACAAGTGTTGGAACTGCAACTGAAAGCCCTAAGATAGTTGTAAGTAGGGCTGACCAAATGCCTGCTGCAAGTTCAGCCGGATCAGGTGAGGCTGATTCAGCAATAGCTTGAAAAACATCCACCATACCAAGAACAGTTCCAAGCAAACCAAGTAAAGGTGAAATAACTGAAATCAAACGAATATAAGATAAATCTTGCACCACATTTTCAAAGTTTCTATTGAAAATGAAAGAAATTTCAACCCTTAACGCTGTAGGATCTTTAAGTTTTAATGAATCAATCTCTCTAATCAAATGAATAAGCGGATTTTTTGTTTTGAGATTTTCATCAAGCATCACACATTCATTATCAAGTTTTTTATACTTTCGCATAAATTGAAACCACACAAAAGTAAGGTAATAGAAGTTTTTCAAAGCAAGATAGGTTGCTATAACAACAAGCACTAAGATTGCTGTTCCTGCAGGGCCAATCATAGAATAAATCAATTCAAAGTTTTCTCTTGATAAAAATTCAGGAGCTTTTTCAATTTCCTTGGTTATATTTTTGATTTTGCTCAATTTATCAATATTATCTTTTGTTGCTTCTTTTGAAGAGGCAAAGATTGAAGTTTCTTCTTTCTGAATGATTTCATCAAAGAAAGTCATAAGTGAAAGAGGAACAAAAACATAGTTTTCAATAATTTCTACAGGCGCATTAAGTAAAACAGCCTGCTCTCTTGTTGATTTTTCCTCATCGGCAATAAAGGCAATAGGGTCCGGCAAAGTATTATTAAGCTCTCTTTCTTCAACAATTGTTTGATATACAATATTTGATAAAAGGGCAGCATCTTCACTTTTATTCAAATCAATAACAAGCGTATATTCTTGTTTATCAAATTGAACTTCAAGCATAGTTTTAAACTCTTGCTTTGGTGCAGGAGGCGGAGTTGTAGCATTTGATGCATCTGAGTTTTCAGGGGCTTTTGCTTCGGCAGCAGTATCATTATTTGCTTCAGCATTTACAGAATCACTTTCAGGCACAAGAACAGAAGCAGGTATTGCAATTTCTTTCTTTGTTTCTTTTTTATTAAATTCTGTGAATATCAAAGTAAGAATATCATCTTTCATTGTTACTTTAAGGTTTGGTTCATAAAGATCCACCAATTCAAGAACATCAAGCATCAATTCTTCATTTTCAGTAAAATAATAAGGAGTTTTCAAAGCATAATTAAAGGCCAATTCTCTTGATTTTAATTTATCAGAATTATCTTCCTCATTTGGATTATTTCCACCCCTATTTTCGCGGTTTCCATCACGATTTCGATTATCAGCATTTTCTCGTCTGTTGTTTTGGTTATCTTCTCTATCATCATCTTTTTCTAAATCAACAGGTGTAATATCCAAAGCTTTTACTAAAATATCAGATTTAGGCCCTTGAAGGGGAAAGTGAAAGGTTGCTCTAAAATAATCATTTTGTGCCATTGCTTCAGGGTAGAGCCTTGTTAACTCTTCTATTGTATACAATTGCGGACTGGTACTAATAGCAGGTCTTTCTGTGTTTGTTGCTTGTGAATTTGTGTTTTGTGCAAGCTCATTAGCAAAAGAATATACACTTAAAATACTAACAAAAAGCAAAACCAAACTGAAAACTTTAACAATGTTATTTAAATATTTTTTTCTCACTCGTTTCTCCCTAAAAACTATGCCTTATACATTTTTATTATAAATCTCGAAGAAGTCAACTTATAAAGATAAGTTTATAGTAAATAATAAACTTCTATTAATCGAACATTTGTTTTATATTCGTAATTTATTTTTTTGTCAAGAAAATTTATAAACAAATAATCACAACTTTTAGTCATTATTTTCAAGATATTAAAAACAATATATCAATAAGGCTTCATAGCTAAGAACGTTAAAAGTAAAAATTTTTATTTTTTCAGGCAAAGCACATAAAAAACTTGCAAGATTCTTTACTGTACCTATAGATAACTAAGATTTATCAGATTTTATACTTATTATTCATTCATAAAAAAATAATTAAAAAACTAGATGTGCACACATCAATTATATAAGAATTTATAACAAAAAAATAATTTTATAAAAGAAATTTTGAATAATTTTTAATTGCTTTTATAGCTTGTATAGCAGTTTATTATTCGTATAGTCTAAATAAAATCTACAAATACAATAAAGTTTGAATATACAAATTTTGCTTGACAAAGCTTTTATTTTTTCTTAGCTTACTTATTACACAAGTGCATATATCTTAAAACTTTATATCGCTAACACTTTATGACTTTATTTAAGGTTAAAAAATCATGAATTTAAATGAAATAAAAGAAACTTCAGAATTAAAAGTTACTCATGTTAATGTTGAGGGTTCTTTAAGGCAGAGGCTCTATGATTTAGGCGTATGCCCAGGCACACATATCACTTTTGTTCGCTCTGCCCCGCTTTCAGACCCTATTCAAATAAAAATTGGGCACTATCACGTTGCGTTAAGACGCTCAGAAGCTCAGTTTGTGGATGTAGAAAAATATGTCAAATAGATCTATCGCTCTTGCAGGGCAACCAAATTGTGGCAAGTCAACTCTTTTCAATCTACTTACAGGTGCTCGCCAATATGTGGCAAACTACCCCGGAGTTACTGTTGAAAAACTAAGCGGTTCAATTACCGTTGACAATGAAAGAATTGAAGTTGTCGATCTTCCCGGAACTTATGCTTTCACCTCCTATTCTCCTGAAGAAATGGCCGCACGTGATTTTATTTTAAACGAACACCCAGGTGTTGTTATTGCTGTTGTTGACTCTTCTACTTTACAAAAAGGTTTATATTTTGTTCTTCAGCTTTTAGAAATGGAACGTCCTGTTATTCTTGTTTTAAACATGATTGATGTTGCCAAAAGAAGAGGTATGAAAATTGATAAAGACCTGCTTTCAAAAGAATTAGGTATTCCTGTTGTTGAAACACAAGCAACAACTTCAAAAGGAAGTGGCAGGCAAGAACTTATAGATTATGTTGTTCAAGAATTAAAACAACAAACATATTCCAGTAATTTTAAACTTGACTATAATGAATTAGAGCCAACTATTTTAGATCTTTCTGAAAAAATATCTGAAGTAAGTGAAAAAATTTCTTATCCAAAACGTTGGATTGCATTAAAACTGCTTGAAGAAGATAAAGCTATTTTCGATCTTTTGAAAAGCAATTCAAGCTCACCGGCAAATCTTAGCCAAATCATTGAAGAAAACACCACACAGATGCATACAGAATTAGGCATTTCATCGGTGGCCCATATTTCTGCCTTGCGCCACAAAGAAGCAAGACGTATAAGCGACAAAGTGCTTGCCTTAGACATTGAAGAGAATCAAAACAAAACATCTTTTACTGAAAAGTTTGATTCTTTTGCGTGCCATCGCATATTCGGCCCTCTTTTCTTAGTGTTGGTATTATTTGCTTTTTATAGTGTTTCAGTAACATATGGCAACATTCTTGCCGCAAAAGTTTATCCTATATGGGGTGCTTTAGAAGCTTTTATCAACTCCCTTATGCCGCATCAAGGATTTTTGGAAGATCCACTTGTAACTGCACTGGTTGAATGGGTTGTGCGTGGTATGGTTGCAGTTTTAAACTATTTACCGATATTCTTTTTGATGTTTTCTTTTGTTTCTATTCTAGAAGGAAGTGGATATCTTGCACGTATTGCCTTTATTTTAGATAAAGTTTTTCACACCTATGGCCTTCACGGGCAGTCAACTCTTCCTTTGATTTTAGGCGGAGTGTATGTTGGCGGCTGTGCTATTCCAGGTGTTGTTGCAACAAAAGCAATCCCAGATGAAAGAGCACGTTTCACCACAATTTTAATTGTGCCTATGATGAACTGCCTTGCAAAAGTTCCTCTCTATCTTCTTATGATAAGTGGTTTTTTTGCTGCACAAGCAGGAAGCACAATGTTCTTTATGGGAACAATTACCCTTTTGATGGCTCTTATTGTTGCTAAACTTTTAAATCTTACACTTTTAACCTCAAAACCTTCAGCTCCTTTTATTATTGAATTACCATCTTATCATGTGCCTATCATAAGAAATGTCCTTCAAGAAACATTTCTAAAAATTTGGATATTTATTAAAAAAATCCTTACTGTGGTTATGGTGGTTTCAACAATAGTATTTTTCTTGGTTACTTACCCTGGATTAAATGAAGAACGCCAAGCCTATTATAAAGGTGAGCAAACAGCTGCTGAAGAAGCATTTGTTGTTGCAGTAAATAAAACAGATTATGCAGGGCAATTAACCGCTGATGATATTATGCCCCTTATTAGATATCAAGAAGATTTACGCAGCAAAAAAAGCGGAGTTACTCAAGAAGAAGCTACTCAAATCAATGAAGAAGCTTTAAAAACAGATCCTATTTATGCTTCCATTGTATTAAGAAGAGGCGATGCAGGAAAAGCTTTATCTACAGCTTTACGTAAGGCTGACACAGCAAGAAAAAATCTTCGCCGTGAAATACGCCAAGAACGCTTTGAACATTCCTTCCTAGGCAAAGCAGGCAAATCACTTGAATGGTTAACAAAAGGTGCCGGCTTTGACTGGAAAATCAATATCGCTCTTTTATCAGCGTTAGCTGCCAAAGAAAACTCAGCTGCAACAATAGGTGCCCTATATGGTTTTGAAGGTTCCTCTATCGGCGAAAGCTTTGATCAATCAGGCTTCACTCCATTGCATGCACTTTCACTTATGCTTTTCATGGCTCTTTATCCACCATGTTTAGCAGCTTCAATGATGGTTAAAGCACAAACAGGAAAAACAGGTTGGATGATCTTTTCAATAGTATTTCAAATGTTTATCGGTCTGTGTGTGGCAACTTTAGTTTTCTCAGGTGGCACATACTTTAACTTGACAGGTGTTGAAGCTATGTGGACTTTCTATGCACTGTGTGCAGGACTAGTTGTTATATTGGGCTTTATACCAAATCGAAAGCCCCTTGCAAAACCCAAAAAATAAATAATAAGCATTTTCTTTGAAAATGAAATTATAAAATTAAATTAGGAGTCTTACAATGACAAAATTTCTTCTCTCAACAGCATTAGCTGCAAGCTTAATGGTTCCAACTTTAGCAATGGCTCACAGCCCAATTTTTGATTGCTATGATAACGGTGATGGCACAATTATGTGTCAAGGCGGTTTTTCTGACGGTTCATCAGCAGCAGGCGTAAAAGTTAACGTTTTAGATGGTTCAGGCGCAGCTGTTCAAAACCTTGTATTAGATGCAAACGGTGAAATCACAATTGATAAACCGGCCGGTGCATATTCTATGCAACTAGATGCTGGCGAAGGTCATGCTATCACTGTTGACGGCAAAAATATTGTTGAATAATTAGATTATTATATTTTTTTACCAATCAAGTTATATACAACTAACTATATTTTCATAAACAATTTAAATTATACTTGGAGAAATCAGTATGAAAAAAAGCATTTTAGCATCTTTGGGTTTTGTAGCTTCTTTAGCTCTCGCAGCACCTGCAAGCGCACACTTTATGATGATGTATACACCTGATACTGAATTAGAAAGAGCGGCAGATTTAGATATGCGTATGGTGTTCACACACCCTGCTGAAGCAGGTCATATGATGGATATGGGCGGCATGAATGAGTTTTATGCTATGTATAAAAGAGGTGAAAACGCACCTGAAAAACTAGATATGAAAAAATATCTTAAAGAAATCACTTGGTCTAACCCAGGTTCAAAAGCACCTGCTTTTGCAGCTATGGTTCCAAGCAAAGATATTCGTAGCATGGGCGACTATGTATTTGTTGCTATTCCTGGTTATTACATGGAAAAAGAAGAAGATGTTTACATGCAACAAATCACAAAATTAATTGTGAACGTTGGTGGATTGCCAACAATTTGGAATGAACCTGTTGGCCTTCCAACTGAAATCGTTCCTATGATTAAACCATATGCAACTTGGGCAGGCAATGTTTTCCAAGGTCAACTTCTTTCAGAAGGCAAACCTGTTGCTAATGCTGAAATCGAAGTTGAATATATGGCACACGCTCCAAATTTAGCTAACAACTCTTTAGAAGAAAAAGGTAGTGTTGCTTACCCTAGCGGTTCATTTGTAACACAAACTATCTTCACAGATGCTAATGGCGTATTCACTTATGGTATGCCAAAAGCCGGTTGGTGGGGCTTTGCAGCTTTAGGCGTTGGCCCTGATAAAGAATATCAAGGTAAAGAACTTTCACAAGATGCTGTTATCTGGGTTCAAGCTGTTGATATGAAATAATTTATTTCTCAAAAATATATTATAATTTTCAAATAAATTGGGGGTGGAGGGAAACTTCTACCCCTTATTCAATCAAAGGTTTTAGATATGAAAAAATTTGTTTTACCATTTTTTGTTTGTGCTTTATTGCTTTGTGCATATTCACAAGCTTCTGCACACAGTGCTTTATTGAATTGCTTTGACAATGCTGACGGCACTTTCACCTGCCAAGGCGGTTTTTCAGACGGTTCCTCCGCAACAGGTATCAAGATTGTAGTGAAAGACAACTCAGGCAATATTTTACAAGAAGCTCAATTAAATTCTGACAGTGAAGTAGTTTTACCACGCCCTGAACGTGATTTTACAATTTTATTTGATGGTGGCTCAGGGCACTCAGTTGAAATTCCCGGCGAAAGTATTGTACGCTAGGATAATGCTATGCAACATCATCCTATCACTATAGAAAATTTGCGGCACAATTACGGCAAAGGCAAGCGTGAACTCTATAACGGTTTATCTTTAACAATACCAAAGGGTCGTATTTGTGCCCTTTTAGGAAAAAATGGTGTGGGAAAAACCACACTTATTCAAATCCTTATGGGTTTTATGCGCCCAAACAGTGGTGAATGTAGAATTTTTGGTGATTTAGCCTTTGCTATTCGCCCTGAAACACGTTCAAAAGTTGGTTTATTATTTGAAAAACACTTGGCTTATCAATTCTTTAGTATTGAACAAGTTGAACGCTATACGCGCCAATTCTATCCAAAGTGGAAGCCTGAAAGGTTTTATAATCTTGTTGATTTGTTGGGTTTACCTAAAAATCATCTTATCGCTCATATGAGTGAGGGGCAACGCTCACAAGTGGTGCTAGGGCTAACTTTAGCTCAGGATCCCGAACTTTTAATCCTTGATGATTATTCTATGGGGCTTGATGCCGGTTATCGCCGTTTATTTGTTGATTATTTGTGCGAACACCTTCGAGATGGCGAACACACAATAATTATAACCTCACATGTTATTCAAGATATGGAACGCTTTGTTGACGATGCTGTGTTTATGCGTCGCGATAGGTTGGCACACCAAACTTCTTTATCTGAATTCACACAAAATTTTACTTGCTTCAGGATACAAAACCCTGAAAATATAAAGGCCCTTGAGGATAAGCTAAACTCAATTTCAAACGATTTTTTAGTCAATGTTGAATGGCACAAAGATTTTGTAGAACTATTCTTTTATTGCGATTGTGATACAAAAGATAAAATTATTTTTGATAATGATTTTGCCTCACTCAATATTCAGCAAATTCCTTTAAATATGGAAGATGCCTTTATCGGTTTTACGGGGAGGTATTAATATGCAGTTCACATCAGCTTTATACGCTGTTTTTTATAAAGAAAGCATAAAAACCCGCAAAATAATGTTTCCTCTTTTTTTGGCAAATCTTGTTTTTATGGCTTGGAATTTTAT
>CAYJHJ010000046.1:0-16416 GCA_964370095.1 uncultured Desulfovibrionaceae bacterium | reverse complement strand
ATTGTGGATAAGAAGAATGTCAGCACCTTCAACATCCCAAGGAGTTGTGAATTCAAAACCTGTTTCTTCTGAAAAGTCTTCGTCAATAAATTCGATGCTTTCTTTACAAACATCTCCGTTCATACCTGTTGATGAACCTACTTTCAACTGATACATTGAACCTTTTTCATGTAATTCTTTTGCATACCAACCAAATTCTTGGCTGAAAAGTTTACGAATTTCACGAGCGATAAGACCGTTATCAATTGCAATTGGGCAAACTTGAGCACAACGACGGCAAAGGTTGCAACGATAAGCTAATTCAGCTAAACGAGTTACTGTTTTCCAGTTAAGTTCAAAATCGCCGTAGCGTAATTTTGCAAATGGTTCTTTTTTGATGTAGAGTTTATAAATTCTACGGAAAATTTCAGAGCGATAGTTAGGACGATACATTTCATGTTCGCCGGTAGCTTCAAATAAGTGGCAAGCATCTGAGCAAGAGTTACATTGCGCACAATAATCTAAGCTTGTTTCAAGCATTGGAAGAAAAGTCCAGTTATTTTCTTCAGTTAATAATTTCTTAAAGCCTTCTAAAAATTTATCAACAATTGCTTGTTCTTCTTCTTTTGATTGAGGAACAGGTATTTGAAGCATAGAAACAGTGTCAAGATTTGTAACAAATTCTTTTGATTGTTCTTCTGTCCAAGGTGTCCACTCATGGTCATGAATTTTCACATGTGGAACAGGCTTTAGTTGAGATAATGGAAGGTCAATAAGTAAACCTTCTTTTGTTGATATATCTGTAAGTTTGAAATTTTGCATTTTTTTTAGTCCTTTATAATAAGTATTTTCAATTATTGAAAATAAATGTTATCTAGATAAGATTGATTATATACCTTTAGTACAACAAAAAGGCATCTTATTCTTTTTCTTCTGCTTTTTCAGGTTCTTGTGCAGGGTTGAACATGGCTATTTCAGCCCAAGTTTTTTGTCCGTCACCATTGATGTGTGAAGCTGACCAAGTTGGCTTACGGTTCAAGTTTTTGCCAATAGCTTCGTTTATTTGTTTGTCATCAAGAGTTGGAGTGTCATCCCAGCGAATGTTGTGCCATGTGAAATACTTCATGAAAAGGTGAGCCATGTGAGTTGCAGGAACGATAATCATAAGTGCAAAAGTATATAATGTTAAAAACACATAACCTGCATTTGGAAGAGGATTAGTTCCGGCGATTGGGGTGCCAAAACTAAATGTAAGGAAGTTCATGAGAAAATCACGATAAACTATATAATAAGAGTCTGTGGTTGCAAAAGCAACAATACCAAATAAAGCCCAGAAGCCGAATACCAAAAGGTTGAAATAGTGTTCAGGTGTAGTATAGGCTTTTAAAGATGGTGAGGTAAGTCTTCTTTGAATAAGAAGAATACTACCTACCAAGATACCGGTTTTACCTATTAAAGCTGTGATGTTTGCAAGAACTTCAATAATGCCAACCAAGGTGCCGCTAGTGATTCCGGCAAGTGCAAGCATAGCACCAATAAAAGTAAGTCCTATAGAGCCAAAGCAAAGGTAGATACCAGCATGGAAAGGATAGGTGCGATTCCAAAGATCGCGATTATGCTTGAAAGTAAGGTGTAAAAGCAACATTTCTTCAGCAAGGCCTTTTGCCATACCGATAAGTGAATGTGTGCGTGGTTTGTTCCACCAATTTGTTTCTTCTAAATAAGAACCACCCCATGCAGCTCTTGCTCCTTCGTGTGGAACAGGATAAAGTTCCCAACGAACGTGTAAAGGACGGGACATAAATTTCTTTGCTTTTGACAAAGATAAGATAAGGCAGACAACTATGGCTGCATAGCCCAAAAGGTAAGTAACAGTAATCATGTAATGAAATCTCCATTTATTCTTAGAGTTATAAAAAAATCAAAAATAATATATATCTTTTTCAAAATATGGTCAATATGTTTTTTTGACTTTAATATTAGCTTGTATAAATAAAGTTTGTTTTTATGAATATTGTTAGAAATTTACTTTTGTATTGTAATATCATGAAATAATTATATTATATTAAAAAAATAAAACTGCAAAGTTATTTCCTTTGCAGTTTTGACTTTTTATATGGAAAATTTATTTAAATTTTTTTTCCGCTTTGTTTTAAAGCTTCTAGAGTGATCCCTAATATTTTTTTGACATCAGGGTCGAATAAAGCACCTGTTAATCCGCATATACCAACAGGTTTTACTTCTGAAGGTTTAATGGTTTCTACAATTTCAATAAGTGTATTTATTGTTTCTTGCACTTTTGGATCAGACAATTTTTGTAGAATCTGCATAAGGAATGCCAGACTATTGCCAATGTTTTTTATATCTTCTTCTGAAAGTGAATCAAAAATAGTAACACTTGCATCTTTTGCTGCAGAAAGTTTTGTAAATACATTCTTTTTTTCAAGCTTGTCAAAAGCCACAATGGCATCTTGAAAAGCAGGGGTGATAGCAGGAGACATAATATCACAAAAGTTTATTACCTTATCAAGTGCACTTAAAGCCCATAAGATATTTGGAACCCCAAGCATTGCTTTTTGGCCAAGTTCTAAAAAATCATCTAAGTCAACTCTGCCATGCAATACTTGAAGCTTTTCAAGGGATACTTTAAATGCATCTGCAGTGATTGGAGGAAGAATTTCTAAAAGCCTGTTTGGAGCATCTGCTTTTTGTTGAAGGTCAAGAAGACGCCCTTCCATTGCTTCAAGCCGCTCGAGAATACGTTCTTCATTAGTCATTTTTTACCCCGACTTATTTTTTTCTATACAATGTAAGGTCTTTACCTTCAAGATAAAGATTTGGTTCAAATGGTAATTCATGCCCTTTAAGCATCACATCGAAATAGGCAAATTTGAAGGCAAGCTTGCCCCAATAGTTTATATGACTTTCGCCTAAAAGTTCAAAAGGCCCAACACCCGGAAGTGGAAACATGCCGGGAAGTGGTTCAACATCATAACTAAAATCAATCAATGATGCTTTGTTAAATCCTGTAAGAATAAAGCAGTTTGCGTGCCCGTCAAAAGCATAATAATCGTTTGTTCCAGCCAAATCTTCCATAAAGTTATGTGCAATAACATCAACTTCAAAGTGTGCCACAGAACCGGCTTTTGAGGTTGGGATATTTGTTGTATCACCAATAATATACATATTATCCCATTTTTTTGATTTTAAAGTTTCTTTGTTGGTGTCAACAAAACCGGTAATATCGGTTACACCTGAATCAATAAGATATTGCTGGCCTAAGTTTGGTGGAATCGGAACATACAAATCATAAGGGATTTCATCGCCGGTAACTGAAA
The DNA here is from genome assembly GCA_964370095.1 of uncultured Desulfovibrionaceae bacterium. Classification (GTDB taxonomy): domain Bacteria; phylum Desulfobacterota; class Desulfovibrionia; order Desulfovibrionales; family Desulfovibrionaceae; genus CAYJAZ01. Next base: position 13,099 of record CAYJHJ010000046.1, on the reverse strand, counting down.
TAATTACTTGCCTTTCAGTATCAACACTGTCAATTGACCAGTTTTTGGTAACTTTAATGTTTTTTGTTTCGCAAAGCCCACCAAGAATTTTTTCGCCAACAGGTTTAGTGAAAGCACCGGTGAGAGGAGTAACAAGTTCAATTTCAATTTGGTCGCGTATGCCAAGTTTTGTGAAATACCAATCAGCCATATATACAAATTCCAAGTGTGCAACAGGGCATTTATAAGGAGATTCGCAAATATGGTGAACAAGGCGCCCTTTTTTAAAATTCTTCATTGCTTTTTGCAGTTCAACAGCACTTTCGGGAGTATAGAATGTGAAAATTTTACCGCCCCAATCGTCCATCATGCCTTCAACTTCTTCAGGGGCAACACGTGCGCCGGTTGCCACAACTATTTTATCGTAAGTATGTGTGCCTTGTTTACAAGTTACAGTATTGTTATCAGGGTCAAAATTTACAATTTCATCAATAATAAGAGTTACACCCTTTGGAACAAAATCGGATTTTGGGCGAGTGCATGATTTAATTGTTTCAAGGCCAAAAGGAATAAAAAGCCAGCCTGGTTGATAGTGGTGAATTGGATCACGGTCAATCATTGTGATTTCCCATTCCGATTCACTGAGTAAATGCCTCATTTTATGAGCAAGCATAGTGCCACCCGCACCTGCACCAAGTATGAGCAATTTTTGCATAAAAATCTCCTTGAAGATGACAAATAGTGTCAAAATTGTTTTCTTAGTAACTTAATTAGGAACTTAAGATAAAGTACGATAAATCAAACTTTATATATAGTCAAGAAGATTTGAGTGCCATTTAGATTTTTATAAAGGTAATTTTTTTACTTCTTTTTGAACCAGCTTGCTTGCGGAAAATAAGCCGCAATTTTTTGCATATTCCTTTCAAAAAAAGTAAGTGCATATGCTGAATTTTCAGGAAAATACTTTTTCCCTAAAAGAGTATTTGCAAGATTTTTTTTAGTTTCCATGCCTTTTTCTAAGTCTTCAATATGATGCGTAAGAGCAGGAGCATCTAAAAATAAGCGAAACCTTCCACCTTCGTAATAAGTGTTTTTAAATAATGATTTCATAGTCTTGCGCATAAGCGAAGGGGCATGAATAGGGCGAAGTTCATTAAAAATATATAAAGAGCCTTTTGATAATCTAAAGGCATCACGCATATCTGTTTCGGGTGAGGCTTGCCAATCAAGCAAGTTCGGGTAAGCATCAATAAAATATTTTTTCACTAAAAAGAAATCAACTCCCAACGATTGTCTTTTTTCAATCCAGATTGAGGTTGAAATATCTTTATCTGCTTGAATTGCTTTATGGATGATATTATCGTCTAAAAGCCAAAAGTCAGACTCTATAAACAGAATATAGTCAAAATTATTTAGATTTTTTATATGACTATACCCTACGTTCACAAGGCTTTTTGCCCCTGTTCTATGGCCTAAATTATTTTCAACTTCAATAATTTCAGCATATTCCAATACTTCTTGTGGCAGAATAAAGCCATCTTTTTTCCCATTATGAGCAATAAATAAAGTATAATTATGCTTTTTCCATAAATCTTTTATGATTTTTACAAGCTCGACTGTGTCCGAAATTCGTGAGTAAGTTCTGATAACTACAGCAATATTTTTCATTTGAGCAAACCTATTCAAAAAATCTTTTTTCTAAGATATGTGAAAGCCTATCTAGCCCCTTTTTTTGTAAGGCTGAAATCAAAATGGCATCAGGATAGAGGATTTCAAGTTCGTCTTTTTGCTCTTGTGAAGAGCTTTCCCACTTGTTAAGAATAAGCAAGGTAGGTTTTTCGTGAAGTTTCATATCAATTAAAATATTGTCAACCGCTTGAATTTGTTCAATAACATTTGGGTGTGAAGCGTCTGCAACATGCAAAAGCAAATCAGCCTCTTCAATTTCTTCTAATGTGGCTCTGAAAGCTTCTGTCAAATCTTTTGGTAAGTTTCTGATAAATCCCACTGTATCAGCCAAAACAAGCTCATGTTCTTTGGGGAATCTCAATCTTCTGGTTGTTGGGTCAAGTGTTGCAAAGAGTTTGTTTTCAGCCAAAACTTCTGAATTTGTCAAAGCATTTAAGAGGGTTGACTTTCCAACATTAGTATAGCCAAGCAAAGACACAATGGGAAGATTTGTTTTATTTCTTCTTTGACGCACTTGTTGCCTTTGTTTACGTAACTGTTCAAGATCGTTTTTGATTTTTGAAATTTTATCGCGAATTTTACGCCTATCTGTTTCCAATTTTGTTTCACCGGGGCCCCTTCCGCCGATGCCGCCCATAAGCCTATCCATTGCACCTTTCTTGCCTATAAGCCTTGGTAATGTATATTTTAATTGTGCCATTTCAACTTGCAGCTTCCCTGCTTTTGTTTTGGCGTGCTGAGCAAAAATATCAAGGATAAGTTGAGTTCTGTCTAAGACTTTTCTTTCTGTCATTTCAGTAATATTTTGTAATTGTGCAGGAGCAAGGTCATTGTCAAAAATTACAAGTCCTGCTTGGCCTTGCAGAGCCAAAATTTCAAGTTCAGCCAACTTTCCTTCCCCTAGCACTGAGCGGGGGTGTATACGTGAAACCCTTTGAATAAGACTGCCAACAACAGAAATTCCTGCTGTTTTTGCTAAATCAGCCAATTCCTCTAAGTGTTTTTCTTGAACAGGTTTCGGACTTGTGGCAACTGAAACAAGTATTGCCCTTTCTTTATGGCTTTGAGTGGCATCAACACTGTCTTTGGTGATTCTTTCAAGCTCGTCTTCCAAGGAATGAACTTGAGCTAAAATATCAGTATCAAAGCGATCCCATGCTTCTGGATTATACACTTTATAGGGTTTTTCTTCAATATTTTGAGGTAAAAGATGTGCATAATGCAATTGAACGGGGTTACCATGCGGGTTTACTGTAAGTACTTGCAAAGAATCAAGTCTTAGGAAAAGCATGTCCATCAAGTCTTCTTGAGTGATGCCATCCATACCAAGGTGTGTATGCAGAAGTCTTAAAGCTCTTAATTTGCCTTGTGAAAGGCGCTCTCTTGGAAGTTCGGGGATAAAAAGCCCTGAATTTGTTCCCACAATCACCATAAGCACAATGCCTGCCCTGTCAATTATAAGTCCTATTTGCTTGTTGATAAGACTTGAGACAGCACAAAGCTCGTGTGCTTGGTCGTTTGTGTAACCTTTAGGATCATTATATTTTCTCTTACCAAGATTGGTAAGAGCTTTCATTTCACTGGCTTTTAATCCTGTAGTGTTGCCTTCAATTTTTGCTGCTATGGTTTTTATCCTTCTTTAAATTTTTAAAAAGCAAGGTATGCCGCTATCATAGAGTCGTATTCAGCTGTTTTGATAAAAGTTTTTGCAGCCATTTGTTTTCTGAACTCTAAGTCAATTGTCATATTATTTGCTTTTAGAAGGTCTTCAGCTTTTTTATAATCATTATAATCAGATAGAACTAAAATTGAATGATAGTTTTTTGAGGAAGCTCTCAAAAGGCAAGGCCCACCGATGTCAATTTCTTCTACCATATCACGTACAGGCAATTTTTTTTCCAAAGCTGATTTAAAATCGTAAAGATTTACAATAACAAGATCAAAGGGTTCAATTTCATGCCCTGCCAAAGTGCCTAAATGTTCGCTGTTATCTTTATCTGCCAAGATTCCGCCATGAATTTTGGGGTGCAAGGTTTTCACTCTGCCGCCTAAAATTTCTGGAAAACCGGTTACCGTACTTACAGCGGTTACAGGCAAATCCAAGTCTTGTAAAAATTTTAATGTGCCACCTGTTGAAACAAGTTCAACATTGTTTTTCACAAGAAATTTTGCAAAATCAGCAAGATTATCTTTGTGTGTTACACTGATAAGGGCACGTTTAATAGGAAGCATATCCATAATTATTTCCTTTGGTTATAAAAGTTTATACTTTGTTCTATTTGTTTTTTAAATAATCAATGGCATTTTTGAAAAGAACTGTAGCTAGTTTTTCTGGTTTGCCACGAGTCCAAGTGGGGTAATTTGTGATGTGGCAAGCAGCTTCGGGGTGAGGCATAAGCCCGAGAATATGCCCCGTAGGATCTGTTATGCCTGCAATTGCAAGGGGTGAATTGTTTGGATTAGCAGGATATTCTTGCGTTGGAGCATCATTTTCATCACAATATTGCAAAGCAATAAGATTTTCTTTTTCTATGCGTGATAAAATTTCATCATTCAAAGCTACTAATCTTCCTTCGCCATGTCGGACAGGACAATCAATAAAATCAATACCTTTTGTAAAAATGCAGGGTGATTTTTCATTTATTTTTAAACGAACCCACCTGTCTTCGTAACGAGCAGATGCATTGTGTGCCAGAGAAACTTGACGAGTGAAATAATTTTTATCTAATGCAGGAAGAATTCCAAGCTTAACAAGCAACTGAAATCCATTACAAATTCCAAGAATAAGTTTTCCATCTTTGATAAATTGTGATAAAGCGTCAAGCAAAGGCCTACCATCATGATCTTCTAAGTGAAGCCAACGCTGAGCGGCTGCCTGAGCTGCCCCTAGGTCATCACCATCTAAAAAACCGCCGGGAAAAATAAGAAGTTGATAGTCTTCCAATTTTACTTTCCCTGAACCGATATCTGCAAAATGAACGATATCAGCTTTATCCGCACCATTTTGTAGGCAGGCAAAAGCACTTTCTTTATGCGAGTTTGTTCCAAAACCTGTTATTACAAGAGCTTGAACTAAAGCCATAAAAACTCCTAATTATTATTTCTTTTCTAAATTTTCCATTGCAAAAGTATAGGCATCTATAAAACTTTCCATAGGAACAGCCCCACGAATGATAAGGTCATTCATAAGAAAATAAGGTGTGCCTGTAAAGCCAAGGCTTCTAGCGTCAGCTATATCTTCTTCAATTATTTGATTATATTTCTTTTGATTTTTCTTTATATCGTTTTCCAAAGCTTTGACATCTAAACCAGATTGGCTGGCTACAAGTTGAAGTGTGCCACTTGGATCGGAAAAGAAATCTGATTGATTGGAAAATAGATTTGCATAAAAATTCCAACCCTTTACTTCATCTTGATTCAAAGCAGCCAAAAACCAACGTGAAGCTTCTTGAGCAGCAGGTGAGTCAGAAGCAAATTGTTTAAACACAAAGCGAATTTGCCCGGGATATCTTGCAAGAAGGTTTTCAATTGTTGCAGCTGCTTGCATGCAATATGTGCAAGCAAAATCCGAAAATGCCACTAAAGTTATGGGCGAGTTTGCATTGCCACGAGTAGGTCTTCCTTCAAGTTTCATTTGTTTTGGTGTTTTTATGTCTTCATTCCATTGAGCATGAAGCTGTTCACGCCTTTTAGCATCAGCCCCTTGCTGAATAACATCAATGAGAAGAATTTTATTATCACGCAGAATTTCAATAAAAACATCATTCACAACATCTTTATGTTCAGCAAGCACTTCTTTTAATATTTCAGGGTGTTCAAGTAATATTTGTTTGACATTTGAAACTTCTTCTTGCGTTGGTGCGGCAAAAAGTGGGCTTGCAAAAAGTTGAAAGCCAAGTAAAAGTGCTGAAAGTTTTATAATTTGTCTTTTTTTCATAAAATACCTTTATTTATTAGATTGAGTTTATTTACTCATCTTCTTTACTTGCCATTGCTTCTTCTGAGCTTTTAAAAAATTCTTTTTCTTTCTTTTTTTGCTTTGCAACAAAAATAGTAATTAAAATGCTGAATTCATAAAGGAAGATCATTGGTCCTGCCATTAGGACTTGTGAGAAAATATCAGGCGGGGTCAAGAGGGCTGCAATAATAAAGATGGCTAATACAGCATATTTGCGCCACTTTCTCATCCTTTGTGCTGTCAATAAACCCATTCTTGCCAAGAAAAATGAAAAGAGCGGCATTTCAAACACTAAACCAAATGCGATAAGTAATTTTAATACAAAGCTTAAATATTCTTCAATGGAAATCATTGGAATAATTTCAGTTGTGGCAAAACCCATAAAGAATTTGAAAGCAATTGGAAAAACAAAATAATAACAAAAAGTTGCACCACCAATAAAGAAAAATGCTGAGGATAAAGAAAGAGGGATAAGCATTTTCTTTTCTTCTTTATATAAACCCGGTGCAACAAATGCCCACACTTGATAAAAAGTAAAAGGGGATGAGATAAAGAAAGAGAGTAGAAGTGAAATTTTTAAATAAACAAAGAAAGCACCGGGAGGAGAAGTATACATCAGGGTTGAGCCTTCCGGCATATTCTCTGTGAGCGGAATAGTGAGGAAAGTGTAAGCCGGTTCTGCTATGCTATAGCAAGCAAAAAAACCAACAAATATAATAATTACTATACGAGTAAGGCGCACTCGAAGCTCTTTTAAATGATCTAAAAGAGTCATGGGCCCTTCTTTTTCTTTTTTTTCTTCTTTATTCTTTGATTTTTTCTTTTTCTTTTTTGGATTTTCAGCTAGTTCTGAATTTTTTGTAGCAGGAAGATTTGCTTCCTCATCTAAAGTTTTATCGTCATTTTCATGATTTTCGCTTTGGGTTTGAGGTTCTTCATTTTTTTCAGAAGGCTCAGGCTTTTCGATATTTTCAGGTGCTTCGCTTCCTTTAATGCTTTCTGCTAAAGTTTCAGGTGTTGGAAAGCCTTGAAGTTCTTCTTTTTGGTTATAATCCAAGGTGTCAGAATTATTTTCTTCTTTGCCGGAAATATGATGTGAGGCCAAAGCACTGTAGTATAAATCGTCTTGATTTGTGCTTTGGTTTTGATTCTTTATAAAATTTGAAGACTCATTTTGATCGTTTTGACTTTCTTTTTGAGTATTATTTTTTTCAGAAAGTGAGGCAAGATATTCTTTTTCTGTCATAGCTATGCGACATCCTTATCACTTTTCTTTGATTTGTCATTTGCATCATCACCAGAAGGTGCATTTTCTTCACTTGTGCTATCTTCTTTGCGAATAATAGGTGGTTCATCTCTTGTTAGAGTTGAGGCTTCTTTTTGTTTCTTTTTATCGCCAAAAAGCTCTTCTTCAGCTTCTTTTTTTCTTTCAGCGTGCTCTTCAAGTGCGATTTCGGTGTTTAAAGTTCGTTGGAACTCAGTTGAAACTTTTCTGAATTCACCCATGGCTTTTCCTATGGTTCTTGCGATTTTAGGAAGGCTTTCAGGGCCTATCACAATCAATGCAACAACAAGTATAACTAAAATTTCTGTTGTTCCAATTCCAAACATATCAACTCCCAGAATTAAGATTTATTCAGTCTATCTATTCTTTCACTTCAAGTCAAATTGTTTTAAGCATAAGTTTAACTATTTGTTTTTTTAAATGTTTTTTAAATGAAAAAAGGGGGAAAATCCCCCTTTGATATTTAGTTATTTGAAAATGAACTATTTCACTTCAAGAACTTCAATTTCTGAACCGTCAGCGTGCAATACATGCACAGCGCAACCAAGTCAGGGGTCAAACGCGCGGATTACGCGAGAGACGTTTACAGGTGAATCACCAACCATTGGAACATTGATAAGTGCTTCTTCAACAGGGCCTCTTTGGCCTTTGTCGTCGCGTGGGCTGCAGTTCCAAAGTGTTGCAGGCATGAGTTGATAATTATCAATCACGCCGTCTTTGATGCTGATATAGTGCATTAAAGAACCACGAGGTGCTTCAGTGAATGCAAAAGCTTCGCCTGAATCTGGGATTGTTGGAAGATTATAAGTGTTTTCACCAACTTTTACTTCTGCCAAAGCCATATCAACAATATTTAATAGATGCCAAGTTTCTTCAGCACGTGCAACGTGGCGACCCATGATAGAGAACACAACGTTTTCGCCAAGATCGCGGAAGTTTTTAGCATCAATGCCATAAAGTTCTTTAAGCATTTTTTGGCCAGTAGGTGAAAGCTCTTTATTTGCAATCCACATACGTGCATGAGGGCCAACTTCCATTGGGTTGCCATCATAACGTGGAGCTTTTGCAAATGAATATGCTTCAGGTTTTTTAAGATCAACTTCAGTAATACCTTCTGAGAAGTGTTTACCTGTATGAGCGTCTTTAAACCATGAATATTTTAAATCTTCGGTAATTTTGTTTGAATCAAATGCATAATCTTTTCCGCCATAATAAGCACCTGCAGGGAAATAGTGTTCTTTATCTTGATCATCAAGTGGGAAAACACCAACTGACAAGCAGTTTTTTGTGCCTGGTGCAACTGAGAAAAGATCTTTGTATGCTGAGCCTACTGTATAAACAACAGGTAAGTATTTTTCTTCAACGAATTTGCGAACGCCTTTAAAGCGAGCTGCATATTCAGTGATTTGATCTTGTGTTGGAATTTGTGTAACACCGCCAGGAACAACGCCGTGTAAATGCGGCATACGACCTGCAAGCAAAGCAACCATTTCATGGCAAACTCTACGAACTTCCAAAGCTTCAAGATATTGATCAACACCAACTTGGTTGATTGCTTTATCTAAGCGAAGGTCATCATCTTGAAAACGTGGCACGAAAGGTGCTGCGTCAGGGCCTTGAATAAAATCTTGGCCTGCAAGGTGATAGAAGTGTAAGATGTGTGATTGCAAATAGTTAGCTGCTTGAATAAGATTACGTGTAACACGCCCATTTGTTGGAGGTGTTGTGCCGCAAGCTCTTTCAACTGCAGTAGCAGAAGCAACAGCGTGTGATGACGGGCATACACCACAGATACGTTGTGTAAGTTGGGGTGCATCACGAGGGTCGCGTCCTTTAAGTAGATGTTCAAAGCCACGGAACATACCGCCGCTTAGTTTTGCATCAACAACTTTCCCGTCTTCTACAACCACTTCGGCCTTTAAGTGGCCTTCGATTCTGGTGACAGGATCAATGTGAATTGTTTTTTGTTCAGCCATAGAATAACTCCTGATAACAGTAACTGTTATAATTATTTAACTAAATTTTAGTAATAGAATGGTGATTTTCCATCTGGGAAATCAGATTCTACACAACCGATGCAGAGCGCGTTTTCAATACACCAGTTTACTTTACCGTTCCAGCGTCTTGTAGCTGAATCACACATAGCCATTGGGCCTTTACAGCCCAAGTCATAGCGGCAGCCTTCTTTATCGGTGATAATTGAAGACATTGTTCCTTCTTCAAACTGTGGAAGAAGTGGGCACATTTCGTGTGTGTTTACACCATAGAAAGGAGTTGGGCGCCCGTCGCTGTCAAGCAAAGTAACAACAGTTGCAAGGCCTTGCTCTAAACCTTCTTTTTTAATGGTTTCAAGAGCTAAAACTAAAGTTCCCACAATCCAATCCGGATGTGGAGGACAGCCTGATATGTTAACTACAGGAGTTGCAATTCCAACTTCTTGAAGGAATGCACTTGTGCCAAGGGATTGGGTTTGTGTGCCTTCAGCAGCTGAAACGCCACCAAAACATGCACATGTGCCAACAGCCAAAATAGCTGCTGCATCAGGAGCAAGTTCTTTGAGCATATCAACCATAGTATATTCTTTATGGTTTGCTTCAGCCACGATACAGAATTTGCCTTCTTCGGCAACAGGAATGGCACCTTCAACAACAACAAAGTATTTGCCTTTGTTTTGTGCAGCCATTTTAAGCATGTATTCAACTGCAGGAGCACCATCACCGGCCATAATGGTTGGGTGGTATTCTAAGCTGATTACTTTCAATAACACATCAGCAATAGCAGGATGTGTGCTATTGAGAATAGTTACAGAACAACCTGTACAACCTGCACCTTGAATCCAAAATACGGGTGGGCGTTCACCTGTTAAGGTTTCTGCCAATGCTTGATGCACTGCTGGGTGGAACATTGTGGATACTCCATATCCTGCTACTGTTCCTGTGCATAGCTTTACGAAATCTCGACGTGAGAGACTCATATTGCCTCCATTTGATAAAAAGTTTATAAAAAAAATAACACTTACGAATATATTATAATTTTTTTCATAAATAGTCAAGACATAGGAAATAAAACACAAGATAAAGGGCTTTGGTGTAATATATTGAAATATAATGAAAAAGATTTCAAAAAAAACTTTTTGACTTTGTGCAATAAATCTTTAAGTAAGAAAGTTTGAAAAAAATTATTTTGAATGAGATTTAATAAGGATTAAAAAGCGTTAAAACAACTTTTAATTTTTCTCAATAAAGCTTAGTGCTTTGGCAAAATCTAAACTGCCTTCATAGATTGCCCTTCCTGTAATAGCACCTATACATGTGGATTTTTTTGTGAGATTATGAATTTTTTCAACATCTTCCATATCTGCAAGGCCACCAGCGGCAATAAATGGCAAAGTGGTCAATGTGGCAAGTTTTTCTAAAGCTTCATAGTTAAAGCCTGTTTGCATGCCGTCTCTTTCAATGTCAGTATAGATAAGAAAAGAAGCACCGTCTTTTTCAACCCTTGGAAGAACTTCTTCTAAAGTAAGATTGCAATCGCCAACCCAACCACGAGTTTTTAAAGCACCCTTATAAGCATCAAGTGAAAGTCCAATTTTGCCGGGAAAGCTTTGGCATAAATCTTTAAATTTTTCAGGCTCTTCAAGTGCCATTGTGCCGATGATAAGACGTGTAACACCTTTATCAAACCAATAGCCGGCATGTTCTTTTGAGCGTATGCCACCGCCTAATTGCACAGGGATTGTAAGCTCTTTGCAGATATCTTCCACTGCTTTTGCATTGGCACTATAGCCGTCAAAAGCACCATCTAAATCAATTAAATGTAAATATTTTGCACCCATATTTTGCCATTTTAGTGCAAAATCAAGGGCTTCACCGTAGAATGTGCTTTCATTTGCCTTGCCTTGCTTGAGGCGAACGGCTTTGCCGTTTTGTAAGTCAACAGCTGGGAAGATAATCATAAAAAGTCCTAATATATAGTTTTAAGGTTAATCTCTAAATTGTTTTAACATTATAGTTTTGGCTTTTATAAATGTCAAATATTTAAGCATATTTCTTTATATGTTCAACAATTCTTTCTTGAATAAGTTCGGGGTATAGCTCAGTCATGCATAAAGGATTATTACAGGCACGATGATTTTTGCAGGGCTGGCAATCACGGTTTGCACGAACAACTAAGTGTTTATCGCTTTTATAATCCCAATTTGTATGGCTTATTCCAATGAGGCTTGTGGAGGGAATATCAAAAGAAACAGCTAGATGACGAGGGTATGAACAAGCACCTATATGATAATTTGACATAGACATAATTGCTGCTGATTGTGAAAGAGTTGGGGACTTTTTAGGAATAATAAAACGATCTTTTGCTATAATTTCTTTTGTGCAGGCCTTAACTTGCTCTTCTTCACCCGGTGCACAAGGAAAATAAAAAAAAGAGTTTGGAATTTCTTTATGTATATGATTGAGAAGCTTAGTATAATGATGTGGTGGATAAGCTCTTTTATAGTCTTTATGCGTCAAGTCAATCATTATAAGTTTATTATCAGCATTTTCAAAGTTATAGCCATTTTCTGAGAGAATATTTTTTGCAATTTTTCTGTCTTCTTCAGAAAGATAGAATTTTCCTGTGATAAGACTTGGCTTTTTAATGCCAAAAGGCTTTAATATCTCAATGTTTTCAATAGCGGGATAATCTTTTTCAATTTTTGTCAAATGCGTAAAAAGGAGGTTTTTATAAGCCTTTGAATAAGGTCCAACTTTATATTTTGCCTTTGTAAAAAAAACTTGCAAAAGCACACGCGGAAGGGTTTGCAAGGCAATCACAGTGTCATAATTATTTTTAGCAATATTCCTATAAAAAGCAATTTGCTTAGAAAAAGAATTTTCTTGTTTTCTGTCAATCACAAAAAGATTGTTGATATACGGATTGTGTTCAACTATGGGAAGGCATTTTTTTTCAGTAAGAAAATCTATACTAGCTTCAGGAAAAGCTTCTTTAAAGGCTTGAATAGCGGCTGTTCCCATAAGCACATCGCCTAATTGCCTTTGCTTTATGATGAGCACTTTTTTTGGAACTTCATTTATTATATTATTTTTGTTAGGCATTTTTGCTCCAATAGGCTATATATTCTTGATTTCCCTTTGGTCCTTTAATAGCAGAGGGCACAAGTCCATGAAAGTTAAGTGGTAAATTTTCATCACAAAAATTCTTCACTTTTTCTATTGCAAAATCAATATATTCTTGCTCACGCACAATGCCTTTTTTTGTCATGTGTGGTTCAACCTCAAACTGCGGTTTTATTAAAGCAAGAATTTTTGCATCTTTTTTCAGCCATTGCATGCAAGCAGGCAAGATAAGTGTGAGGGAAATAAAGGAAACATCTGCAACCAAGATATCACATTCTTCGGGGATTAAATCTTTTTGCCCGTGGCGTATATTTGTATTTTCCATTGAAATAACACGAGGATCAGCACGTAATTTTTCGTGTAATTGCAAAGTTCCTACATCAACAGCATAGACTTTTTTTGCGTTGTGTTGCAAAAGACAGTCAGTGAAACCACCTGTTGAAGCACCAGCATCAAGGCAAATATAATCTGTTACATCAAGTTTGAAATATTCCAGTGCGGTTAAAAGTTTGTATGCTCCGCGGCTGACAAAGCGCTCTTGCCCAGTAAGGCATAATTGTGTGGTATCGGGATAAGGATGCCCCGGCTTTGCCACTAAAACAAGATCTTCATTTTTATAATTATCTATTTTCCCATTGGGGATAATGGCAACTTTCCCTGCCATAATAAGGCGTTTTGCTTGTTCTTTTGATTCAGCAAGGCCATGATTGACAAGAAGCTGATCGGCTCTGATTTTGGGCATATTAAACTCTTTTTTTTACACTTTTCTTTTTCTGTGAAACTATATTAATGCAAAGTTTATAAAATGACAAGTTTATGTTGATATGTTTTTAATGCTTTATTTATAAAAAGCCATGAATACTAGTAAAGAAGAGAAAATAAAAAAAAATTAAAAAAATAGAAAAAAAAGCTTGCAAAGTCTAAAGGGAAGTGCTAAAAAATCATTTCCCGACTCAAAGAAAGAGTTTTTTGAGTCTCGTGCCCGGGTGGTGGAATAGGTAGACACAAGGGACTTAAAATCCCTCGGTAGCAATACCGTGCCAGTTCAAGTCTGGCCCCGGGTACCAC
>CAYJHJ010000045.1:12871-17250 GCA_964370095.1 uncultured Desulfovibrionaceae bacterium | reverse complement strand
GTATTATTTATTTTTTTCTTTGATTTGCAAAGGGCGTTAATTTGCTTGTTGTGCACTTCTTAAATGCTCTTTAATCGTATATAGAAGTTTGCCAAAAGAATCTATAAAAGTTTTTGTATGTTCAAAAAAATAATTCCAGTTTTGCTTTGCAAGAGCGTCTTCTAAGTTTTCTGCCTTACGTGAAAGATCAAAAGCACCCATAGCTGCTAAAGTTTGTTTTAAAGTATTAATCTCAACTTTATAAGAATTGATATCTTTTTCTTGGTTCATTGAGCTTAATTTTTCAATTTTATATAAGCCATAATTGAAAAATTTATTCAAAGCGTCGTAATAATCGTTCAATTCTCCGCCTATAGCTTTAATTCCAAAATCAGTGTCAATTCCTTCGATTGAAATCATAGAATTGTTATTTTTTATTTTATGTGAATCGGTTAACTCTTGTTTTTCTTTTGGCAACCATTTTTGTAAAATTTCATTGAGCTTTTCAACCTCAATAGGTTTAGCTAAAAAGTCATTCATGCCTTCTTTCACAAAAAGCTCTTTTGCACCAACAAGTGCATTGGCAGTTAAAGCTATTATGGGTAAGTTTTTATAATAGCTTTCTTCAAGTTTTCTTATCTCTGCAGTTGCTTCGATGCCATCCATTTCCGGCATCATATGATCCATAAAGACTAAATCATATTTGTTTTTTTGAATCATTTCAAGAGCTATTGCACCATTTAATGCTGTTTCAATATTCATTTGAAGAGGTTCCATTAAACCTTTTGCAACTTCAAGGTTTATTCTATTATCATCTACAACCAAGATCTTAGCTGATGGAGCTATAAAACTATACACACTTTTTTCTTCTTGTATGTCTAGGTCTGCATTTCCAAATATATATGCCAGTTGTATGCAGTTTATAGGCAAAGGTACAATGTTTTCATTAAAATAAATAGTTAAATCGCCTGGATTTGTTGTGAAAACAAGATTAATATTTGTATTTATTTCTTGGCACATATTCTTTACAGTATTTATGTGATCGGCATGTGTTATTAAATAATCAAATTCTTTATTTGAAAGAAGATATTCTAATTCTGCAGGGCTTGTGCAAATAGTGCTTATTGCGTGCAAATCGTCAAGAGTTTGCTTGAAGGATTGGGCATACACATCTCTTGTTTCACAGATGAGCACTTTCATGTTTTCTGTTTTATTTGCAATTGGAGTATTTTCTATATATTGTTGCGGAATTCTTGCTGTGAAAACAGATCCTATGCCCACTTCACTCTGCACATAGATTGAACCATTCATCATTTCGCATAATTGCTTTGTTATTGCAAGGCCAAGCCCTGTTCCTTCAATATTTCTGTTTTTCTTTGTGTCTACGCGTTCAAACTGCATGAAAAGTCGTTCCAAATCCTCTTTATTGATTCCCATACCTGTATCTGAAATAGTAAGAACAAGTTCTACCTTACCATCTTTTTGTTCGCACTCTACACTTAAATTGATATTGCCCTCTCTTGTGAATTTGATTGCATTGCTCAATAAATTTATAAGTATTTGTTTTATTCTTATTTCATCGCCATAAAGAATATTTGGAATATCTGATTGTATAAATGTTGTGAATAGAAGTGGCTTATCTTCCAATCTCATTTTTGATATGCTTATGATATCACTTATTAAAGAGCTTATGCTGTATTCAGCTTCTATTATTTCAAGTTTGCCGGATTCAATTTTTGAGATATCTAATATATCATTGATAATAATCAATAAGTTTTCACTGGCTTTTTTTATTTCAACAGCATATTCTTCAACATTTCTGCCTTTACTCTCCCTTAAAACAATTTCAGACATACCTAAAATTGCATTTAATGGTGTGCGTATTTCATGGCTCATGTTTGCCAAAAAATTACTTTTTGCTTTTGAGCTAAGCAAAGCTTCTTCATGAGCAGAGCGAAGTTGCTCGTTCATTTCATGTTTTCTTTGTGCATTGGCAAAAAGTTTGCCGCATATATCAAGCATGTTTTCGTGGGTTTCGGTGTATTTGATATCTTCGGAAACACTTCCGGTTGAGATAATGCCAAAAATATCATCATATAAATATACAGGAACTACAATGCTGCTTTCGCTATTTTCTATATTTTCTTTAACCTCTTTATTCCACAAATCATTTATGGCAGACATTAAGTTGATTGTTGATTTTTGACTTTCAAAAACTTTGCGCAATTCAGCAGGAACTCTTGAGTAATTCACAACAACATTATTATCTTCTTTGGTATGGATAATAAAATCATCATCATTATTTAATAAATTTTTGATGTATTCTTGTATGTTTTCAACATCAAAAATTATTTTTTCATCTGTTTCTTTTCTATATAAGTGGGTTGTACAAAAAAATTCTTGATTTTCAACTTGTAAATAACGCCACAAAGTAAATTCTGAGGTGTCAAAGGCAAATGTAAGATTTTTTAAAGATTCTATAAGAACAGCATCAAAATTTTCTGCCTTATGCACAGCAAGTAGTTTTTGTGAGATATTATTAACCGCAATCAATAATTTATCTTGCTCAAGTAAAGTTTTTGTTCTTAGGTCAATTTCACTTTCTAAGTGGATTTGATGGTTTTCAAGCTCGTAGAGGGTTTCCTCTAATTGAGCTTGCGATTTTTTTAAACTATCAATATTTAAATGCCCACCTATCACTCGGGTGGCAATTCCATTTTCATCTTTACTTATAATTCTTCCAACATCTCTGGTCCAGATATAGTGCCCATCTTTATGGCGCATGCGTATTTCACATTCATAATTTTCTCTTTTTCCGCTGGTAAAGTCATCTAATAATTCTGTAACTAAAACAAGATCTTCCGGGTGGTTCATGTTTTCCCATTCAGCCAAAGAACCATTGATTTCATCTTGTGTGTAACCAAGCATTTTAAGATATTCATCATTATATGTGATAATGTCTTTTTTTAAATCCCAATCCCATGTGCCAAACTCGGCAACTTCAATAGCAAGATTTAAAATATCAGTGCTTTCTCTTAACAATTCTTCAGTTATTTTGATATTTGTAATGTCTTGCAAAACACCACAAAGAATAAGAGGTTTACCGTCTTCTGTATATTGCGTTACTTTACCTTTATCATGCCCCCAAATAACAGAACCGTCTTTTTTGATCATTCTAAACTCAGCTTCATACTGAGGTAGTTCACCCGCAAGATATTTTTCAATACTTTTTTCCGCTATTTTTAAATCCTCTGGAAAGAGCATTTTTTCCCATGTGGAAACATGAGCTTCAAGATCTTCAAGTTCATAGCCTACAATCTCTGCCCATTCTTTACTGTAAATAACATGATCTGTTTCTAAATTCCAAATAAAAACACCTATTTTTGTTATTGACAGTATTTCTTGCACATGCTCAAGTGTAATTAAATTAGTGTCTGCTGACATAAAAAGTCTCCATTCTCCAACAACAAGACTGTAAATCGTAGATAAATTAAGCTAAACTATATTATTTATAAATGTAATTTGCATAATTTTTATTGTACGTGGAGCAAAGCATAATATTAGTTTTATTTTATAGCAGATTCCTTAATTTAGCAACAAAATATTTAAAATTGTCAAAAATAATGATATTTATAAATGTTTGTCGTTTGAAAGCCCAAAAGTATCCTGGTTTTCACCTATTCTTATATACTTCATATATACATAAAAAGCATGATGGGTTGCCATTATAAAGCCGGCTTTTCCATCTAGGAAGCCGTTTTTGAAAATATATAAGCGTAAAAACCCCCAAAATGCATGAAAGATGGCTCGTGAAAGAGAGAATTTTTGACCTTTCTCTGTTTTTTCTTTTGCACCATACTCTGCATAAGCATTTAGCTTTTTAACATAATGTGAAAAAGAAGAGTAAGGATAATGAATAATATCACCAATAATTTTTGTTGTTTTGCCTTTTGTAGAAAGCACTTGATGAACACCTGAAGAGGTAATAATAAGCTCATTTTTTTTAAAAAGTCGCATCAATAAATCGGGGTAGGCGTCAGAGTGTTTCATAAACTGATGAAAGAAGTATGAACGTCTTGGCATGTATACACCTGAAAAGGCATCATTTTTTGCACTTCCATCTTGTGTTGTATTAAAAAATTCTAAAATAGACTTTTGCAATTCTTTAGAAGCGATTTCATCTGAATCTAAAATAATCACCCACTCGTTTTCAACGTGCTGTAAAGCAAAAAGAAATTGCTCTTCAAGGCGGATAAAAGGATTTTGAATAAACCTTGCTTTGTGTTTTTTGCAAATTTCTTCAGTTGAATCAGTGCTATAAGAATCAACAACTAAAATGTCATCGCAAAAATGTAATGATGCAAGACATTCATCAAGTGAGCGCTCAGAATTATATGTGG
>CAYJHJ010000045.1:10606-12861 GCA_964370095.1 uncultured Desulfovibrionaceae bacterium | reverse complement strand
AGCAGTAATATTTTTCATATCTGACCTTTGGGTATTGTACTATACTTGTAAAATATTGTTTTTATTTATTAATTGCTATGTCTGCATCCCATAGGATAGCTGTGTTATCATAAGAACCGCTTAAGATATACTTTGCATCTGAAGAAATAGCAAGTGAGCTTATAGAGGCAGTGTGGCCTTTAAGTGTGTTTATTCTATCGCCTGTTGTTGCATCACGAATAATTATATCATTTCCTACGCTTGTGATAAAGTAATTACTGTCTTCTATAAAATTTAGATGCCCTTCATAAACAGAAGATTTCCCCAAGGTTTTTATTTTTTCCCCTGTTGTTGCGTTGTAAAGAATTAGCGAAGTGCCATCACTGCCAATAATACTTGCAATAAAAGAGCGATCATCTTCTGAAAGGATAAAACTTCCTACGCTTAATGGATAAGCATCTATTGAGTTTAATTCCATGCCTGTTTGAATATCCAAAACTTTTACTGTATTTACAGAATTATTGCTTGTGCTTAATACATTATCTAAAACGTCTGCAAAAATAAGTTTTCCATTTTTTGAGAACTTGATAGTATGAACTCTATCAAATCTTCCTGTTAAATATTTATGCACTTTTTTGCTATTAAAATCCCAAACAATAATTTCTCCAAAAGATCCTGTAGCAAGATATTTGCCGTCATCAGAAAAAGCAAGTGTGTTCACATTTCCAGCATGCCCAGCTAATGTGGTAACAGCTTTGCCAGTGCTTATTTCCCACACTATTGCAGTGTCATCGCTTGAAGAGGTTATAATATATTTATTATCAGGTGAGATAATACTTTCAATAATTTCACCTGAGTGCCCTTTAAGTTTATGCACTTCATTTCCTTGTAAATCCCAAATTATAGGAACAGAGTCTTTGTATGCAGCTGTGATAAAGTGCTGGCTATCCGGCAGAAAATGCACTGTAGAAAGCATATTTTTATGCGGACTAAATAAGAGTATCCTTTTATTTGCCTGTAAATCCCAGATTTGTAAAGAGTGATCACCGGCTCCTGCCAAAGCATATTTGCCATCAGGTGAAAAGGCAAGTGAACTCACCATAATTTTATGCCACTTTAAAGTGCTCAATTCAGGGGGAGTTTTTTCTCTGTCAGGTGCATAACCTCTATTATATAAGTTATTGAGATTTTTTTGTGCATTCTCATTTCCAAGTTCAGCAGATTTTTTATACCATCTTGCAGCTTCATCAAGATTAAATTCAACCCCTTCTCCTGTTTCATATAGGATAGCAAGGCTGTTTTGCGAATAAATATGATCTTTTGCCGAAGCTTTTAGATAGAGTTCAGCTGCTTTTTCATAATCAAGCTCTACACCTCTGCCTTTATTGTAAAGCCAAGCTAAATTATTTTGTGCATTTGTGTGATCTTGCTCAGCTGCTTTTGCATACCATTCAGCTGCAAGAGCAAAATTTTTTTCCACTCCTTCGCCATATTCATAGGCATAGCCGATATTATACTGTGCATCAGCATAATTTTGTTCAGCTGATTTTAAATACCATTGAAGAGCGCTTTGATGGTTTTTTTCAACTATTGTGCCTGTGGCATAAAAACGGCCTATATAAAGTTCTGCTTCAGCATATCCCTGTTCAGCCGCTTTTAAATACCATTCGTATGATTTTGCTAAATCTTGCTCAACCCCAACACCATTGATGTAATGCCAACCAAGATTGCTTTGTGCTTCGGCATAGCCCTGTTCAGCAGCTTTGAGTTCCCAATATACGCTTTGAGTATAGTCTTTCTCAACTCCCCACCCTTGAAAATAAAACAAAGAAGCAATACTTTGAAGTTCAGGGTTGCCGCTGCTTGCTGCTTCCATTGCAAGTGCATACGCTTCTTGATATTTATCGCTTTCTAATAATTCATCAATGTTTTTTTTTATTTCAGTAACATCTATATTTTCATGCGATTGTTTTGAAACAGGGGCAGATTCTGCTTCAACAGGCATTAGTTCACTTGTTGCAGAAAATAAATTGTTAGTGCTTCCATTAAGAAAAAAAAGAAATAAAACAAAAAAAAGAATAACAAGAAGTTTATATGATTTTAGACTATGCTTTCTAATTGTTAAGGCGTGTGCTTTGATGTATAGCTTTTTGTCGCTTGGCATAAGCTTTTCCTTTTTTTATGATAAAATAAATCAGATGCTTTTGGATAAAATTAATAATAAATAATAAGCCAAAGCAATAATAGATTACTTCTAAAGCAAAAAAATTAATGTC
>CAYJHJ010000045.1:0-10596 GCA_964370095.1 uncultured Desulfovibrionaceae bacterium | reverse complement strand
TTTACTACAAAGCAGCTGCTTCTTCTTCAATCTGTTTTTTCACATTTTCATCAAGTTTCAAAGCACTGGCAAGCCCGTCAAGGTATGAGCGCTCCATAAAAGAATCTATATCAATTGCTGCACAAGAAAGCCTATATAAATCGTAGGCTTCTTCTTTGTTTTGCACTCTTGATGCCAAATGAGTAGGGTCAATGGGTTTTTTTATCATGCCATCTATGATGTGCACCATTTCTTGGCTTGGAAAAAGTGCAGCAACAGCATTGTGAATATTTTTTTCTTCTTCTTCGTCTATGTGGCCATCAGCACGAGCTGCATAAATCATAGCTTCTAAAAGCAAAAGAGCAGTATCATCAGCAGGTGGAAGTGCTTTTTGTGGGGCTTGTGGAGCGTTTTGTGTTTGATAGGAATTTGCTTGCGTTTCTTGGTTTTGCGCATTTGATTGAGACCATTTTTGATAAAATGTCCAGGCAAGTGCACCAACAGCAGCTGTGCCACCAACAGTCAAAGCTCCTTTTGCCATTTTTTTTGCTTTTTTTCCTGTGAAAAGAGCACCAAGCAAGCCACCAACAGCAGCAGAGCCAACAAGCCCACCTATTCCACCTAAGGCAGAGCTTTGATTACTTGCTTGAGCTGTATTAGCTTGTTGATTTTGCCCTGTAACATTGCCTAAAGCAGAATTTATAGTGTTTCCAATGTCGCTGAAGTTGCCACTTTTTAATGTATCAAATATATTTTTCATAAGATTTCCTTTTATGTTTAAATGTTTTGTAAACTATATATTAATATTATTGTAAATTTAATTATTGGTCAACTGTTTTGAAAAGTATAAATTGACTTTTATAAAGTTTTTATAGTATAAAAAAAATTATTTAAATAAATACAACTTATAAGAAAGGCTTAAATATGTTTTATGGTTGGAAGCTTGCACTTTTAGGGCTTGTAGGGAATTTTATCCTACAAGGTTCCATTATCTTTATGATGAATGCCTTTCTTGATCCGCTTGTGTCTGAACGTGGTTGGACTCGTGCAAGCATAAGCCTTGGGATGTCAGTGGCATCACTGCTTGGAGCCTTATCAATTCCTGTATGGGCTTGGTTTGTGCAAAGAACAAGCATTAGATTTCTCATGAGCTTTGGTGCTTTTGTTGGGGGTATTTCCTTTATTGTTTTAGCTTTGACTAAAGAACTTTATCTTTTCTATATTTTTTATACCCTTGCTTGGGTAAGCGGGCAATGCTTTGGTGGCCCAATTGCAAATATGCTTGTAAATAATTGGTTTGTTAAGTTTAGGGGCAGGGCTTTTGGGCTTGCAAATACGGGTATTTCATTGTCAGGAGCAGTAATGCCCTTTATTTTGCTTCTGTTTATCAACAGATTTGATGTGAGCACAGCTTGGCTTGGTTATGCTTGCTTTATCTTGGCTTTTGTGCCTATTTGTTGGTTTATGGTGAAAGATACGCCTTCTGAAATGGGGCTTTTTGCAGATGATTGTAAAGGTGAAGATTGCATGCCTGTGCAAGAAGTTGAAAATGTGCCATGGGCGATTGTTCTTAAATCTAAAGAGGCATATTATCTTGCATTTTTATTTGGGCTAACACTTATGGTAAGTTCTTCAATAGTCAGCCAGCTTAAGCCGCGTATGAGTGATGTTGGGCTTGATTCTTATCAGGCTATGTTTTTTTCCTGCTTAACTGCTGCTTTTTTAGTGGTTGCAAAATATGT
This sequence comes from uncultured Desulfovibrionaceae bacterium, assembly GCA_964370095.1. Taxonomy (GTDB): domain Bacteria; phylum Desulfobacterota; class Desulfovibrionia; order Desulfovibrionales; family Desulfovibrionaceae; genus CAYJAZ01. The sequence continues at coordinate 8,875 of CAYJHJ010000045.1, read as the reverse complement.
TTGGGGAAAAGCTGCTGATAAATATAATCCTGTAAAAGTTACAAGGGTTTTATTGATTGCAAATTTGTGTTCACTGCTTTTGATTTTTATTCCGCCTTCTTTGCCAACACTTTTTCTTTTTTCTTTTTGTTTTGGCTTAACAAGCGGCGGTGCATGGGTGCTTATGCCTGCAACAACAGCTTTTTATTTTGGAAGTGAGAATTTTATTTTTTATTATAGATTTGTTTCTACTTTTGTGTTTTTAAAGTCATTTGGTTATGCTATCATAGGGTTTTCAAACTATATGACAGCAGGTTATGATTTAGCTTATCTTATTTTTATAGCCTTTTTACTTGTTTGTATTGCTTTAAGTTTTATGGTTTCAGTGAACCCAAAGTACACACAGTAAAAAATAAAAAAATGTATTATTTGAACTTTATTTGTTTATCAAAAGCATAAAAAAACCGCCCCAAAAGAGGCGGTTTTATTATTTAGTAAAGAAGTAAATCTTATAAAGAGTCAATTCTTATGCAGCATCACCTTGAAGGTTAGGGCCTTTTATTCTAAGGTTGAATAAAATAGCCAAAACAATAGCAAGTGCAATACCAACGCCTGTGCCAAGCATTTCAGCTGTATGAAGATCTACAAATGAAGTCATGAGGCTATAGAAACCTTCAGGAGCAACCAAGATGTAAGAAGTAACAACAACTGTCATAAACATAGCAGGAATTAAAGCAACAATATAGCTTCTACCGTGTCTTTTGAGGTAAGCGGCAGCTGCCCAAAGTGCGAAAGTCGCTAGTGTTTGGTTTGACCAAGAGAAATATCTCCAGATAATAGCAAAGTCAATGAATAAAAGTGCAGCAGCAATAGCAAAAACAGGCACAACAATTATATATCTGTTAATATTTTTCTTTTGATCGATTTTCAAAGCATCTGCAATAGTAAGACGAAGTGCTCTAAAAGCTGTATCACCAGAAGTGATTGGACAAGCAACAACACCTAAAACAGCAAGAATCATACCGATATTGCCCATAAGACCCATAGAAACTTTATTTACAACAACAGGGGCAGAGCCTGCACCTGCAAGGCCTTCAAGCCCACCAAAGAAAGTCATGGCTGCAGCAGCCCAAATAAGAGCAACAAAACCTTCGGTAATCATTGCACCATAAAATACTCTACGGCCTTCGGTTTCAGATTTGATACATCTTGCAATAATCGGTGATTGTGTTGCGTGGAAGCCTGAAATAGCACCACAAGCAATTGAGATAAACAAATATGGGAAGATTGATTTTGAAGCAACGTGTGGGTTTGAGAAGTCAAATTCAGGAATTTGAGTAAATAAGCCTGTGAAAACCAAACCACCCACAATACCGGCTGCCATTACTAAAAGTGCAATACCGAAAATAGGGTAAATTCTACCGATGATTTTATCAACAGGCAATACTGTTGCCAAGAGGTAGTATACTAAAATAATGCCAACAAAAACCCATCTGTTCACGCCAGTCAAGTTTGCAAGAATATCAGAGGGCGAAGCAATAAACACAACACCAACCAATAAAAGCAACACACCTGAAAGAACGATCATAACTTGCTTTGCAAAACCGTTGATGTTTTGCCCAACCAATTCGGCAACTGTTGTACCATTGGAACGCACTGACATCATACCAACTAAATAGTCATGCACGGCACCTGCAAAAACACAACCAAAAGCAATCCATAAAAAGGCATTTGCTCCCCACATAGCACCGGCAATAGCACCAAAGATTGGGCCTGTTCCTGCAATGTTGAGGAATTGAATAAGAAAAGACTTCCAAGTAGGAAGCTCAACAAAGTCAAAGCCATCAGCACTTGTTTGTGAAGGCACCGGTCTGTTACCATCTACACCAAAAATGTTTGCAACAAATTTGCTATAAACAAAGTAACCAAAAACAAGTAAGGCACATGAAAATAGAAATGTAAACATCATACCTCCCATAGAGTAAAAAAATATATAGTAATTAGATATGTAGCAGAATGAAAAGTTTTTGTCAAATTATTCTATATGCAATTTATAACGTAAATACCTTTTTTATTGTTGAATGAGTTCTTTTCTTTTTATTTTAAAATAAAATATCTATTTTGTGATTAACCCTATTGACAAAGAATAAGTCCTTTTATAACGTGATAACAATTATAAATTTTTATTTAATATTTATGGACTTAAATAAAAAATTTTGAATAAACACGGACTTATTCGTCTAAATGGCAAAACTTGTAACAAATGGAGGTAATTGTCAGCATTAAAAGGTTTTAAGTGGATTTTGGTGCGGACTTTTAAAACTCAACTAAACCCAGTAAATTAAGGAGAATCTATGCTTAAAAGCAAACGCATCTGGGTTGGTGCTCTTGTAATTTGTATCTTCATATTGATAACAAGTGCTGTAACTGTGCATACTTCAACAACAGAATTTTGCATGTCATGCCATGAAATGGAAGTTTATCAAGAAGAATTATTGGCATCTTCCCATGCCAAAGATGCAGATGGCAATCCTATTGGCTGTTCACAATGCCATATCCCGGGTGGAAATATTGTGAGAATGTTGGCTGTAAAAAGCTATTTAGGTGTGGGCGATATTTGGGCCCACTATACCAAAGAAACCTATGACCTTGACCGAGCAAAAATGCAGATTACTGCTCGCCGTTTTACTGATGACAGTAATTGCCTTGCTTGCCACGAAGATTTAGAGCGTAATGCAAAAAACGACGGCCCTATTTCTATTGAAGGGCAACTTGCTCATGATTCATATTTAGGTAAAAACGGTCAAACACGTAGTGGCTGTGCCGGTTGCCATACCAATATGGCTCATCTTCCGGTTTTTGATCAACGCATACCGAAAAATGCAGAATTTCTTGCTAAGCTCAAAGAAAATGCTAAACTTAAGGAGACACAAGAATGATGTCATATTTACGCAAACCATATGTTGCTATTGTTATAGTTTTAGTATTGTTGGCTGGCGGCTATTTTGCTTATATAGCGTGGGCTTTCCCCCCTGTTAAGTGTGAAGCCGCAAAACATTTAGACCCTCCCACAGCCATGGTGGGCGACTGTTATGGCTGCCATGTCAAAACAACCCCAAAAGTGGCACAAGAGTGGTATGAAAGTAAACACGGTGTAACCTTGGTTCGTTGTCAAACCTGCCACGGGCAACCTGATGGTAAAGGTTCATTACCATTTACGGCAACACCTGCTGTTTCAGTTTGTGAAAGTTGCCATGCACCTGCCATTGATGTTATGGAAGCAAAATTTGGGAAACGTGATGACTGTGCGACTTGTCATCTTCAACACCAAAGCCCCATTCATGGCGATGCTTATTCCTACCGTCAAGCTACAACCAAGACGACTTTGAGTGAGGAGAATTAGTATGAGCAATATATCATCAAGACGTGAATTTTTACGCGGGCTGGCTCTTTCTACTGCAATAGCCACCATTCCGGGCCTCTCTAATGCCTCAAAAGCTTTTGCTGCAGTGGAAGATCCAAATGCCCCCGATAAATGGGTCAAGGGTGTATGCCGCTATTGCGGAACCGGTTGTGGTGTGCTTGTGGGCGTGAAAAATGGAAAAGCTATAAGTATTAAAGGTGATCCTAACAACCATAACCAAGGTTTACTTTGCCTGAAGGGTGCAATGCTTATTCCTGTTTTAAATTCTAAAGACAGAGTAACAAGCCCAATGCTAAGAAGGGAAAAAAATGGTCCACTTGAACCTATTTCATGGGACGAAGCCCTTGATTTAATGGCAGAAAAATTCCGTTCAGCCATTGATACTTATGGGCCAAATTCTGTTGCTTGGTATGGTTCGGGGCAATGTTTAACCGAAGAAACTTATGTTGCAAATAAATTGTTCAAAGCAGGTTTTAGAACAAATAATGTGGATGGCAACCCTCGTCTTTGCATGGCTTCTGCTGTTGGTGGATACCTTACCACCTTTGGAAAAGACGAACCTATGGGCACATATAATGATATTGATGCAGCTTCTTGCTTCTTTATTATTGGCTCAAACACCTCAGAAGCTCATCCCGTGCTCTTTAGGCGTATTGCAAGGCGAAAGCAATCTCAGCCTGATATTAAAATTATTGTGGCTGACCCAAGAACAACAAATACTTCACGTATTGCAGATTTGCACATTGCCTTTAAACCGGGCACAGATATTGCCCTCATGCATGCAATGGCATGGGTTATTATCCATGAAGAGCTTGATGACCCACGCTTTATAGGGCGTTATGTAAACTTTATGGGCCCTGATGGAAAACCATCAGATTTTGAGAATTATAAATTATTCTTAGAAGAAAACTATACACCTGAAAAGGCAGCAATAATATGCGATGTTCCTGTGGAAGATATTTATACGGCAGGGCGTTTATTTGCTGAATCAGCCGCAACAATGTCAATGTGGTGCATGGGAATAAACCAGCGTGTTCAAGGTGTTTTTGCAAATAACTGCATACATAACTTGCACTTACTCACAGGGCATATAGGCAGAAAAGGGGCAACTTCATTTTCACTCACAGGCCAGCCAAATGCATGTGGTGGCGTGCGTGATGGCGGTGCTTTATCCCACTTATTGCCTGCAGGCCGTGCTGTAACTAACCCAAAACATAGGGAAGAAATGGAACAGCTTTGGAACCTAGAACCGGGCACCATCAACCCTAAAAATGGCTATCATACAGTGGCTTTATTTGAAGCACTTGGGCGTGGCGATGTGAAGGCTTTGCTTATTTGTGAAACAAATCCTGCACATACTTTGCCTAATCTGAATAAAATGCACAAAGCCATGTCAAACCCTGACAGTTTTATTGTTTGCATTGAAGCTTTTCCTGATGCCATAACCTTGCAATATGCAGATCTTGTGCTTGCACCTGCTTTTTGGTGTGAGCGTGATGGTGTGTATGGCTGCGCAGAACGTCGTTATTCACTTATCGAAAAAGCTGTTGAACCGCCTGAAGGTTGCCGCCCAACTGTGGAAACCCTTGTGGAATTTGGAAAGCGAGCAGGGGTTGACCCTAAGCTCTTGCCTTTCAAAAATGCTGAAGATGTATGGAATGAATGGCGTACAATAGCCAGAGGAAGCACTTATGACTTCTATGGCATGACTCGCGATCGTTTACGTAAAGAATCAGGCATCATTTGGCCTTGCCCGGATGAAAAACACCCAGGCACTTATATGCGTTATGTGCGTGGCGATGATCCATTCGTGCCAAAAGATCATCCTAACCGCATGTTCTTCTATGGTAAACCTGACGGAAGAGCTGTTATTTGGATGCGCCCGCATAAAGGTGCAGCTGAAGAACCTGATGCAGAATATCCGTTCTTCCTCACAACAATGCGTGTTATCGATCATTGGCATACAGTAACCATGACAGGAAAAGTGCCTGAATTACAAAAAGCAAATCCTATTGCATTTGTGGAAATTAACCCCATAGATGCTGAAAAACATGGTATTAAGCATAATGATAATGTTGTGGTTGAAACTCGCCGTGATAGCATGACTTTCCCTGCACGTGTGAGTGATGTGTGCCGCCCGGGTCTTATTGCTTTGCCATTTTTTGATCCTAATCAATTAGTGAATAAACTGTTGACCGATGCCCTCGACCCCGCCTCCTTTGAGCCTGAATATAAAATATGTTCGGCAAGAATACGTAAGGCATAGATTCTAATGGTACAGAGGCAAAGCAAGATCCTCCACTTTGCCTCTGTACAGAATGTGAGGTTTTATGGCAATAACAAGTCTTGTAATAACCACTTTGCCTGGTACAAGTGAAATTGTTCTTGAAAAAGTTTCTGCTCATCAAGAGATAGCTGAAGTACAAATAAGCCACGATCCAACCCGCTTGGTAGCTGTTTTAGAAGCTAATGCTGATAAAATTCAAGATATTATTAAAAATTTTAAAGAGATTGACAACGTTCTGGCTGTAGATATTGCCTATATCAATTATGAAGATGATATTGAAAGAGAAGGCACTATTCCTTGTCCTGAACATATTTCAAAGCTTAAACAAACATAATTGGAGGGGAGATGAGAAAGCCCCTACTTCGCCCCCCGGGCGCAAAAAGTGAAGAAGAATTTCTTGCTCTTTGCATTCAGTGTGGCCAATGTATTGCTGTTTGCCCTTACAGATCTTTGCGCTTCCATGAAGGGTTTGGTATAAATAGGCATAGCCCTAAAATTGTGCCTGAAACAGTGCCTTGTTATCTTTGCATGAAATGCCCGCCTGTGTGCCCATCAGGGGCTTTAGATAAAACTTGCACGGATACGCATAAAGCAAATATGGGTCAAGCCTACATTATTAAAGAAAAATGCCATAATTTCAATGGCGGAATTATGTGTTCAACCTGTTATGATCGTTGCCCTTTGCGTGGTGAAGCTATTGTGCTTGACATGGGCTTTATTCCAAGCCCAACGGAGGCTTGCGTGGGTTGCGGAGTATGCTCTTATGTATGCCCTGTAAAAGCAATAAAAACAATGCCTTTCCCAAATTATTCTAAAAATGCAGATGAAGAAGAACAAGAAAAGCCCTTGCCTCCTTTAGGTGCTTTGGAGCTTCTTCCTTCACCCAAAAAAAGAAATGGGGGTAAAAAATAATGCAAATATCCCCTAAATTTATTTCTTTAAGAAAATATATTCAAGCATTAATATTGCTTGTTGTGCTTTTCTTACCATTTTTTCAATTCTATGGTTTTGTCAATATACGCGGAAATTTCTATTCTTGGCATATTTTTGGCATTCCTTTTGCCGATCCTCTCATAGGGGTTCAAGTTTTATTACAAGGACTTTTCTTTGGCTTTTGGCCAATTGGAAAACTTATTTTTGGAGGTTTATTCAGCCTTATACTTGCCTTTTTCTTAGGGCGAATTTTCTGTTCTTGGATTTGCCCTTATGGCTTTTTGTCAGAGCTTGTATGGAATTTTTATGCAAAAAAAGAAAATATCAAAATAAAGATAACACCATGGAAATGGCGTATATTACTTGTGTTTCTTGCTTTATGCCTTGGAATTTTCTTTGGTGTTCCTTTTTTGAATCAGCTTTCTGCCCCCGGCCTCATTTCATTGGCACCGCAAGAATTTTGGCGTCTAGCATTATCGGGTATGAGCATTGTTTCAAGTGCAACAAGTGCTTTGAATTCGCCCTCTCAGGAAGTGCTTGAAAGTGCAAGCCTTGCTTCGTCTTATTCTTTGCTAGTTTTTATATTTATTCCACTAATTTTATTGCTTGTTTTAGAATTTATTTTTAAAAAACGCATATGGTGCTCTTACCTTTGCCCGCAAGCTTTATTGCTTATGTTATCAGCCCGTTTAGGGCGATCTTCAAAAAATCCGCTTTCTTCAATGCGTATAGATTGGAAAGGCGTGCATTGCACTTGCAAAGGCAAAAGCCCTTGTGCTGACGCTTGTTCATTGAACATCAACCCAAGGACTTTAGAGAAAAAAGAAGACGAGAGTGATGCCTGCATAAATTGCGGGGCATGCGTAAAAAGCTGTGCAAAAGTAAACACTTCCACACAGCAGGCTTTGACACTTAAATTTAAATAAAAGTCTCTTTAGTTGATAAAAAATTAACAGATGATGTCAGAATTAATATCAGCAATGCTTTGCGAGCCTGTAAGCACCATGGCTTGAGTGAGCTGCCCTTTTAATTGATTTGTATAAGTTATAACACCTTCTTTGAAACCTCCGATAGCAGCTGTGCAATATGGTCTTCCTATCATTACAGCATCTGCTCCTAGAGCTAGCATTTTAAGAATATCAAAGCCATCACGAACAGCACCGTCAACAATTATTGTGGTTTTGCCTTTAACTTCTTTTGCTATAAATGGCAAAACTTCTGCTGTGCCGGGTGTATGATCTAGAACCCTGCCGCCATGATTTGAAACAACAATGGCATCACAGCCTGCTAAAACTGCATTTTTTGCATCTTCAACTGTCATAAGTCCTTTTAATATAAATTTTTTGCCTTTAGCATGCACCATATCAACAATTTTAGTAAGTTCTTTCAATGATTTGGGTGAAACAGGCCTCCCTTGTAAGGCTAAGGTGATAAGCCCTGCCGCATCAATATCCATACCGATAACAGAACAATCTGTAGTCAGAGCTTTTTCAAATTTTTGGTTAAATTCATCACTATCCCAAGGTTTTATAAATGGAATTCCGTAACCTTTTGCACTTTTTATGGCATTAAATCCAGATTCGTGAATGATATCGGGCACTCCATCACCTGTACAGCCCATGATTTGGCACTCTTTTGCACCCATAATAACAGCATTTGTGTATTCATCTTCTGTAATAGCACTTTGCATATTATATGAAATGCCGCCTATTGGAGCAATTAAAAGCGGTAATGCTAAATTATAACCCAAAAGCGAAGTTGAAATGTCGGGTTGCTTCGCTTCATGGATAAGGCGTAGATTTAAACGCACATTTTTTAACGCATTATAATTATTATGGAAAGAACTTGCTGTTCCGCAGCCTCCCATGCCAGGGGTTTCACCTATGCAGGCTTTTCCATCACAAAACTTGCAAACCCTGCAAGAGCCTTTAAAAAGTTCTTTAGCCCTTGTTCTGATTTCTTTCATGTCCATAAGTCCTCCAAAATATTTATAATTTAAATTGTGCTTTATATAAATCAAAATACAAAAAGAACAGTCATTATATCATATAATATATTCATTTTGTTCTTTATTTGATTAATAAAACAATAAATGCAGTATTGTCAATATTTTAAAAAATTGAGCTATGCTATATCACTATAGAATGAGAAAGTGAAAAGAGGGCTGAAAATGCTTGTTTTGCTTTTGTAGACGGGTAAATTGTGATTGACAATTTATATTAACTGGCATACTCAATTTGTACATATTATCT
>CAYJHJ010000044.1:0-17884 GCA_964370095.1 uncultured Desulfovibrionaceae bacterium | reverse complement strand
TAAGGAAGCGGCTTGATGTTTTATAAATTTTGAGTTTAAGTTGTTATTAACTTAAAAAAGGCTCGATTTAGCATATGCTTTGTCGAGCCTTAATTTTTAAAATCAGTGGAGTACTTTCTAAATTTTATGATAAATACTTGTGCCTTTGTGATAGGTAATATTGAATCGAGTTGAAATGTTTTGCAAGGTTTCAGAGTGGCCAATAATAAGCTTGCCATCATCAAGTAAGTTATTATGGAAAGCTGAAATCACATTTTCACGCACATCATCATCGAAATAGATAATTACATTTCTGCAAAAAATAACTTGAGATTTCTCAACCTTAGAAGTCTGTGCCTTGTCATTAAGATTTATTTGCCCGAATTGTATAAGCTTTTTCAAAGAGGGTTTTATGTGGAAAAGGCTATCTTTTTGCGTGAAATATTTATCTATATATTCTTTGGGCGTGGTTCTGAGCGCATATTCACCATAAGCTGCTTCCTGAGCAATCTTTAGCATGGCAGGTGAAAGATCGTTAGCAGTTATTTTTATATTCCAGCCACTTATTTGCTCTTTCAATAATTCTGAAAGCATGATTGCAAGAGTATAAGGCTCTTCACCGCTTGAACAACCTGCTGACCATATGCGAATTTTTCTGGTACTTTTGTTTTCTTCAATAATTTTCTTGAAAATTTCATCTCTTACTGTATCAAGTTGTGGGACGTTTCTGAAAAATGAAGTTTCATTGGTTGTCATTTTTTCATAAAACTTATTAAGCTCAACTTTAGAGGAGTCTTTAAATTTAAGGTAATCATGGTATTCAGAAAATGAAGACATACCAAATTCATTTAATCTTGGTGTAAGCCTGTTTTCAAAAAGATATTTCCGAGAATCAGTAACAAAAATTCCGCTCTGTTGATATAAAAATTCACGCAAGAGGTTGAATTCTTTGTCTGTCAATTCATTAACAGGAACTGCTTTTTCTTTTGTGGTTGAAGAGGAAGTAAATTTTAGATTTGGGGGAGGAGTTGTGCTGCTTGTGCTTGTTTTTGGGGGTGCGGCAGTAGGTTTAGGTATACTTGTATTTGAAGTGCTTCGAGCAGTTGGGCTATCAAATCTTTTTGCAGTTTGGTTTTGCACAGCCGTTGTTGGAGGGCTTGGATTTTTGCTTGACCAAGCTTTTAGTCCGTCATGAGCACTGTCTTTTACTTTATCGGTAGAAATTCTTTCCTTTGCAGGAATAAGGTTTGTTTCATTTTTTGTAAAGCTTGTATAATTTGAGGGAGTCGGTTTTGGAGGAGTCGGTTTTGGAGGAGTCGGTTTTGGAGGAATAGGTTTTGAGGGTGGGGGTGAAATTGTTTTTTGTGCAGGATTTTGGGTTTTGCCAAGTGTTGAAGCTGTGGGGTTTGTTTTTGCTGTTGGATTTGTAAGCGGTTCTTTAGGCAGTGGACTTGTTTTTTGAATTTTAGTCTCAGTAGCTGGTTTTATAGTGTTTTCCGCTTGTTTTTTAGAATCTGTATTTTCTTTTTCAGGTGCTTTATAGGTGCTTTTCATGCTTCCTTTAAGAGTAGATTGCGGAGCTCCAGTTTTTTTGGGGCTTTTAAGCAAAGGAAGTGTTTTGGGCTGAGAAGGTTTTGATTTTTCTAAAGCATGATTTGGTTTAAGAAAGTCAAGATCTTGTTGTTTTGAGCTAGTCATTTTTTTGTACCTATTGTATTTAAATCTCATTTATCTTGTATAGTATTTAGCTATACAAAGCATTTATTAAGGCTTGGGGAATTTCGGCTAAACTTTTGATTTGGTCAGCAATTCCTTCTTCTATAACGGCTTTTGGCATCCCATATACAACACAAGTTTCTTCATTTTGTGCAATAATAAAGCCTTTTTTCTCTTTAAATGTTTTTAAACCTATGCAGCCGTCGCTTCCCATGCCGGTCATAATAATGCCTAGTGCTTTTGCTCCGTACTGTGAAAGTGAGTCAAATAAAACATTGGCTGATGGTTTGTATATCTCAGTGGGTGGTTCAGGTGAAATTTTAATAAATGGTAAAGCACCTTTTTGTTGCACACTCATATGCAGGCCACCCGGAGCTATATATACTGTTCCGTTTTGTACTTGTTCACCATCTTCAGCTTCTTTTACGCGAAGTTCAGAGAGTTTATCAAGGCGTTGTGCAAATGGATTTGTAAAACTTGCAGGCATATGTTGTGCTATAAGAATTGCGGCAGGCAGGTTTTGAGGAAGTTTTGACAATACTTCTTGTATGGCCGGTGGGCCTCCTGTTGAAACGCCAATCCCTATGATAGAGCGTTTTGCTCTTTGCATAGGTAAGGATAAAGCTTGCTCACCATTTTGTGTGCTGCTTTTTGTTTCTATGCTTTCTTTTGTAAAAAGTTTCTTTGGTTCAGTTGATGCTTTTGCATTTGTGCTTGAAAAAGAACTTGTGGTTTTTTCAATGGAAGAACTTGTTGAAGTAAAAGAGGTTTTTGCACTTGCTGAATTTGCTTGGAAAGAGCTTTGATTTGCCCCTTGCAAGCTTGTCTTTTGTGTGCTTGTTTGTATGCTTTGCGTATTTGTGCGATTAAGAGAATTTGAGCGCAAAGTATTTTTCTTTTCTTCAGCAAATTTATGGCGCATATAACGTGCACGCCTGCTCACGTGAAGAACTTTTTCACATAATTCTTCTTGCAATTTTTTTGTTGAAAATGAATCATCCGTGTATTTTGGGATGAAGTCAAGGGCACCAAGGTCAAGAGCTTTAAAGGTGGCTTCGGCGCCTTCTGTTGTGAGTGAACTCACCATTAGAACAGGGGTTGGCATGGTTTGCATAAGCTCTTTAAGCATATCAAGCCCATTCATAACAGGCATTTCAATGTCTAATGTGATTATGTCAGGGCGAAGTTTTTTAGCAAACTCAAGGCCTTCTTTTCCGTTTTTTGCTTGGCCCACAACTTCAATTTCTTGATGGGCAGAAAGCATTCTGTTGATTGTGCTTCTCATAAAGGCGGAATCATCAACAATAAGAACTTTTATCACTATAGTATTCCTTTAATTTAACAAATTAATGTTAAATACATAGCAAATAATGTTTTCATTGGCAAGCTTTATCTCAATACGTATATGCCTGCTTATTTTTTCAGAATAAAGAGCATAAGCACATATACTGCAGATGAAAGACGATTGAGTGTGTAAAGTATATCTTTTCTTAAAATATTTTCTTCTTTTGCATAAATTGTATAGGCACTTACTTCTGCCATTCGTATCTTAGTTCTTAATGTGTTTATGCGTATACATTCACTTCCATGCTCAAAAGAAGGCACAATATGATCATGGCCTATATATTTGAGGGGATTGTGCGAATATTTATGGATTTCTTCTGAAGTTAGCCCGTCAATTTCAAATGGTTCTAGCTGAAAATCCATACAGCTTGCCGCCATGATATTGCCTAATATCGAACGTATGCTTGATAACCATAAATGAACTTTTTCATTATCTGTAAGGCTTTGCAAAAATAGGCAATGAGCAATTAAATCATCAAGTTCTCCACGGAATTTGATTTGAATATCACCTTTAAAAATATTTTCAGTGGCAGTTAACGCTGTGTAAGACTTTAGAGGAGGTAGATTATATTTTTCAATAAAATCAATATCTTCTTCTTGAATTTCTTTTTTAGGGCTTTTTAGGTTGTTGATAGCTTTTAGCATATTGCCCTCTTTGATAAATAAAGAACCTTTATCGTCTTTATATTTCACGCTGAGTTTGTATTCGTGAATAATATCAAGTTCTTGGCTAGACAGTTCATAGCCAAGAGGGAGGTGGATTTCGCCATCTTTTATAATATTTTGATTATTGATTTTTTTCATAATTGTTTTATGATTTATTCTTCTATTTTACTTTGAGGAAGTAAGTTGAAGCTTTTTACTCGTCTCCAACTCTGAGAGCAGCCAAAAATGCTTCTTGAGGAAGTTCTACGTTCCCCGATTTTATCATAAAGATTTTGGTCTTTGACGCAAAATCCTCATTTCGCATTTTACACGGAAAATGCTCATTCGCTGAAGATTTGTTCACTGCGTTCACTTACTCGTCTCCAACTCTGAGTGCCGCTAAGAAAGCTTCTTGAGGAAGTTCTACGTTCCCCATCATTTTCATTCTTTTCTTGCCTTCTTTTTGTTTTTCAAGGAGTTTGCGTTTACGTGAAATATCGCCACCATAGCATTTTGCTGTAACGTCTTTTCTAAAAGCTGAAATAGTTTCACGGGCTATGATTTTCTGCCCAATCGCCGCTTGAATAGCCACTTGGAAAAGTTGGCGAGGAATGGTTTTCTTCAATTTTGTTGCAAGCCCTCTGCCATATTGAGCCGCCTTAATTCTATGCACAATCACTGAAAGAGCGTCAACAGGTTCGCTATTGAGTAAAATATCAAGCTTAACAAGGTCAGAATCTCTGTAATCAATAGGTTCATAATCCATGCTTGCATAGCCACGAGTGCCTGATTTCAGCCTATCAAAAAAGTCATATACAATTTCTGCAAAAGGCATTTCATAAGTAATCACTACACGAGTTTGAGTGATGTAGCCCATATTTTTTTGTATGCCACGCTTTTCTTCACATAATTTCAATACATTACCAACATAATCATTAGGAACGTGTATATCAATGCGAACAAATGGCTCATAAAGTGCTGCAATTTTTGTAGGATCCGGCATTTTTGCAGGGTTATCAATCATTTCTGTTTTGCCGTCAACTGTGTCAACTTTATAAATAACTGAAGGAGCAGTTGCAATAAGATCAATATTAAATTCACGCTCTAAACGTTCTTGAATAATTTCCATATGCAAAAGCCCAAGAAATCCGCATCTAAAGCCAAAACCAAGTGCTTGAGAGGTTTCGGGTTCAAAAGAAAAAGCAGCGTCATTTAATTGTAGTTTTTCAAGTGAAGCTTTAAGATTTTCATAATCAGCGGCATCAGAAGGGTATAGCCCGCAGAAAACCATTGGTTTTACTTCTTTAAATCCGGGAATTGCCTCTTGTGCAGGATTGTTTGCCAAGGTTATGGTATCACCTACTTTCGCATCACCAAGCTCTTTGATATTTGCACATAAAAAGCCAACTTCGCCAACAGAAAGGTTTGGAATATCACGAGCTTCAGGTGAAAACACGCCAAGGCGTACCACTTCATATTCTTTTTGTGTTGCCATACATAAAATGGTGTCGCCTTTTTTCAGGTTTCCTTCCATCACACGAAAAACAATCACAACGCCTTGATAGCTGTCATACCAAGAGTCAAAGATAAGAGCTTTGAGTGGAGCATTTGCATCGCCTTTAGGAGCAGGCAACCTATCCACAATAGCTTCTAAAACTTTATCAATATTCAAGCCACTTTTGGCTGAAACAGCTACGGCATCCGTGCAATCAAGCCCTATTGTTTCTTCAATATCGGCTTTAACTCTGTCAGGTTCAGCAGAAGGAAGATCGATTTTATTCAAAACAGGAATGATTTCATGGTCATGATCAAGTGCAAGATACACATTGGCAAGGGTTTGAGCTTCAACCCCTTGTGAAGCATCAACTACTAACAAAGCACCATCACAAGCGGCTAATGAGCGTGAAACTTCATAGCCAAAGTCAACGTGGCCTGGGGTGTCAATAAGATTTAATATATATTCTTTGCCGTCAGAATGTTTGTAAGGAATACGCACGGTTTGAGCTTTGATGGTGATTCCGCGTTCACGCTCAAGCTCCATCTTATCAAGGTATTGATCTTTCTTTTCTCTGTCAGTGATTACTTGCGTAAATTCTAAAATACGGTCAGCAAGGGTAGATTTGCCATGATCGATATGGGCAATAATACTAAAATTACGAATACTTTTAGGGTCAGTCATATTTTTTATAAATCCTTTATAAATCCTTGATATTTTAATATATGTGAATGTAGTAAACAAATTTTCAGCAAGCAAGAAGCCTATTTCTTGTGCTGTGAAGATTTTGTGCTAGCAGGCAAAATCTTTCTTGTTAATGTTGAGGTATGGTTAGTTTTTCTTCTGCTTTTTTTAGAATGAAAGTGGCAATGCTCACTAATCCAAGATAGTAAATTGCAGTGATAAAATAAACTTCCGTGGGCATAAATGTGCGAGAAACCAAGATTTTTGCTTCGCCCGTGAGCTCAATACATGTAATGATATAGGCAAGTGAAGAATATTTTATAAGATAGATAATTTCATTTCCGCAACCTGGAATGGCACGTCGAACAGCTTGAGGCACGATGACATGCCTTATAGTTTGAAAAGTTGTCATTCCAAGTGCTTGCGCGGCTTTTAGTTGCCCTTGCTTAATGGAAAGCAAGGCACCGCGAACATATTCAGATTGATAGGCACTTGTGCATAAAATAAATCCAAGAACAGCGGCAGGGTAGGGGTCAAAATAAATTCCAAGATTTGGCAAACCAAAGTAGAGAATCATTAATTGCACAGTAAGGGGCACACCTCGAATTAAGGTTGTGTAGGCATCAAATATTTTTTGCACTGTTTTTGTGCCAAAAACTCTTAAAACGCCAACAACGATACCGAAAAAAGCACCTATAGTAGCTGAGGGCACAATAAGAGTAGCCGAAACCCACAAACCTCTATTGAGTGTAGGAATAACAGTATTTAGAATAAAGTCCCAATCAAGCATGCCGCAAGCTTTCTCCTTATAGCAAAAATGCTTGATAAGAATAGTCTGCCCGCTTTATTCTGTCAAGAAAAGTTTATATGCTTTTTAATTTGAGATTTAAAAAAGACAAGCCCTTTAATAAAGAGCTTGTTTGTAAACTAAGGGGATTTTAATGCTTATGGTTAGTGTTGAATTTCTGAATTTGGAAAACTGCCGGAACAAGTATATAAAGTCAATAACAAGTATATTAACTTTATATATTCAAGAGTTATAAAATTGTGTCAATTTGTGTAATGAGCAAGGCATAGGGAATTTTTCTTGAAGGAGTTTAGTTATACCTAAATGACTGAAAGAAAAATTTTCTGTAACGAAGCTCAAACGCAAATTCACACAATTTTAAAACTGTAGTTTTGAAAGCTCCGTATATGCAGCCAAAGCCTTATTTCTTACAGCAGAGGTAAGACTTACGGCAACACTTGCTTTTTGCATATTTATCATAAGTTCATGCACATTTTGCGTTTCACCTGAAGCAAAACGTGTGATTGCATCTTTTTTGACTTCCTGCAAGTTCTGCACTTCACTCAAAGATGAGGTAAGTGTTTCTGCAAATGAATTTACTTGCGGTGGTGCAGGGTTTTGAATATGATTTTCTAAGGTGTTGAAATTTTTCTGTGTGCCTTTGAAAGCTGCCAAAGCGTCATTATACGCACTCATTCCTATTTGTTGAATAGCCATAATTTAACCTTTATTAACCTTTGCCTATTTCTAAGGCTTTCAAGTACATTGATTTAACAGTATCTATTGTGGTAACACTGGCGTCATAACCACGTTGTGCTGTCATCATATTTGCCATTTCTTCAACAACGTTAATGTCAGGATACATCACATAGCCGAATTTATCGGCATCAGGGTGCCCCGGCTCATAAACTGCTTTTAAGGGGCGATTGTCGTTTGTGATGCCTGCAACACGCACGCCTTTAAGCTCTCTGTCAAGGGCTGATTCCATGTGTACACCGAAATGATTATCAATATCAACAGCTTCTTGCACAATAGTTTTTCTTTGATAAGGGCCACCGTCAACAGTTCGGGTGGTTTTGGCATTTGCAATATTCATTGCAATCACGTTTAGGTTAGTTCTGTCGGTTGAAAGAGCAGAGCCACCAATATCAAGTGCGGTCATGAAGTCCATTATTTACTTCCTTCTGCTATCATTTTTTGTATTCCATCAAATGTAGACTTAGTTATTTGTGAAAGGGTAGTATATTGAAGGTTGTTTTTATTGATTTTCATCATTTCTTTATCAAGGTTTACTCTATCTTCACCGGGCACATAGCGCGGAGTGAATTTTTTATGAAATTCTGAACTGAAAGATTCAACATTGAAAGTAGAGGGTATATGCCCTGATTGCGTTTTAGCCACATTGCCCATAGCATCAAGGTTTAAAGATTTTTGTAATTCTTCTTCAAAGCTTAATTCCAAAGGCCTATATTTAGGTGTGTTTACGTTTGCAATATTACTCATGATGACGTTTTGTCTTTGTAATTGCATATCCATAACTTTACCAACCAAAACTAAGCTAGGTTCAAATAAGGTTTTCATGTATATGTACCTCCTTTCTTCACATTGTTTAGCCATTGATTTTAAGAGTTTTGTTTGACGACTAAACTTTTGTATTTGCTTCTTTGCAAAAACTTTGCCAACTCTGATAACTTGTTTATTTTACAGAGATATTTATTTTTATTGTCAATAAAATAACACAGGCATCACTATGGCACAAGTATTGCAAAGTAACATATAATGACAATAAATTGGCGAGGTAAATGTTATGGAAAAGAAAGCACCAAAATTCAATTTTGAAAATTTTAGTGGCAACAGCGATATGTTTTTAGGAGCAGGCGTAGTTTTAATCCTGCTTGTAATGCTTATCCCTCTTCCTACAATAATAGTTGATATTATGCTTTCCTTTAGCATATCACTTTCACTACTCATACTTATTACAAGTATGTTTATGACTTCGCCCTTAGAATTTTCAATCTTCCCATCTTTATTACTCATCACAACTTTATTAAGACTTGCACTTAACGTGGCAACCACTCGTGTTATTTTGCTAAACGGCGATCAAGGGCCTGATGCTGCCGGTCAAGTTATTATGTCATTCGCTCAATTTGTTGTTGGTGGTTCATATGTTGTTGGTGCTGTTATCTTCTTAATCCTCTTTATTTTGAATAAAGTTGTTATCACAACAGGTACAACACGTATTGCCGAAGTTGCCGCTCGTTTTACTTTGGACGCTATGCCGGGTAAACAAATGGCGATTGAGGCAGATTTGAACGCTGGCCTTATCGACGAAGCAGAAGCTACAGAACGCCGTAATAATCTTCGCCGTGAAGCGGATTTTTACGGTGCTATGGACGGTGCGGGAAAGTTCGTGCAAGGGGATGTGCAAGCAGGTTTAATCATTACTTGTATCAACCTTATTGGCGGTATCTTGATTGGTATCTTACAAAAAGATATGTCTTGGCAAGATGCTTTATTGACTTTTTCACTCCTCTCAATAGGTGATGGTCTTGTAGCTACTATTCCATCAATCATTATTTCAGTTGCAGCAGGTTTGATTGTTTCGCGTGCTGCAGCAGAAGCAAAAATGGGTGATGAATTTGCTGCACAATTAACCTATAATACAAAAGTTTTAAAATTAGTTTCAGCTATATTATTTGTTTTCGGCTCAATTCCGGGCCTTCCGACAATTCCATTTTATTTCTTTGCTATAGCACTTTTCCTTATCTCAAGAAGTATGGATAAGAAAACAGAATCAAATGCCAAGAAAGCCGATGAAAAAGCAAGCTCACAAGGAGCAAAAGGCGAAGCCGCTTCTAATAAACCGCAAACACCCGAAGAAGTTTCAAGCCTTCTACCACTTGATATGCTTGAACTTGAAGTTGGTTATGGGCTTATCCCACTTGTTGACGAAAAACAAAACGGTAATCTTCTCACTCGTATTCGTTCAATCCGCCGTCAATTTGCGCTTGATATGGGTGTGGTTATTCCTTCCTTGCATTTACGTGATAATCTTCAACTCAAACCGGGGCAATATTCGCTTCTTATCAAAGGTAACCAAGTGGCAAGTGCTGAAATTCTTATCGATCACTATCTTGCAATGGATCCGGGCAATGCCAGCCAAAAACTTCAAGGCATTGAAACAAGAGAACCTGCTTTTGACTTGCCGGCTCTTTGGATTCCGGAAAGTCAAAAAGAAACAGCACTTATGGCGGGTTATACAGTAGTTGACCCAGCAACAGTTATTGCAACCCACCTCACAGAAGTAATCCGCAGGCATCTTGCTGAATTCATAGGCAGACAAGAAACTCAAGCACTTCTTGATATTCTTGCAAAACATTCACCAAAAGCAGTGGAAGACCTTATTCCAAACACATTAAGCCTTGGTGTTGTGCAAAAAGTATTGCAATCACTTGTGAGTGAAAACGTGTCTATCCGTGATATGCTTACCATAGTAGAAACCTTGGCTGATCAAGGGCAAAACACAAAAAGCCCTGACTATCTCACCGAATTTGTGCGCGAAAAACTTTCTCGCTCCATAGTAAAATCTTACCTTGATTCTTCAGGAACATTAAATGTGCTTACCTTAGATCCGCAAGCTGATAGATTGGTTCAAGAATCTGTAAGGCAAACAGAATCAGGAACTTATTTAGCAATGAATCCAATTTCAGCTCAAAAACTTATCAATAATCTAAACACAAGTTTAGAAAATGCCATAGTAAGCGACGGGCAGCCCGTATTGCTTGTAACTCCATCAATTCGCCCTCATTTAGCAAGCCTTATTACAAGGTTTGTGCCGAATGTGGCTGTGATTTCGCAAGCTGAAATTCCGGGTGATGTAAGGCTTCAAGCTGTTGGGAACATAGCCATTGAACAATAAAAAAAATTGCGTTATTTTGGGTTTTAGCTTCGTTAGAAAGGATTTTTTTCTCGGTCATTTAGATTTATCTAAACTCCACTCGAAAAAAATCGTCCCTGCCTTGCTAAATTTCCAAAATAACGCAATTTTGCTTGGATAGTATACTTGTTTGGAGGCTTGGTTTGTTATTACACCTAAAGCAGAAGATAGAGTTCACTAAAAACTTTATTATTATTCAATCCACACCACAAAAAAAAGCCCGAAATTTCTTCGGGCTTTTCTATTTCTTATAACTAAAACTTATTAATGAACTTTATTTATTCAATTCTCTTTCCTGTGGGAAAACAGGTAAATATCTATAAGCTAATGATAAGATAATACCACTATAAGCAGCAACTAAAGCACAAGCTGCCCATTCAACCCAGTTAGGAATATAGATTTTCCACTCATCAAAAGGCATAACAGGAGCTGCAAGGCCTTGAACTGTAAGCACGTATCTGTTTAATGTAATGCCAACACATGCAAGAATGAATAAAGTATAATACATTACAGGATTTTGTCTGACATTTGGCATAAGCAAAAGCACAGCAGGCACAATAGCAAGTAAATGTTCAACCCAGAATAACCATGCACCATATATTGAGCCATAGAACATTTGATCAAAGGTAAGCCCTTCTCTTTCTAAAAGCCCGTTTGCCCAAGCATAGCTGTCAATACATTTGAATACAGCATAGATAAGAAGCATTGTTCCGCCAATTTTAGCAAGAAGTTGCTTTACTTCCCATGATACAAGTTTTTTACATGTTAATTTTTCAATCAAAGTAGTGATAAGAGTTGTGAACATAGGTCCAACGCTTATTGCTGACATAATGAATAAGAAAAATGTCCATGGCCAGATAAAGAAGCCTTCACGATAAACATAAGGGCGACCGAAAAGCACGCCATACATACCGCCAAGTGAGCCTTGGTGGAAAGTTGACAAAAATGCACCAATACCGGCAAATAAAGGCATGAAAACATGGAAGTTATGTGCTAAAGCAGCAATATATTTGTTTTTCATGAATTGACGGTTTTCAAGAGTTAATGGGATTGATTCAATAATCAAAACAACGCAATAACAAGTGATACAAAAGATAACTTCTGTAAGCATTGAGTGAACGTTTGCATACATATAACCAAACCATGAGCGAATTGGTTGCCCGATATCAAGCACAAGAATAAGCATAGCACCTGAATAGCAAAGGAAACCAAGAACAACAGCTAGGTTTACGATGTTTTTTAATGCATCAATATTAAGAATATAGCGAAGTAGTGAGGTGAAAAATGCACCGGCACCCAAAGCAATAACTGCTAAGTCAAAGGTAATCCAAAGCCCAAAACCGAAATAATCGTCAAGACCGGTAACACCCAAGCCATTTGCCAAAGTAATAAAAGCTGCATAAGCTCCCCATAAAAGAACTACTGTTAGTGCTAACATCCAAAGAGAAAATTGGGTGAAAGAACAGCGTGTACAACCTTCTGGGAAGAATTTTGCATCTATTGGTTCGTTGTAATTAGCCATAAATTAACCTCTTAGTGTCCGCCACCGGCAATATTGCCAAGCGGATAACCGGTTTCTTCGTTTTCAAGATAATTGTCGCCTAATCGACGTACCCATTCACGCTTTGAAGTATAATAAACTTGTGGTTCAGTGCCCAAGCGCTCTAAAAGCCTGAAAGCATATTCTGTATGCGATAATTCATAGACTTTATGTGATGGGTTCAATAAATCACCAAAAGTAATAGCACCATTGGGGCATGCTTGTGTGCATGAGGTTTGATAATCACCTTCTGCTAATTTATAAGGATCACGTCCTTCAACACGAGCTTTATCTTTTGCAGCCATCCAACGCTGGTGGCAGAAAGAACATTTTTCAACAACACCACGAGGACGAATAGAAACATCCGGTGTGAGGGTATTAGCTAAATCGCCTTCCCACTTAGGATCGAACCAGTTAAAGTAGCGTGCATGGTAAGGGCATGAAGCCATGCAATAACGGCAACCAATACAACGCGGTGTAACTTGGCTCACAATACCGCCTTCTTCACGCTTATCTGTTGCGATAACAGGGCAAACAGAAACACAAGAAGGTTTTCCGCATTGCATGCAAGGGCGTGGAAGATAGGCAACTTCATGGTCTGGGAACTGTTTGCCATTGGTTAATCTATACACAAGCATCCAAGTCATTGAGCGAACTTTGTTGCTTGCATCAACTTCAGGCGCAAGGTTATTTTCTGCTTGACAAGATACCATGCAGGCACCGCAGCCTGTGCATTTGTCAAGGTCAATAACCATACCCCATTTTATATTTAAATCTGTTGCAGCAGCCATATAAACTCCTATACCTTTTGTACAGTTGCATACATTGGCGACCACATTGGATAATCTGTGCTCGCTTCAGCCACAACAGAAGTAAGGTTAATAACATTATCGCCTATGTTTATACTAAAATCATCAAAAGCGGTATGACCAAGACCGTAAGGAAGCAAGATACAATTATTTTGAATACCTTCATAAATTGCTACAATAGCTTTAACTGATCCGCTATCATTTGCAATATTTACCATACTGCCATTTTTTACGCCAAGAGTGTCAGCTGTAGTTTTATTGAGCTGAGCAACCATGTATTTGCCAATAAGTTGGTCATTTGTCATTATTTTAGTTGAAAAAGGAGGAATGCCTGTTTCAGCAGTGCCGATTCCACGCATTGCATTTATAGCAACTATTATTTTATTTTCATATTCTGTAACACCCCTTGAAATAAGGTATGTGTTGAAAGAAAGAGAAGAAGATCTTACAACTTCATTACTTGTAAAGCTGATTCCTTCAATCAAGCTATCCATGTCTGCACCAAGAGCATCTGCTTTTGCTTGAAGCAATTCAGCGGCATTTGCAATAGAAAATTCCATGCCAAGGCCTTGTGCTAAAGCAAGAAGAATATCAGCTGCTGCTTGTGTTTTATAAGCCGGTTCAACTGCCGGTTGACCCACTGCATAGTTCACAAAAGCTGATCCGTATGGTGTATAGACATCATCAAATGATTCAAAGCCAAGGCTAAGCGGCAAGATAAGGTCTGATTGCAGGGCACTTTCACTCATAAAGCTTGCAAATGAAACTACAAAGCCTGCTTTATTCATAAGCTCTGAAACTTGCACATTTTTTGGTAAAGCATACACAGGGTTTGCTTGATGCAACATTAAAACTTGAGGAGCTTTAGTTTTATCGCTTGCCACATTTTGGCTGTAAGAAACAAAGTTCTTAGTTATTGCAACTTCATAGCTCATGCTGTCATTAAAAGCTGGTTTTTGAAATGGCAAGGCTTTTAATTGAGCAGTTGGTTTGAAACCGCGAACACCAAGAAGCATATTACAAGCAATCATAGCCATAAAGGGCACAACACCCATGCCTTGATTTGCTTCTGAGCCAACAATAATAAGTGGGCTTTTTGCTTTTAATAATTCAGCAAGAGATTCTTCAAATTTTGCTTGGCTTAATCCTGTAAGTGAAGCAACTTTTTCACTTGTGTAAGTTGAAACAAGATCAGCAAAATTTGCATAGTCAGTGAAGCCGGCTGATTTGCCGTTTTTGATTAGGTAGTTTGCAATACCTAAAAGAATTGTAAGCTCTGAATTTGGTTTTGCAATCAGCGAATAGTCTGCACAAGCAGCTGTATTTGTTTGTGCTGCACCTGCATAAGTCAAAGTGAGAGTTTTTGTGCCGTTTGTAGGACGTTTTTCATTGAAAATCTTACGATTATATACAACAGGGCCCCAGTTTTCTAAGTAATTGGCACCAACTGAGAAAATATAATCAGCATTTTCAGTATCAAAAGCAAGTCTTCCACTTCCGCCCATATTTTTCCAAGCAGCTTGAGCAGCTTGTTCATCTGATGGCATAAAGTAAAAATCAGATGAGTTTACTTTTGCTAAGAAAGATGAATATAAGTCATTTACAGAAGATGTTTTGTCGCCGGAAACACATGCTACACTTGAGCCTGCTTCACTTATTTTTGCAGCTAAGGTTGCAAGGGCTTCTTCCCAACTTGTTTCAATGTATGCGCCATCACTTGTGCGAACAAGAGGGCTTTTTACCCTGCTTGGTGCACAGGCTAATTGAGTTTCGCTTGCTTGAAGTGCTGAAACATTACCTTGGCTTAAAATATTGTCAGGGTTACCTAAAGCGCGAACAGGCCTTCCTGCAACTGTACGGATTAAAAGTCCTGAACCTGATGGGCAAATCTTGCTTACAGCAGGGATAAAGGCATTTTCACCGTATTTTAGGCGAGGAATCCATGACCAGTTTTGCGTCCAATAGGCTGCATCGTATAAAAGTTTATAGGGCATAGGGGTAAGCATAGTACCCACTGCACCGCCAGCTAATAATTTTAGTACACTACGTCTGTTTATCATAATCCCTCCCCTTACTTATGGCACACAAAGCAAGCATTGCTTGCAGTTGATTGACCGAATCTGTGACCTGGAAGAGCATGACATTCTTCACATTCCCACATCATCATTGTTTCACTGGAATAAGTAGAGAGAACATTCTCATGATACACAGGTGAAGCAGTTGAAGTAGACATATCTATATGACATTCTTTACATAAAGTTGCTTCATCTACAAGTGGATATACATATTCATGGCAACGTGCACAGCTTTCAACTGAGTGTGCTGCGTGCGGGAAGAATACGTTATCCGGCTGTTTGGCATAGATAAGCCATTCATCTTGAATTTCACGCCCTGTATCTGCATATTCAGCTACAAAACGAATTTCTTCAGGATTTTCTGTCATTGCAAAAGCATGACAAGTAGCACAGCTTTCAGTTGTAGGACGACCGGCAAAGGTTCCGTCCTCGCGTAAATAGTGGCAGTCAACACAAGCCATTCCTGCATTTTCCACGTGTGCTACGTGGTTAAAAATAATAGGTTGTTCTTGACTGGAATACATAATCGAAGGGTAACAAAGCCACCCAAATAACATTGCCACAACCAATCCCACTAAAAAAGGGATTATTCCGCATAAACAACACTTTTTTGTTGCTTGCGTATTGTTGTTGACTTCCCCCATACCTGATGCCTCACAGGGTTTAAGTTGATAAAATATTTATACAGTCCTTGCATAAATAATCCAAAGCCTTATGAATTATATGATTAAATACAAAAAAATGAATTCAAGCCATAAAATTCAAGTTATTTCGGTGATACACAAGAAAAATCGTGTAACCTCTTCGTTTATAAATCAAATTTCCTCTATTTGCAAGTGCTTTTTTGTTTTTTTAAAAAATTATTGTGAAAATAATCTACTTTCTTGAAATTTATAATGTTATTATTTTCGCAAAGCTTTTAGAGCAGTGCTTAACTTTTCTTACTGTATTTAGTTTATAATTGTTTTTTGAGTATGATAATGAAGTAGAAGAAGATTCAATTTTAGATGGATTTGTTTTTATGCAAAGTCAATTTATTCAATATTTGATTTTATTTGTAATGCAGAGAATTTTCAAAAATATTTATTGACAAAAAATAAAAAGTATAACAAAATAGAATGAACGTTCATTTTATTATAAAAGGAAAAAAATGTCTTCAACAAAACACGATAAAAGGCAAATAATTTTAGATACAAGTCTTTTGCTTGTTGCTGAAAGAGGTCTGCACAACACACCAATGTCTCTTATAAGTAAAGAGTCAAAAGTATCTATAGGTGCTATCTATAATTATTTTGAAAATAAAGAAATTCTTATAAATACCCTTTATCTTCAGCTAAAACAGAGCATGAGCAGTGTTTATACACAAGAAGTCGAGGGAAGCTATGAGGAAAAATTTATTGCTTTATGGCTAAATTTCTATACTTATTTTGAAAAAAATCTTTCTGTGATTTCTTTTTTGGAGCAATGTGCAAATTCACCTATAATTACAGATGAAACAAAAAAAGCTATAACTTATGCTCATCAGCCATCTATAGCTATAATTCAAGAAGGTATTGACTTGGGTATTCTTAAGCAGATACAAGCTTCCTTTGCTCAAGATTTGATATATGGTATGATTGTGATGGCTATACGCAGTCAATTGGATGTGGAACAAGCAAAAATCATTGCAAAAATTTGCTTTGATGGGCTTAAAGCATAACATTAATAAAGGGAAAATATGTTAAACTCACTTGCCTTATACATCAATGCTCAAAAATGGGTAGCAATTAATTTTATAATATTAGGAATTATTCTCTTGGTCTTTGCTTTTATCTGCATGATTATGTTGCCAAAATCTGCATTAATTAATGGGCTGAAATGGGCTTGTGTTGGCTCATCTGCATTTATAATGCTTGGCGGATTCGTGTATGGAAACTTTAATAATAATCTTAATATAAAAGCTCAAGCACTTTATGAAAAAAGCATTGAACAATTTGTAGCGACTGAACATGAACGAATGGAAATTGTTGAAAAAGGATTTATCAAATATCAAATTTCATTTGCTGCAATACTTATGCTTTCAATATTGGTGGTTCTTTTTATAAAGCCTGAACTTTTCAAGGGAATTGCTTTTGCTTTCGCCTTTCTTATGCTTGGAGTGATGCTTATAGAAGCATATTCGCATAAATCTATTAGCGACTATGCGAAGGTATTAAGAGAGGAGTAAACTTTAAAAGCTCTCAAAATGAAAGTTATTCTAAGTTCATTATTTTCCGGATGAAAAATACATTATTATTTATAATTATAGGAGTTTTATAATGTCAAAGCTTGAAACCAAAAACTTTATTGTAGGAGTTTTTTTAATTATAGTTGCTTCATTACTTATTTTTTCTTATGAGCTTAATTTTTGGCGTGATTGGATGAATGATATAAAAAATACCAAGGGAATGTTGTGGATAATACGTATCATAGGTGTTTTTCTTATATCTTTAGGTATTATACGTGTTGTGAGAAAGCTTGCTGCAGACTCAAATCCTAGTGTTAATCTTATTATAAAAGCAGGTTTAGGGAAAAGTGCAGTTATCCTTGCTTTTGCATGGGCTCTTTTAATTGTTGCCTTTGTAGGGTTTTTTACGCTGCCTATGCTTATTCTTGAAGGGATTGCAGGGGCTATTGTACTTATTCTTATTCTCTATTCTATAGGAAAGAGAAAATAAGAACAAATTTATAGTGGTTTTAGAAAGTTTTTATAGATATAAAAATATTCAAAGCAAAAAAGCTTTAATTTGAGAAATGAGCATGGCATAGGAAAAATAATATTTCTATAACGATGCTTAAACTCAAATTAAAGCTTTTCTTAATATTTAGATAGATTTTGGGCTTTGCCACAAAAT
>CAYJHJ010000043.1:11132-18004 GCA_964370095.1 uncultured Desulfovibrionaceae bacterium | reverse complement strand
AAGGTCATTATAAGGCATAAAAGAAAGATAATTATCTATATACATCTGCAAATCTTCACAAGTTTGCAACTTTTCTTCTTGCACAAATGTTTCTAAGCCATTTGAAAGCGTAAAAGTGCCGATAGGAAAAAGGCTATCGTTTACTTGCAAGAAATTTAATAATGATAAATCCATATTATTTGCTTACACTTGTTTTATAGGAAATCTTTAATGCATTTTGAGCTACAGTAACATGGGCCTTATATTGAGAAAAACCAAAGAATTTCTCATCCACTTTTTCAACACTAAAGCCATTATCTTGCAAATATGCAAAGGTTGGCCTATCGTAGGGCACAAGTATAAAGTCCTCTTCAATTTTTAAGGTAAGATGCCTATTGCCCAATTCAAAACAAAGCTTACCCATTTCTTTTACAGAACAAACAAAAACCTTTGTTAATTCAGCAGGTTTTATTTCACACACATAAAGAGAGTTATCAATTTTTGCCAAAACATCACCTTCCTGCAAAATATCATGTATTGCAATGCCAAACTCTGTTCCATCTTCGGCAACTTTCTTTATTCTTTTTTTATCAACTTCAAACCATTCAAAAAAAATTGGAATTATTTGCCCCACATATTTTTCTTTGTGTATATTACCCAAAATTTCAGTTAGAATCATAGTGTGTTTTCCTTAAAACATGTAATATAAACGTGCAAGCGGCAATTCATTAAAAGGTTCACAGCTTATAATTTCACCGTCCACTTTTACAGTATATGTATCCGGGTCTACTTCAATTTCAGCTATCGTGTCGTTATATTTCATATCTAATTTCGAAATATTTCTGCAATTTTTCACAGGCAAGCTCAATCTATCCACACCCAATTTTTCCAAGAGCTTTTCTTTATAGGCATATTTAGAAAGAAAAGTGAAAGATGTATTATTCGTTGCTTTTCCGTAAGCACCAAACATTTTAGAATAAACTACGGGTTGCGGTGTTGGAATTGAAGCATTTGCATCGCCCATACGTGCAGCAGCAATAAAACCTGATTTTATAATAAGTTCGGGTTTAGCACCAAACATAGCAGGTTTCCACAAAACTAAATCTGCAATTTTCCCAACTTCAATAGAGCCTACATATTCAGAAATACCATGCGTAATTGCCGGGTTTATTGTATATTTTGCTATATAACGCTTTGCTCTGAAATTATCATTTCTTTGATTATCTTCTTCCAGTGTGCCACGTTGCAATTTCATTTTATGTGCTGTTTGCCATGTTCTTGTAATAACTTCCCCTACCCTACCCATTGCTTGAGAATCTGAACTCATCATTGAAAAAATTCCCATATCGTGCAAAACATCTTCAGCCGCTATTGTTTCAGGACGAATACGAGAATCGGCAAAGGCAACATCTTCAGGATTTTTCTTATCCAAATGATGGCAGACCATAAGCATATCCAAATGCTCATCAATAGTATTTACAGTATAGGGCATAGTAGGATTTGTTGATGAGGGAAGAATATTTTTGAGTGCTGCCGCTTTAATAATATCCGGTGCATGACCGCCGCCTGCACCTTCTGTATGATAAGTATGTATTGTGCGCCCATCAATTGCATTAAGCGTATCCTCTACAAAACCCCCTTCATTGAGCGTATCTGTATGGATTGAAACCTGCACATCATAACTATCTGCAATTGCAAGGCAAGTATCAATTGCTTTTGGGGTTGTGCCCCAATCTTCATGAAGTTTTAGCCCAATCGCCCCTGCTTTTATTTGCTCTTCCAATGTTTCTGAGCTTGAAGAATTTCCTTTTCCTAAGAAGCCTAAATTCATGGGAATTCCAGAACTTGCTTGAAGCATTTTATGAATATTATAAGCACCGGGTGTGCATGTTGTGGCATTTGTGCCGTCCGCTGGGCCGGTTCCTCCACCAAGCATTGTTGTAATTCCGCTATAAAGAGCTGTTTCTATTTGTGTTGGCGAAATAAAGTGGATATGCGTATCAATTCCGCCTGCTGTGAGAATAAGCCCCTCACCTGCAATGGCTTCGGTTGATGCACCAATAATCATATTACTATCCACATTATCCATCATATGCGGATTGCCTGACTTTCCTATGCCATGAATTTTTCCGCATTTAATACCTATATCAGCCTTATAAATACCTGTATAATCAAGCACTAAGACATTAGTAATTACAAGATCAAGGCATTCTTCATCTTTATGCAAACAAGATTGCCCCATGCCGTCGCGCAAGGATTTACCACCACCGAATTTTGCTTCTTCACCATAAGTAGTATAATCTTTCTCAACTTCAATAATCAAAGAAGTATCAGCGAGGCGAACTCTATCACCTAGAGTCGGGCCATACATTGTAGCATAAAGTTTTTTTGAAAGTGTTGCCATTTATGCCTCCACTCCTTTAAAGCCAAGTTCTTGAGCTTTTTTAAATGCTTTTTCACGTGTTTTTTCATCATCAAATGAACCGTTTACAAGTCCATTCAAGCCATATCCTTCACGACTTCCGCCAATTGCTGTAAGCGTGATTTCTTTTCCCTCGCCGGGTTCAAAACGCGTTGCCGTACCTGATGGAATATCAAGTCGCATGCCAAAACTTTGTTTTCTATCAAAATCAAGCATTTTATTCACTTCAAAAAAATGAAAATGCGAACCAACTTGCACAGGCCTATCTGCAGTATTTCTT
This sequence comes from uncultured Desulfovibrionaceae bacterium, assembly GCA_964370095.1. Classification (GTDB taxonomy): domain Bacteria; phylum Desulfobacterota; class Desulfovibrionia; order Desulfovibrionales; family Desulfovibrionaceae; genus CAYJAZ01. The sequence goes on along the minus strand of CAYJHJ010000043.1, from coordinate 15,323 downwards.
ACTTCAAGAGTTATTTTCTTATGCCCTTGATTAAGTTCAATTGTGCCTTCGTCAGTAAAAATTTCACCCGGAATTAATGTCTCAGTCGCTTCTATTGGATTATGCACAGTTACAAGCTTTGTGCCGTCTAAAAATGTGGATTCTATTTGAATTTCCTCTATCATTTCTGCAACACCATCCAAAACTTGCTCAGCTTTAAGCAAAGTTTTACCGTATTGCATAAGTTGAGCAACGCTCATATTTTCACGTGCTTTTTCAAGTAGTTCTGATGAAATATAAGCAACTGCTTCAGTATAGTTTAGCTTCAAACCTCTATTTAGTCTTTCTTTTGCCAACGAACCTGCCAGATAGAGCATTAATTTTTCTTGTTCACGTATTGATAGATGCATGTCAACACTCCCTTAATGTGTCATAAATTCTTGTAGTTTATCTTTATTGCAGTCTTCCATATTGCTTGTATAGACTATACTTCCTTTTTCCATCACATTAATTACGTGAGCATTTTCAAGAACAAAATCAAGATATTGCTCAACAAGCAGAACTGTTATCCCTTTCCATGAATTGATTTTTTGAATGGCTCTGCCAATATCTTGAATAACTGAAGGCTGAATTCCTTCTGTTGGTTCATCAAGTATAAGAATTTTAGGATTGGCTACCAAGGCACGTGCAATAGCCAGTTGTTGCTGTTGCCCTCCTGATAAATCACCGCCCTTTCGTATAAGAAATTTCTTTAGTATTGGGAAAAGTTCAAAAAGATAATCCGGAATTTCGCCTTTTCCGCCAAGGGCTTGTAAGCCAAGTTCAAGGTTTTCTTGCACTGTTAATTGTGAAAAAATATCACGCCCTTGTGGCACATAGCCTATACCAAGTTTTACTCTTTCATGGGTGGGCATTTTTATAATATCTTTATTATCAAAGAAAATTTTACCTTTAGGCGTTTTCACAATTCCCATAATGCTTTTCAAGCTTGTGCTTTTTCCAACGCCGTTTCTCCCCATAAGGCTAACAATTTTGCCGCTTGGAACTGAGAAGTTTAAATCTTCAATTACACAGCTTTCACCATAATAAGTTGCAAGATTTTCAATTGATAATAGATATTTACTCATACTATTCACCTTTTCCTCTTCCAAGATATACCGCTTGCACTGTTTTATCCATAATAGTATGCGTTTTGGCACATTTGTGCACAAAACCTCGCTCACAAGAAACGCGATTCTTGTTTCGCTCGCTAAAGCCTTTATTCGCTACGCTCATACTATTCACCTTTTCCTCTTCCAAGATATACCGCTTGCACTGTTTTATCAGCCAAAACCTTATCAATTTCACCTTCCATAAGCACATGCCCATCATGCAAAACCGTTACAATATCAGCAACTTGCTTAACAAATTCCATATCATGTTCTATAACAATAATGGTGCATTTATCTTTGATTTTTTTTAGCAATTCACCTGTTTTGAAGGTTTCAGGTTTGCCCATTCCTGCTGCAGGCTCATCAAGCATTATTATTTCAGGATCTTGAACAAGTTGCATTGCAATTTCAAGCCATTGTTTTTCACCATGAGCAAGTGAGCCTGCTCTCACGCTTCGTCTGTCTTCTAGGCCAACTTCTTTAAGTGTAGCATCAATCTTTTCCATTTCTGCTTTTGTTGCTTTATAGAAAATCGACTGCCAAACACCCTTATTACCCTTAAGGGATAAAAGCATATTATCTTCAACACTAAGATTCACAAAAACAGAAGGAACTTGAAATTTGCGCCCTATGCCTTTTTGCACTATTTCATATTCTTTTAAATCAGTGATTCTTATTTTTTCCCCATCTTTAGGATAGAAAAAAACATTCCCAAGTGTTGGACGAGTTTTTGCGCAAATAATATCAAGTAAAGTTGTTTTTCCTGCACCGTTTGGCCCTATAAAAAAATGTATGCTATGTCTTTTTACTTGTGCTTTTACATCTGTAAGAGCGTAGAAACCGTCAAAACTCACGGAAATATTTTTAATATCCAATACATAATCTTCTTGTCTATTCATGGCTTTACTACTTTATTTTAAATTTGATTTCAGAATTTTTTTATTTTGGAGATATTCTGTAAGAGTGCCAACTATTCCGCCTTTGAAGTAAATAATTGTGATACAAAAGCTTAAACCTAAAATGTATTGCCAAGCTTCAACCATTTTACCTGAACTTATATTATATTCACAAAGGTTTACCAAGAAAACACCTACAACAGCACCTAAAATTGAACCTCTACCGCCTATAGCAATCCAAATAACCATCATAATAGAATAGGAAATTGTCATTTGAGAGGGTGTAATACTGCCGTTGAAATTCACGAATACAGCACCGCCAATTCCTGCAAATATAGCTGACAAGACATAGATGAAATTCTTATAAGCACTTACTTTATATCCGGAAAAATACGTTCTGTTTTCACCGTCTCGAATAGCAACAAGAACTTTGCCAAATTTACTCTTTACCAAAAACCTTGCGATAAAATACACTATTGCCAAAACAGCAGTAGAACCATAAAAAAGCAAAAACATCTTATCCATATTTGCATTACCCTTAATACTGCCAAAAATGGATTTTATTTCGGTAATTCCCGTATTTCCGTTTGTATAGGGCGACAAAGCAATAAAAAGTGAATAGGCTGCCCAAGTAAGCGCTTGAGATATAATAGAAAAATATACCCCTTTTACTCTGTTTCTAAAAATAAAATAGCCAATTATGCCTGCCACTAAAGCGGGGATTGAAAGAATTAAAATACTTGTAAAAAAGCCAGATTGAAAAGGAAGCCAGATAAGTGGAAGTTCGCTGAGGCCGCCAATAAACATAAAATCTGCAATCTTGCCATTAGTAGCCACAAGTTTGAGATACATAGCCATAGCATAGCCCCCAAGTGCAAAATATAAACCATGCCCAAGACTTAAAATTCCTGTATATCCCCAAATAAGGTCAAGCCCTATTACTAAAATACAAAAGGAAATACACTTACCTATAAATAAAACTGTTGATGTGCTTTGAATAATATCCATTTTCAAAAATAAGGGAACAGCACAAAGAATAATCAATACAAGAATAAAAAATCTATCGTGTATATGCTGAAAAATTTTCATAAATCCGCCCTAGTCGTCAAGACTTCTACTTTTAATCACAAAAAGACCTTGTGGGCGTTTTTGTAAAATTGTTATAACAAGCAGTAAAACAATTGCTTTTGCAATAGAAGAAGATGTGTAATTTTCAGTGAATATGCTTGTAAAACCAATCATAAGTGCGGCAAATACCGTTCCTATAATTTTACCGACTCCGCCCAAAACAACTACCATAAAAGAATTAACAATATAACTTTGCCCTACTGTAGAATCAATAGAACCAAGTAAAGCAATCGAACAACCTGCAATTCCCGCAAGCCCCGAACCAAGAGAAAATGTAAGATTATCAACCTTGCGTGAATTAATACCAATACACTGTGCCATTGATCTATGCTGCATAACTGCACGCATTTGTTTGCCGAAATTCATACGAAACAAAACAAACCACAGCATAAAAAGACTTAATATAACAAGAGTTATAATAAAAAGCCTATTGTAGGAAAATGTCATATTTATACCTTCAAAGCCGCCATTTAAAAAAGATGGTGCCTCTACATTCACACCTTGTGCCCCAAAAATAGTGCGTACAGATTGCTGTAAAATAATACTTATACCGAAAGTTGCGAGAAGGCTATCAATTTCACGCCCGTAAAGATTTGAAATAACGAATTTTTCTAAAAAGCTCCCAAGAAGAAAAGTTACTAAAAAAGCAATGGGGATTGCACAGATATAATAGAAGAAAAGCATTTCAGCAGGAAAAAAAGCCTTAAAAAATTCTTGCACAACAAAGGTCATATAGGCACCAATCATAACAAATTCGCCATGTGCCATATTAATAACTTTCATAAGACCAAATGTGATGGCAAGCCCAATTGAAGTAAGGAGAATAATTGAACTAAGGCTCAAACTATTAAAAATTGTTGTAAAAAGCTGTTCCATAAAAATCCCTTGTAAGTTCTAGAAGCACCATTAAATTATACTTTATCAGCCTAAATGTGAGTCATTAAGAATAATAGAACACTTTAGTCAAAAATAATTTTATACAAAGCCGTGGTTATTATACACGGCTTTGTTTGGTTAATATTATTGCATTTGTATAG
>CAYJHJ010000043.1:0-11111 GCA_964370095.1 uncultured Desulfovibrionaceae bacterium | reverse complement strand
AACACTTCATAAATAAGCCCATCACTACTTACTTTACCGATTCTCACAGGTTTTGCTAAGTGTTGATTTTCAGGGTTGATTGTTACAGTTCCTTCAGGTGCTTCAAAACTAATTCCGCCAGCTTTGATTACGGCAAGCACGTCCAAAGCATCAACACTGCCTGCTTTTTCAACAGCAGTTTTCCACAGGTATACAGCATCATACGCAGCTTCAACCGGGTCAGAAGTAACCCTATTTTCACCAAATGCTTTTTTATATGCAGATACAAAAGCAGCATTTTGCGGTGTATCTGTTGTTTGATAATAGTTCCATGAAACTAAATGATTCTCTAAAATTTCAGCACCTATTGTTGCAACTTCTTCTTCGGCAATTGAAAAAGACATAGTCATATAATCTTCACTATCATAATTTTTTTCAGCCATTTGCTTGAAGAATGACACGTTACCTGTGCCGTTTAATGTATTCAGAATAACATCAGGCTTCGCTTCTTCAATTTTTGAGATGATAGCAGCAAAGTCAGTCTGATCCATACTTGCGTATTCTTCACCTACGATTTCAATATTTTTCGCACCCAATTGAGTTTTTATTATAAGATTTGCTGTTCTTGGAAATACATAGTCAGAACCAAGAAGGAAAAATTTTGTATATCCTTGTGAAAGAAGGAATTCAACAGCAGGCACAATTTGCTGATTAGGTGCTGCACCTGTATAGATGATATTAGGTGATTGCTCCATACCTTCATATTGCACCGGATACCATAATAAAGCTTCATAATCTTCAAAAATTGGCTTTACTGCTTTTCTTGATGATGATGTCCAACAGCCGAAAACAGTTGCAACACCTTCCGCATCAACAAGTTTTTCTGCTTTTGTTGCAAATACTGATGGTTCTGACGCACCGTCTTCTTCAACATATTCAATCTGCATGCCAAGAACGCCGCCATTAGCATTAATTTCTTGAATTGCAAGCACTTCAGCATCACGTACAGCTTTTTCACTTATTGCCATTGAGCCTGTTAATGAGTGAAGTAAGCCAACTTTTACAGTCTCTGCAGCATAAACATTTGAAGAAATTCCACAAAGCATAGCAAGAGTTAATCCAAATCCCACACATTTTCTAAACATTGAAAATCTAAAACTTGATGTAATCATTTTTCTCTCCTGAGTGTATTCTATATATATTAACAAGGCATTACATAAAATATGCACGTCTTGAAAACACCAATATTGCTTAAAATTTATTCAGCTATAAAATCTTTTAATTTGAGGTAATTAATAATTATTTGTGCACAATGTTCACGACTTATTTTGCCTGTGTTTAACGTCATGTGATAAGCGATAGGGTCTGTCCAATTTAAACCATTTGTATAATATTTATAATAATCCGCTCTATACTTATCAGTTTTTTCAATTAATTTATGGGCTTCACTTTCACTAAGGCCCATAAGATCCATAATGCTTATAGCACAATCGGTACGAGGGGCTTCAATATAAACGCTCACCACATTTTTCATTTTTCGCAAAATATGGTTTGCACATTTGCCTATAATTATACAAGATTGCTTTTTATATAAGTCTTTTATGAGCTCTGCCTGAATATTGTAAAGATTATTATCTGAAACAAAATCTTTATCCATTGGCGTTGCAAGATAAGGCGATGTTATTTCGCTTAATTTTTTAATATAATATGAAGAGGATAATTTTTCATCAACACTTGAAAAAAGTTTTTTGTTTATCCCTGAATATTCCTCTAGCATAGACGGTAATTGTGTATCATAACACGGAATGTTTAATTCCTTCGCCAGAAGAGTTCCGATATATTTACCTCCGCTTCCAAATCCGCGTGCGATGGTAATAATAAATTTTTCCATTGATTTAACCCCAATAAATATTGAATAAACCTTCATGCAAAATTCTTAGATGATCCTGCTATACATGCTCAAATGATTCTTTAAAGACTATAAAGCAAGCTTCATGCCAAGGGTTAAAAACACTATAAAATCAATGTGATATGAATATTTCAAAGAAAATTTTCATTTATTAGCAAAAAGAAAAGCATATAAATGTAGATTATATTATAAGAAAAATTTTATTTTTGTTAAAATTATTTAAAGCTTAAGCTGAAAAGAGCTTATAGAGGGAAAGTTATTTCTTTCTACTTTTTGGTGATTTATTAAAAATAATACCTTTGATTATTCATAATTAGAGTAGGAAACAACTCATAAAAAGTAAAAAAATCAATCATAACAATGTGTTTCATAAAAAATAAAAATACTACGCAAAAGTAATAATGCGCTCTGCAAAAACAATTTCGAGATTTATTGCTGCTGTGAGGGCATTGAATGACAAAGTCTTAAAAATAAAGATATTGCATTATTTTTATAGTGCTTTCTTTATAATAAAAACCGCAATTACAGTGAGTTAAACTATAATTGCGGCTAGTATTTATGAACTTTTATGTCAAATTATAAAAGCTCTTTTGCATCATTATAAGTGCATTACACTGACGCACTGATGCTGTGGCAAAAAGCTAAAAAACCCACTGATAAATAAAACCGGCACTTATTGCCATGCCAAGAATAACAGTAAGAAATGCTATAATCATTTGATTTTTGAAAATTGCTTTCAACAAAATAACTTCCGTCAAGCTTGCACCTGCACTGCCAATAATAAGAGCCATAACAGCACCTAAGCCCATACCTTTTGCTGCTAAAGCTGCTGATAGTGGAATAACTGCCTCTGCACGAATATAGAGAGGTATGCCTATAATAGCCGCAACAGGAATAGCAAAAGGATTATTTTCATTCGCAACTTTTGTTATAAATTCAGTAGGCATAAATCCATAAATCAAAGAACCTAAAGTAACACCAATCATAAGGTATGGTAAAACTCTTTTAAAGTCTTCCCAAGTTGCATACCAAATACGCATCCATTTATTTGTTGATTTTTTAGTTGAAGAGCTTGAACAGCATGGGCTTACTTCTTCGCTTACTTGAGAAACTGACATCTTAGGCTGAAGCTCTGTTAGGCTTTTTCCGCTTGCTTTTTCATTTGAACAGCAAGATGAAGAAGGCTTAGGCTCAAGCGGCTGTAAAGCTTTAAGTTCTGTTTTAGTGTTTGAGCAACAAGAGCTTGCTTGTGTATCTGTTGCGTAAGCACTATCTTTTACATATTTTTCAAAACCCATTTTTTCTAAAATATATCCTGAAAAAACTGAAACAATAAGTGCTATAGTGAAATAGAAAACAGTAACTTGCACACCAAAAGTCACAAAGAATAAACCTATAATAATGGGATTTAAAAGTGGGCTTGCAAATAAAAATGTGAGCATAGGCCCAAAACCTGCTTTTGCCTTCAATAATCCTTTAAGAAATGGAATGGTTGAACATGAACAAAATGGTGTGATTGAACCTAAAACACCTGCTATAACATAACCCTTGCCGTTTTTTGAGCTGAGAATACTTTGTATTTTAGCAGGTGTAATGTATTCTTGCAAAACACCAATAGCATATGCAATGATAATATAAAGTATACTGAGTTCTGCAGCCAGAAAAATAAACATATCAAGTGTTGCTTTAAGCATTGTTGAATCAAACATTGTAGTAACCTCACTTATAAACATTTCGATATTTCGAGTAATTTAGAAATAACAAGCTTTTATTTTTCTGTCAAGATATTTTTTTGCGTTAAAACATCTTTTACTTAGAAGAGTATATACTCTCTAATATAAATAAAAAGTAAGAGTGAGAATTAAAGACTGCAAGCGTATAGTTTTAGTTGTCTTTTTCAAGTTGTTCCGTGCCAACCATCATTTGCACATAAACCATAAGCTCTTTATAAGAGGAAACATAAAGCTTACTATAGATATTTCTATTGTGTGTGCGTGTGGTATTAATTGAAACATTCAAAGCTTCAGTAACTTCTTGAGTTGTCATTTTTTGCATATAAAGTTCAAAAACTTTTCTTTCAGTTTTTGTAAGTGTGCTAAGCCTTTCAATAAAAACCTGATATGCTGTAATATCTGCTTGAAGGCTTTCAACAGAAGTATCGTTTTCATTTTCTAAAGATTGATGATTTTTTCTATATTCTTGTGCTTCTTTTAACTTATTTTCTTTTTGTTTTAAATATTCAATTATGTCATTAAAATCTAACACATTAGAATCAGTTTCTTTTCCTTCTTGAATATTTTTAATAGTATCAAGCACAGGTGAAGAAACTTTATAAACAAGAAAATAGGAAATAATAAAAGCTATAAAAGAAAAAGCCGCAAATGAAATAGCAATAAAAATATAATAATCTTTTATTAATACTTCCTCAATCTCTTTTGGCAACATAGCAATAATGTGCCATGAAATATCATTATTTTGTAAATCTATAGCTGATGGATTAAAAGCAATTTCTTTAGCCACAAATTCATAACCATTATTGATAAATGTATCATAAAACACTTCATCACTAAAAGTATATTTATCACTTGCATCAGCTTGTAAAAAAGAATTACCGTGTGAAAAATGACTATCTAAAATATATTGTGTTTTGCCATTTTCAATTTTTTCTAAAGCTATCAAACCACTAATATCTTCAATTGAAGGCTGAATTCCACGGTGTGATAAATTATATAAAAGAGCACTGATCTCAAGCCCGCAAACTCCATAAACTTCACCACTTGAACCAACAAGAGGTGAAAGCATCAATATAACTCTTTCCCATGTGTTTTTAATATAATGAGGCTCTAAAAAACTATATCTTTTATCAAAAGGTATAGCATCGTAATTCCGTTCAAATGCTACTGAAACAGTTTCCGCTTCTGAAAACTCCATACCCCACATATTATGAAATTCTATCTCATTATAATCTGCCAGTTCAGGCATTCCCCTTAATAAAAAAATAGTAGGGTCAATATCATTAAAATTATCCAGATTACTAATTTTTAGATATACACAACTATAGCTTTTATTATTTTTAGCAAGATTTGAGTTAATTGTTGTATTGAAAGTTACAAAAGCACCGCTGGATTTTGAAATTAACAATGAAATTTCAAGTAATTCACTGGTTTTTCTTCCTAGCTCTGCAATAATTTCTTTATTATCGGTAACATCACTAAATGACTCAATATTATGTTTTTCTAATGTTTTTTCGATTTCAGATACTAATTTTTTATTAAGCTGTATACCATATGCAGCAATATTATCAAATTGATAAGCAATACTTTCATGATAGTTTATAAGATAATTATCTAAAGCTTCTGATATTTCTTGTTTTGGCCTATCAAACAAGTCAAAAAGGTAAAAGAAAGGAAGAGCGCATAAAAGCATTACCATAATTAACATGGAAAAACTCAATAATAAACGCATCCTTAATGAATATCGAGTAGGCACCATTGAAAGCACTCTCTGCATTACATTCTTTCCTGTAGTCTCATTTTAAATATTGTTTCAAGCTGAATAAAGGATTGTTCTATAAGCTTATTTAAAAGTTCTTCATTTTGATTGTCGCTTCTCACCCAAATTTCATTGTTTTGAGCAAGAACTTCACGTAATGCCTCAGGAAAAGCTTGTTCAATATCACCATAACCAGGAAAAGATGGGGCTGTTATAAAGGAATTATCTTTATAAATTCTTGCAATCGTGCCATAAAGCGAACGAAATTCTTCTTTTTCAAATTCAAAGCTGTCAAGTTCTGTATTAAGTTTTTCAAAATCGCTTATACGCACAGGAAGATAGCCGCCATACATTGCAAATTCCAAATTAATCTTTTCAGAGGTAAGCCATTTTGCAAACAAGGCTGCTGCTTTCTCTTTTTCCTCAGTTGATTTTAAAGCTGCAAGGCCTGTTCCACGTTGAATAGCAACCCTGTTACTATCAGCAAAATAAGGCACAGGCAAAGCCTTAACTTTTAAAGGTGAAATAGAATTATCTTCATGTGTTACAGTATCTTTAAAATAAAGCAAACTTGCTGTTGATTCAACACCTGCAATAGCTTTATCAATCATAATAGCTTTTGTTGAATAGCCGGGCATAAGGCAAACTTCACCTTTAATGCCTGCTTTTAAAAGTGGTTGCATGACTTCTTTGAAATATAAATTATTCCAATCTATTGCATCGTTTTTAAAAACATCAACTCCAAAAGCTTTCATATTTATCATTGGATAGTGAATCCAATCATCATACATAAAAAAAGCTTTACCATTAGACCATTTATAATATTCTTCAACAGTTTTAAAAGTGCCTTCCCAAGTTTCCAGATCTTCATAAGTGTGCCCTGTTTCTTTAGCAAACCTATCATACACTTCTGAATTAACAAAAAAAGCGTTTGATGATTTTGCTACAGGAAAAACCAACAATTTATTGTCTATAAAACCTTCATCCAGAAAAGTAGGCACAAAAGCCTCTAACTCCTCTTCTGTAAAATATTCTCGCCAGTCAAGAGCAAGGTCAGCACCCATAGCTTCAACTGTTTTAGGGTAACAAATAAAAATATCAGGAACTTCGGGAGCACCTACTTCGTTTGTACCTGCAGAAACTAAAGCATCATGAATAGCAGTTGAATTTGAAATTGAAGTTACAACAATTTTCACTCCATTCTCTTTACCAACAGTTTGATTAAATTTATCAATGATAGAATTCATTGGTGAATTAATTTGGGCACCATAGACATGCCACATAGTTAAGGCAGTTAATTGCTTAGAAGATTCTTTTGATTGTTCGCATGCCACTAGAGGTATACATAAAAAAATTATAAACAAAGAAAAAAGAAAATTTTTAATGCCCTTCATAATGAAACCTCACTAATCAAATTTTAAGCAAAACTAAACTTTTAAAAATATTGTAAACTTTTTTCTAAATGAAGTAAATCATCACAATGATGAAATTTGATGAAATTGATGAAAATTCATCACAATGATGAATTTTGTAATCATTTAACTTTTTGCCCTTTTCATCACGATAAATGATGATAAATAATTTTTTAAGCACTATAATTCATCTAGTATTTAAATTATAGCAAAAAATCATTTTTTTTTCAAGTGATGAATTATATTATGAATGAATTATATATGAAAAAAGAAGAAGACAATTTATTTTTAATAAATAATCTTCTTCACTATTAAATATGAGAATATTTAAATTCTTATCTAAAAATTTCTGGAGGAACCACCGCCACCTGAAGAACCGCCACCACCCGATGAACTGCTGCTATTGCTACTGCTCCCCGATGAACTACTGCTCCAAGAACTGCTTGATGAAGAGCGGCTGCTTTTTGAGCTGTTATTTTCAGGTGAAATCAATGTAATCAAACCTACGAAAAATCCCACCGGCATTAGAAAAAATAGGATTTCGGGTGCAGTAAAAAATGTAATTGGCACAACAACAAGCAATAAGTAAAATATATTTCTGTTAACTTTATATATTTCTTCTTTTGTTTTCAACTTCTTTCTTAGTAGTCCAAAATTTTTACCAATTAATGCTAAAGAAGCAGGAATAACTGCACTTGCTACAAAAATCATTATAATGCCTATAATCCCCCTGATTATATCTAAAAGCTCAAAAGGTTCGTCATCTAGGCTCTGTGGCTTACTTGTAGACAAAATTGCTTCAACCTCATCAAGATTAAGCCCTAAATTGTTTTCTTCTGAAATTTCTCTTATAAAAGCAGCATATCCATTTTTTAAAGCATTATCCCAATCATTATTACGCAAGTAAGGAATAATATATTCATCTTGGAATGCACCGGTTTTACCATCAGGAAGTATGCCTTCTAAACCATAGCCAACTTCAACTCTAAACTGCCTTTCCTCAAGAGCTAAAAGCAAAAGTAAACCATTATTCTTTTCTTTATCGCCAATTGCAAATTTTCTAAAAAGTGCTGTTGCGTATTCTTCTAAAGCTTGTCCTTCCATATTTGGAACTGTAACTACCACAACTTGAGTGCCATCAATAGAATTTAGATTTTTTCCATTTTCATAGATAAAACTTTCAGTTTCTTCTGAAAGAATTTCAGCATAATCATTAACATAGAAGTGCACTGTCGGCTCAACTAAAGCATACGAAATATTACTATTAGAAACTAAAAAAATAACAAAAACAATAAAAGAAAAAATTTTTTTCATCAATGCACCTCTTTATTCAAAATTAACATCAGGAAGTGCTTCAGAACCTTCTGTTGCTTCAAAATATACTGCTTCTTCCGATCCTATAAATCTTGCAATAATTACACCGGGAAATACTTTAATAGCGGAATTGTAATTTTGAGTAGCAGTATTGTAATCGCGTCGTGAAACAGCAATCCTATTTTCTGTACCTGCAAGTTCATCTTGCAATCTTATAAAAGTTGTGTTTGCTTTTAAGTCAGGATAAGCCTCTGAAATTGCAAATAATCTGCCTAGAGCTGACGTCACCTGTGCATCAGCTTCTGCTTGTTCGTCTATAGTATTTGCACTCATTAGGTTTTCACGAGATTTTGCAAGGTTTTCAAAAATTTCTGTTTCATGACTTGCATATCCTTTCACCGTGTTGATTAAATTAGGAATTAAGTCTGCTCTTCTTTCAAGCTGAACAGAAATATTTGAATGTTGCGTTGTAACTGCTTCATCGAGGCGTATAATATTATTATATGTTGAGATTATGATTGACACTATTAATATAATAGTTAATACGATAGCACCTAAAATACCTAAAATCCATTTCACAGCAGTAGACATATTTTCTCCAATTTTTATAAAAATTATTATTTAGATGTAAATCCATTTGTTTTCTATAGCACCTATTGCTAGTTCAAGCAAGCTTCGACTGCCTGTTTTATTTCGCATATTTTCAATATGCCTTTTTACAGTTCCTCGGCTGATAGAAAGCAATTCGCTGATTTCTTTTGAATTATAAAAATGACAAATTAAGTTTAAAACTTCTAATTCTCTTTCGCTGTATGGGCATGGTATTTTGCTATTTGTACTTTTATTGAATGAACTATCAAAATCACTAAGACTACTCATAATTCTTCCTTATATTATAATAAGTTGAAGCTTCTAAAAAACATAGCTGCAATAAAACATTTTTCGAGGTGCATTGAGAATTTTTTGGAATAAACTTACTGAACGAAGCTTCTAAAAAATTCTCATAAATCACCTCTACACCCTTTATAATTATATCAATAATTATTTAAATAAAATGCTAAGAATAAGACAAATTATGAAATTTCGTTAAACATAGTATTGAATATAAAGTAATTTTCATTTATTTATCTTTTGCCTTAATATTTTTAGCAACTTCACAATACAAAAATTATAAAATAAAAAAACATCACAATGATGATTTTTGAAAAAGTTTCATAAATATTATTCATCACTGTGATGAATTTTTAACAAAAACTTTCAAGAAGATAAAAAATAATTATGTTATTCCAATATAATAAGAATTATCATTCAGTTATGAATTTTAAAAAACTTTTAGTCCAAATTAGAAATATTTTTTATTAAAAAATTAGTTTTTATAATTAAAAACTTGACAAGTATGAAGAAATGGATAAAGTATCTACAGACGCCGGGGTGGTGGAATGGTAAACGCAGCGGACTCAAAATCCGCCGGCTTCACGGCCTTGCGAGTTCGAGTCTCGCCCCCGGTACCATTCAAATATTTATGATACAACCTCATAAGTCCTTTTTAGGAGATATCCTAAAGAGGACTTTTTTTATGTTAAAGCCCCTGACGACTAACCGCTCCGCTCACGAAGGGTTTTATACTTTTGCGAAAAAGCAAATAGTATTTAAAGTCAATATAAGTGATTTTAAGTCATTTGTCTATATTTTTTTATTGCAAATTTTCGGATTGCATAATCCTCAAAAAATCCCATAAATCCAGCTGATTGTCTTTATTTTGGCGTGTGCTTACAAGTAAATAAACTGTAAGCACAGAAAATATTTAGTTAAAAATTTCATACTAAAATTTCAAAGCTAAAAAAAGCAAAAAGCTCGCAATTGGCGTTACGAGCTTAATATAGAGTAATTCATTACTACTCCTAAATTGTTTAGGACAAACAATGAAATTAATCTACTCGAAAACCGTGTTGTTGTCAAACATTTATTTCTTCGGGTGGAGGGCTATATTTTTGTCTTTTTTTAGTAAAGGACAAACAAATGCAAGCGTTTATATCAAGAGAACAGGCTAGAGGATTTATTGTGTCAAGCTTTATTGAAAAATATAATATCAGCATTTCCGCAAAATATCTTTTTGGGGTTCTTTGCGATTATGCACGAAACAAAAATTATTGCTTCCCATCAAAGAAGACATTGGCAAAGCGTATGCAATGCTCTCTCAATTCAATACGAAATTGGCTCAAAGAACTTATCGCCATACACGTTATAAAAATTTCCAAAAATGAAAAGTACGACACATACTATTTGTATATTCCCAAACCAAGCCCACAAGAAACAGCTTCAATCCCTTTAAATAACAGTGCAAATTGTGAACACGAACACGCAAATTTTGAACCCAAAACTAATGTTAATAAAATTAACAATTTACCCCCATCTCCCCCAAACTCCACTCAGGGGAACTCACACTTCCAAGAAACTCCTACCAAAAAAAACAATGGGGGTGTGAGTTATAATTTTGAAGAATTTTGGAGAGAATACCCCAAAAAAGAAAATAAAGAAAAGGCACGTATCATTTTTTCACGTCTTTTCAGAAAGAAGCAAATCCCTACATTCGATGTTTTTAAAAAATCACTTGTATATTTTTTAAACACTGCTCAATGGCAGAGAGAAAATGGACGTTTTATCCCTCAACTGCATAATTTTATGAAAGATTTACGTTGGGAAGACGTGCCTATCCAAAGATGCACTACTTGATCTTGAGCAAGAACAAAAAATTCTTATTAAGGATTACTATGGCAGAAAAATCACCAATTGAATGGACTGAAGCAACATGGAACCCAGTTACTGGTTGCACTACAATAAGCCTCGGATGTACAAATTGTTACGCTATGCGTATGGCTATGCGGTTGAAAGCTATGGGGAATAAAAACTACCAAAATGGCTTTGAAGTTACAACACATGAACACATGCTTGTAAAGCCATTGCTATGGAAAAAACCTAGAGTTATTTTTGTAAATTCAATGAGT
>CAYJHJ010000042.1:0-18205 GCA_964370095.1 uncultured Desulfovibrionaceae bacterium | reverse complement strand
AAAGCTTGCTTTAGCAAACAACGAAATCACTGTTATAGGCGGAAAGCAAGTTTTTTCCTATTTCGATACCAGAGATGCGGTTGAAGCGCTTTCAACTTTAATCTTTTCTCAAAAAGAAGAGCTTGACTGTGTGTATAATCTTGGAATAAATTCCTTTTATGATATACAAGAAATAGCAGAAAAAATTAAAATAGCTGTTCATAAAAAAACAAAGAAAGAAATTATAATTAATCTTCAAGAAAAAGAAATAGATACAAAAATAAAGCTTGACTCGCATAAATTTCAAAATGATTTCAACTGGCAAGCAAAGCATAGCCTTGAAGATACAATAGACTGGATTTTAGAAGCATATAGCCAATAAGGAATATATATGAAAGTTACAATTATTTGCCTTACCTATAACCATCAAGCCTTTATAAGAGATGCTCTTAATAGCTTTGTTGAGCAAAAAACAAATTTTGACTATGAAGTTATTATTCACGATGATGCCTCAACAGACAAAACAGCAAAAATTATAAAAAGATACGAAAATGAATATCCGCATATAATAAAACCCATTTATCAAACAGAAAATCAATGGAGGCAAGGAAAAACATTATCAAAAACCTTTATTTATCCTAAAGTTAAAGGTGAATATGTGATTTTCTGTGAAGGCGATGATTATTTTTCAGATCCAAATAAATTGCAAAAACAAGTTGATTTTCTGGATGCAAACCCTGATTTTTCCATCTGTTTTCACCCTGTCAAAATTGTATGGGATAAAGATGCAAAGCCTTCTGAAATCTTCCCTCCTACTGCCTTTAGTGCAGGAAGAAATACTTTTCAACTTGAAGAACTTATAAGACAAAATTTCATTCAAACAAATTCTTGCATGTATCGCTGGCGTTTTCATAAAGAGGATGTGAACACACTTATGCCTGACAATATTATCCCCGGTGATTACTTTATGCACTTATTGCACGCACAAGTGGGGAAAATTAGCTTTTTACCTGAAATTATGGCAGTTTACAGAAGGCACTCTGACGGAATCTGGACAGATTTGCACTCTAATCCCATCTGGTATTTACGCTATGGCCTCAAGCATATCAACTTCTATGTTGAGGTTGAAAAACTATTTAATGTCAATAAAGAAGAAGATATGCAGCAAATGGCAGATGGGCTTTTATTGTCCGCCATTGCAAAAAATAGCAGCTCTGTTCTTCAACTTTTTATGAATACTTATCCTGAACTCTATGCAAAAACAAAAATAAGGCTTCAAAAAGCATATGAAGAAAAAAATGAAGAAGTAAACTAATACGCCTTTCTAAATTTAAAGATTAGTCAGATAAAAAGAAATTCTTCCACTGCTCTACTTTTGTTTCATCTTTCATTCTTTCTTTTATTTTTCTTACAGATTCTTCTTTCACTTTCTCATCTTGAAAAATAAATTCTTCAAAAGTCAGCTCTTTAATCGTATAAGTGTTATAATATTTAATTCCTAATGCATTATATTTTTTATAGACACTTGTTTCTGACTTTGTGTAAACTTTTTTGCCTAAAGAACAAATAACAGAAGCATTTCCATTGCCTTGTTGCCTGTTTTGGTTTGAAATATAAATATCAACCGTGGCTAAATGCTTTGCATATTCTTCTTTTGTGAGATAATCTTTTATGGGATTGAATTTATCTTTGAAAATAGCGTATCCTTTTTCAATAATCTCATCACTAACATCTTTATGCCCTGCTGATTTATAGGAAAGAATTGTTGATACTCTTATATTTTCATCTTTAAATTTTGCCAAAATATCAAGCATTTCAAGGCTTGTTTCATCTTCGGAATTATTTACTTGAATATGTGTATAACCTTCATTTTTTATAGGAAGTAAATCAAGCTCACACTTACTGTGTGGATAGGTTAAATCAAAATATTTCTTAGGTTTAATGTATTTTTCCTCATACACTTCTTTATCAAAAGCTGTTAATATTCCTGCAACATTTTTGCGAACAAAATTATCTTCAAGCGTATTTGGTGCTTGGTAAAGATCGCCACCCCAAATAAACCAATATGATTTTTCAAGCCAATAGGGATTATTGTAAATATATTCAATCACTGTTTTAGTAAAAAGCCCATGAAATATAATTTTTCTTGCATTTTCAATGGATACTTCTTCTATGGGGCAAAGATAAGCGTTTTGAATTTTTGAAACTTTTTCTTTTGTTTCTTCACGTGGATTAGGAAAAACAAAACAGTGTTCAGAATTATCAAAATATATATTGATAAAATTTAAAATAGGAAAAGTATGAAAACCATTGTTCATAATATGCAGATATTTATATTTTTTTATTCCATCGCACAAGTTCATATTCTCCTAAACAGTTTATAGCACAATATTCTCATTTTCTGTTGAATAAATCCCTACTATACTTCTTATTTTATCTATAAATTCATGCATATCTTTATCTTTTTCAACTTTAGCAAAAACTCTCAAAGCCACTTGGTTCAATGTGCCCAAAGCACTTTTTGGAATAGTTTCACCCTCTTGCTTATTTTTGATAAATCTTATAACTTCAGGGCAATTTTCTAAATCGTCTAAGCCTGTGAAATATCCCAAGGTAGAGGGTTTCACCAAAAAGGTTATTTGAACAAAATTCTCACATAAATATGGGTTAATTTTATTGATTAAATCTTCATCTCCAAAAGAAGCTGTCAAAGAATAGTCAACGTATAATTTTAGGGGATTATATCCGCAAGCATGTTCTAAAATAACATGTTCTTGCGTGCCGGAAAGCCTAAAGCCCATGTCATAAGGCATAATAACATTATTTTTAACAATAGATTGAAGAAAAATCATGCCATTTTGCAAAGACATTTGGCAAAGAGCTTTTTTTATTTTCTCATCAATTTTTTCTTCATAAAGCTTTATATATTTTGAATTCCAAATATATTCTATCGGCAAGGGAATAACCGAATTATCAAAGTGTTTCACCACCCTGTCAGCCACGCTTGCCAAATAAGGAATACCGTTTTTTATTATATACACGCTTGTAATTTCTTCTTTTTCTTGAAGATATTCTTCCACAATAATTTGCTTTGATTGTGAGAAAGATAAACTTTCCTCAAGCTTTTGATTAATATCTTCCTTTGTATGGCAAATTTGCAAACCATAAGCCCCTGTGCTGTCAACAGGTTTTATCAATACAGGATAATGTATATCTTGCGGAATTTTTTTATCAAAAATAGTATATTCAGGAATTAAATCAATTCCACATTCTTTAAAAATATCTTTATATATTCGTTTATTAAAAGCTAAATCCATTTCATTTTTTGAAGTATAGAAAGGAAGATTTAATCTTTCACAAATTTCTCTGCAATAAGCAATATTTAAATCGTGCACGCCTGTAAAAACAGCTTCAACTTTATCTTTTTTGGCTCTTTCTACAATGCTGTCAATATCATTTGTTGAATAATCCCAACACTCATCGGCAAATTGTTTTGCCAAAGATTCTTCTTTTGGCAAATAATCGCATACAATAACATAACAGCCTAATTCTTTAGCATATTTTACAATATCAACCGAGCAAATAGGCTTACCTGCCAGAAGTAAGAATTTTTTTTGCTTGGCTTTATTTGATAAGTTCAAATTCATGAAGCATTTCCTGTATCTTAGCTTGAGGGTTGAACATCATCACATCTACTATAGACAAAAACGGAATAAATTCATTTTGAAACTGCTTATATTCAATCATTCTACTTTGCAAAAAGCTTAAATTAATATTTTCTTTTTGAAAAGCTTCGGGCATATAAAGCTCTTTTCCGCCTATTGCATTGATATATTTATCGCCTTTAAGAATTTTTACAATATGAATAATTTTTTCTTGCCCACATAAAGCATTATTTTTTTGAATAGTAGATGATTTTAAAAGCTGTGTTTTAATTTCCAAATATTCACAAATTATTTGTAAAGAATTATAAAGTACATTTGCAAAATTCTCTTCTTCAAGCAGTAAGCAACTTGAAATTATATCATAGGCTTTATCAAAATACGGGGCTTTTTTATATGCTTGCTCAAAAGTTTTTAATAATTTTATTATTTCTTTTTTATCTTCTAGCATTTCAATTTCATTTATCTTTCTTCCTTGTGAGGCCTTTTGCAAAGGAAGAGTGAATAAATGCTTATCGGCATTGAGTAATATATTATTTCTGTTGATAAATCCCCTTTGAATATAGTTCACATCATCATAAATAACAAATATATCAACAGCATTTATCAACTGCCAATAGCCAATATAGGGGAATAAATATGGTTGCATTACAGCTATTTTCATAATCTCTACTTTTTTATAATTCTTCTTTTATCACTTTACAAATTTTCACAATTATTTCTTCCGCTAAATCATGCGACAATGGAAGGCAAGCTATACGGGTGGAAATATCTTCTGATACAGGGCATATATTGCCGGAAATATATTCTATAGTGTTCAAACTTGGATAAAAATATCGCCTTGGAAAAATATTGAATTGATTTAATTTCCTGAGTATAAGAGAAAGCTTTTTATCTGAAGGGAACAATGCAGGATAATAAGCATAATTATACTCTAAATTTTCTTGTTTCAAAGGTCTTTGCACAAGCCCTTGCAATAAACTATCGTACAAATCAGATATTTTCTTGCGGCTTTGAATTATTTCTTCAATATAAGGAAAATTTGCCAAACCCATTGCAGCTTGAAATTCATTTGCTTTTGCATTTATTCCAAGGTAGTTATGATTATTTCCCTCATGTCCGAAACGTTTTTGCAATTCAAGCCTATCGCTGATTTCTTTATTTTTTACAATACAGGCACCACCCTCTATTGTTTGAAATAATTTTGTTGCATGAAAAGATAAAGTTGAAATATCGCCATAACTTAGAAGTGATTTATTCTTATATTTTACGCCAAAAGCATGAGCAGCATCATAAATAATTTTTAGATTATATTTATCTGCAATTTCTTGAATTTTCTCCACATCACAGGCATAACCAAAAACATGCACAGGCATAATTGCCCTTGTTTTTTTTGTGATGGCTTCTTCAATTTTATTAACATCTATAGTAAAATTATCTTTTTCAATATCCACAAAAACAGGCTTGCATTTTTGCCACAAAATACTTGAAGAGGTTGCCACATAGCTAAAAGGCGTTGTAATAACTTCGCCTTCATTAATATCAAGTGCAGATAAAGCAAGCTGCAAAGCCAAGGTGCCGTTTGTAAGGAAGTGAAAATTTTCAACTTGAAGAAATTCTTTCATCTTTGCTTCAAGCTCTTGCAGTAATAAGCCTTGATTAGTCAATTGATTATTCTGCCAAATTTTTTCCAAATAAGCAACATATTCGTCTAAAGGAGGAAGAAAAGACTTTGTAACAAATATTTTTTTCATAGAGCTTTCCTCAATCAACATAGACTTTTCATAGCTTGACTATGCCATTTAACTAAAATATGTTTCTCAATTAGTATACTATTTACAAACCTCAGCCACAAGAGTGCTTGCACCCCTTGTTTCTAAATCACAAAGTTCAGGGTGTGAGGAAATATATATTTTTGCTTGCACAATGTTTTTTCCGCCTGCTTGTTTTAGCCTTCTTTCAAGCTCTTCCCAATCATAAAGCCACTTATGCCCCCAAGCACGAAAGTTGATATTCAGAAGTTCCGCCCTTGTTTCAATAAAATCAAGGCGATATTTTTTCAGATAAGGGCCAAGCCTTTCTTTCCAATTAGGGTCAAGGTAAGTAGTAACCATTGTTGCCAAATCGGGCATAGCAACACGCATAACACCATTTGGCTTTAGCACACGCAAAAAATCTTTCAAAGATCTTTGCCCCTCTTCTGCAGTTAAATGCTCTAAAAAATGCTCATTAAAAATAAAATCTGCACTATTGTCATCAAAAGGTAAGTCATAACGCAAATCCCAGTTCAAATCAAGTTTTTCTATATTATGATCTGAATTATTATCAATATTTATCCAGCCTTCTTTATACATAGTTCCACACCCCAAGTGCAGTTTCACAGGCTTGTTGATTTTTTGATAATCTTTCACACGCCCTCTAATCTGTTCCAAAGCGTGCAACTGTGCTAAGCGTGTATTATTACTCATAAGCTAAACCTTTACTTTGATAATTATGCTATTCAACGAAGTACAAGTTACTAAAAAATCATGAAAATGTCAAGAAAAGCTTTAGGAAACCTTTGCTTCACTTTAAAAGGTTACGATTTCGTAACCTTTCTGAAAGTATTAAAACATATAGACTTTTAACATTTATCATGTTATAAATAAAAAAAATTCATGGAGGCTTCTATGCAATCAAAAAATGCTTTAGGAAATTTGAAAAATCGTTATATAGCTGTTTTAAAAAAATGTAATCTTTTAAATGTTTTTGGTTCACTTGCTGTGCTGGGTGCACTCACTATGGGCTTTGGTGTTTCTCATGCTTTTGCGGAAGCGGTAAACACCGGCGATGTCAACTCTATGGATGCAACTAACGGAAATTATCAAGTCCTGCAACCTTCTGACCCTAATATTACACATAACGACCCCGTTCTCACCAACGATGGCACAATCACTGACGGAGGTTTATATGATTGGGGTCTTGGTGACTACACAGTCGGTATATTTGGTTATCACGGTTCAGGATCTAAGGACTACACTTTCACAAATAATGGCACGATTGAAATCAAAAAAGAAACAACATCAGATATCAACTTTTACTATCAACCTATAGCAGGCATGTATGCGCTAGTCGATGGCAATAACAGTAGCAGCAATACTTTAACAAACACTGCAAAAATAACACTTGAGAATAAGCTTACATCAAATAATCAGAGCTCATCTCTCAGCACTTATGCCATGTATGCAGTGGGCATTGGCAACCATGTTTTAACAAACGAAGCCGATGGTGAAATAACAATCATAACTACAGGGATTTCAGCTAATAACTATGCAGATCCAACTTCTTATGGTTTAGTTGCCCAAGGTGATGGCAATCACGAACTGACGAATAAAGGAAAAATCACAATAACAAGCTCAACAGAAGGTTATGATGCGCCTACAACTGTTGCTTATGGTATAGCAGGCTCTGGAGATGGGCAGCATACGCTAATAAATAGCAACGAGCTCACAATAACAAACACGGCAACATCACCTGCTGGTAACAGCTATGTTGAATCTTATGCAATGCACGCTGATGGTATGGGAAGTGGACATACATTGACAAATGAAAGTGATGGCGTAATCACAATAACAAACACAGCTACAAGTGATTCGGATGCCGAAAGTAGAGTCCAAGCAATGATTATCGAGAGAGGTGGCGACAATAAATTAACAAACGCAGGCAGAATAACAATCAATAACACAACAACTTCAAAGAATGGCGCGTCTACTGCCTATATTTGGGGAATGAGCACTGATGCTGTAGGGAACCATACACTTGTAAACAGTGGTATAATAGAAATAACAAATGAAGATAATACTTCAAATGAAGCAGAAACTCAAATCGCTGCTATGCATGCTACCGGTGATGGCAGCCATACATTGACAAATAGCGGTGCAATAAAAATAAACAATAAAATAACCTCAACAAATGGTATTGCTATTTCAGCTGTTTACGGCATGTTTCTGCCTTCTTCTAGTGGAACAGAGGAATATGTTTTAACAAATACAGGTGTTATTGAGTTGATGAATGAAGCTAAAGCAGGTGCAGGAAAAGTTGCTCTAAGCGTTACCTACGAAGCAGGTGGAGAATCTTCCTTCACTGTGGACACATGGGCAACCACATTAAGAACATGGAGTGCAAACGACACTGTTTTTGGTTTAGCTAACGGGAAAACAATAACTTTTGCAAACGGCACTGAGGGTGCAACCTTTATTCTTCGCCCCGGCACAGCAGAACAAGGCTTCGTGATGGGAGAAGAATATAAAGTGGCAAATATGATTGCAATTGCAGATGCAAACGGTGAAATGCAATTACAAGACACAATCAACAACTCAATTATTGGATCAATTGCAGAAGTAAAAACTGAACTAGACATTTTGGAAGCAAGAATTGATGATTCAGACCCTGATTCTCCAACTGTAAGCCTGCATACTGTTGCTCTTGAAATGCCGGCTTTAGACGTTGTAACAGGGCAACTTTCTATAAACGAAAATCAATTGGTGAATGTTGCCACGCAAATCCAAGCAACTGTTCTCAATATCTATAAAGCAGCGAATTATTCCGGCCCTGTAAGTACTGATAACAACACAGCCTCTATTGAAGCAGGTATTGCAGCAGGTTCTGTAAATTATCAACCACGTTGGGCAATATTCGGCACTCCTTACGGTTCATACATTAGCAATAGCAAATATGACTCTAATACAGGTACATACGGTATAACTGCAGGTGCAAGTTATTCATTCAACCCACAGCTTGCTCTTGGCTTCCACCTTGATTTCAACGGTTCAAGCAGCGATGCAAACGCACTTGATTATGATGCAACTTCCTTTGCCTTTGGTGTGAACGGAAATTATTTCATCAATAGTAATTGGTATGTAAATGGGCAAGCAACACTTTCTTTTGCTTCAAACGATGTGGAATATAATCTCCTTGGCGAAACAGCAAGTGATGATTTCTCATCAACTTCATTCTTTGCAGGAATTAACACTGGTTATGTATTTGAAATAAAAGAAAATAACTTCCTCATTCCTGAAATTGGTTTGTCATACCTCTATTCCAGCTCTGATTCTTATAATTTTGATTTTGTAATTAACGATGTCTATGACATGGGTATTTACAGCAATGATTATAGTGCCTTATACGGCACACTCACCCTCACATGGGAAGGCAATTATGCTATGAATAATTCACTTCTTGTGCCAAGTTTAGGTGTTGGTATTCGTCAAAACTTATCAGGCAATGATATTGATAGTAAATACGAATTCTTGGGAGTAAGCGAAAAAACAACCGTTTCTACTGACAGCACAACATTCTTAGTGAATGCAGGGCTTGAGTGGACAAGCGGCAACTTCACCATAGGTGCATTCTATGATGGAGGCTTTGGCAGCGATCAGCAAAGTCATACAGGTAGCTTACAAGCAATTTATCGCTTCTAAAAAACCTTTGTTTGAATTTTTATTATAAGATACAAAAGCCCTCGATTTCAAAAAGTCGAGGGCTTTTGCACTTAAAATATATGCTCTTTCTCTTTGAGGATGAAGTTTTCTAAACTTAAACCACAGTATTTTCCATAGCTTCTTTTTCAAACAATTCCAATAAAAGATAATTATTTCCAGGTCTTATTCATTGCAAAAAGCAATTTCATTTTATCTTCAATCAATTCAGGACTTTGTAAAAGAATTTCTTTTGGGTTATGAACAAAAGAGGGTGAGTAAAGCTTCTCCAAGCCTTCTTGTAAATAGTGCAAGAAAGGATTTATACCGCTATTCCACACCTCAGAATAGTTTGCTAAATACCAAACGGAGTCAAACCATGGCGTTGGATTCAGTCCTGCAAAAATGCCCTCACTCACATAATGCCAATGCACCAAAGCTATTGGTTGTTCAGGCTTTAACTGGCTTTTATACCAATTTTTATCTATGCAATTAGTTTGCAAAAACACTGAAATAACAGTTTCCATCTCTTTATTTGCCAATAATTTATAACGGCTGAAAACTGATTCTTGTATATTATATTTAGTTGCAAGTTGTCCAATAGAAACCCGTATAGGATTAGAGCGTGGCGAAAACTGCTCTGCCTTTGAAAGCACTGTGATAGCTTCCTTGATTTTTCCTGTTTTTTCATAGATATAGCTCAAAATCAGCCAAGTCCAAATATGCGAGGGCCAGCTGTTAATAGCCATAACAGCTTCTTTTTCTGCCCTTGCCCAATCATTTTGCATTAAAGCGGCAAGACTTGTGAATTTATAAAAATCTAAAAACTTCTCTTTTTGTTGAACCTTAGAAGCTAAAGACAAAATTCTATCGTAATCTTTAATGGCAGTCAAAGCTTGCATGGCATAAGTGAAGCTTGGCCTGTCTTTTGTGTATGTTTGTATTAAAGCATCAATACCCTTATTTGCTTCTATTTTATCATCGCATTTTATAAAAGAGCGGATTTCAGCAAGCTTGAAGGGTAAGTTTTCGCTCAAAGCCTTACCTCTTTCTCTCTTTTCAAGGAACTTTTGTGGGTAAATTTCGCTCAAAAGATTGAAATATTGAACTTCCAATTCTTTATTATTATTTTTAGCCAAAACCTCTTCTGCAAGTTCAAGAGCTTTATCAACTTTGCCAAAATTATTCAAAGAGGTAAAATAAGCTGTTTGAACTTCTGCAACTTGTGGATAATGCTCATATGCCCATGCCAAAACTTCAACTTGTTCAGCATGTTTTAGGCTTGAAGCAAGCAACAAACATTCTTCACAGTTTGCTTTTTGATTTTTAAAAAGCTCTTTGAGTTTTTCATAATATTCACTATCTGTATTGGGAACAATTTTTTCCAAAATTTCCCCTTCTCTCACAACAAGGCTGTTTGTACGCGAATAAACAGAAATATTTGGTTGCAAATTCTCCAATAATTCCTCACCGCCACCAAGTGATTCAAAAACATAAGGAAACAGGTTTACATGCGAAAGTGTTTGCCCTTGAGTTTTGTGTGCTTGCGTCCAGCGAATGGCAAAACGCACGCTGAATAAATCAAGCGCAAGTTCACGATTACTCACCTTAGTCATCTTTAAAGCAGTTTGAAGATCTTTATTTACTTCATAAATATTTCCGTGCCTTAAAGCCCCATGATCGCCAATTGCAAGAATAAGAGCATGAGGATCATTTTTAATAATTTCAGGTATTATTTGGCTTACTTCAAAACGCCCTTGTTGCATATAGGTGGGGTATAATCTATTTGTAAAGAAAGAGGCGTCTTTCCTCCAGCTTTCTCTGGTGTTTGCATGCTCTGCCCCAAAACGTATGGCATAAAAAGTGGGTTGTTTTCGCTTTATGGAAATTCTTTCTTTGAAAGCTGCAAAAAGTTTTGTAAAGTCAACTTTAACATCAAAGGGATCAATATTATTCACAATTTTACGAAGATATTTTGACTGCCCCCAAATAGGACCAAGATAAAGATAAAGCAAACGAACACGCTTTGAAATATAAAAATTTGCATGTTCTTTTTCTTGAATATATTCACCGAAAACATAGTATTGCGAATCAAAAAACTCACAAGTATAGCCGTTTTCCCTCAAAACATCAAGGGCAAAAACTGTGTTTTTACTTGTGCTTGAAGAAAGGCGGCACCTTAAAATATTTGAAAGACTGTTGTTTGTATTATGCGTATTACTATAAACATTCGTATAATCTGTGAAATTATTATTTTTGAAAAATTCTGTAATTACTGTGTCATCAATGCCATAAAGCTCTTTTAATGCTTCAGCAGAATGGTAAGATTCTAAAAGCAAAAGATAAATATTAGGTTTATGCTTTAGCTTTACATTTGTCTTTGTTGTGCCAATATAATAAGTATTTTTTACTTTTTCATCAAAAAGAATTTGCTTATCAACTTTACTGTTTTTATAAGCATCAAAGCATGAAGAAAGAAGCAAAAACAGGAAAATACAATTTATTATCAAAGAAGAAAGGAAAAGGCTTATTAAAAATAAGAGAATCAAAAGCCCAAATTTAACTTTTTTTTCAAATGCTTTTTCGTTAAAACTTTCATCAAAAAACCTTTCGTTCAAGATAAAGAAAAGTAGCAATGAAATAAGAGTGCCAGTTCCGTCTAATAGGTGGATATTTTTTGAAAGAAGAAGCTCAACAAAAGGGAGTGCAGAAAGATAATCAAAAAAATAAAAGGAAATACAGAATACAAAAAGGCTTAGAATAAAGCTTAAAGCAAGCGATAATAACAATTGTTTTCTTGAATAAAATCTTTGATTTAAAGAACAAAATTGAGCTGTTGGCGAAAATACTGCAAGAAAAAATGTGAGTGAAGCAGATGCAAGGACTGATAGCATATAAATCCTTTATATTAATTTGTTTTATTATATGTATGCCATTTTTAACCTAAAATTTATTTTTTTATAAAAACAAAAAGAGTTCTTTCAGATTCTTTAATGGCATGCACGCTTTTTTCTTCAAAGAAGATACTGAAATTCTTTTTAAAATCTTCAATTTCATAGTCAACAAATATATCATCACGGGTTGAAAGCATGTGCTTTACCTGACTGTCTTGCCTTGAAACAAATTCAACCAAAAGGCAAGCATTACTTTTCAAAAGTTTTGCAAAAAATTCCGCTTGCTTATGCCAAGGAATACCGGCTGTAAAATAAAGGTGATGTGTTAAAGCCAAAGCACATACCAAATCAGCCTTTTCTCTCTCAATAATTGACATTCTTTCGCTTGTTGCCCAACCTATAGCAGGGGAAGGATTACCCAAATCTTGCACCAAAGGCAAGATATTTGTATTTTCAAGATGATTGTAATGCCTTGCAACAGCTGTTGGATCAATATCTGCCGAAACCACAGTTTTGAAATAAGGGGCAATAATTTGACTATATTTCCCTGTGTTTGCACCTAAATCAAGTGCAAGTTCACCTGAAAAATCTAAACCGCATTGTTTTACTATAGCCTCTTTTTCACTTTGCGATACTGCATTATAATTTGTGTTATCATAATATTCTGCCCACTCACCAATTTCTTTTGGCATTGGCAAAGCTTCAACAGTGCGTTTTAAAGAATCAATCAATTCAATCAATCTTTTTGTGGAAATGCTTGCTTTATGCTGATTTTTTACAGCAATATTGCCATCTTCATATTTCTTTTCTGCTTTTGCATGAAGATGAAGATGAAGTTGCAAACCACTTGAAAAAGCCGCTTTTGATGGCAACATTTTCCAAGCAATATCAAGGGGAATACCGTCAATCCAAAGCGAAGATAAACGTGAAAGACGATAATCATAGCTTTGTAGAGCCAAAGGTGCCAAAAAGTGCATGCAAAATTGCCTATAGGCTTGCCAAGGTGCATTTTCTTTATGTATTTCAAAGGATAATAAATCTATAAAAACAGGCTTGCCATCAATAAATTGCACGTTATAGGCTGAGGCATCTTTGAGTGTCATCCCATGTTCTAAAGCATATTTTTGAATTTCCAAAGTCAAGAGTGCAGCATCTTTTAACTGTGGGAAAGACCATTCATAAGGATAAGAAATATATGGAATTTTTTCAACTTCTAAGACCTTATAGGCTTTTTTAAACATTTCTTCTTGCACAAAAGAACTTATTTCTTGAAAGGGCACAATCAATTTTTTTTCTTTCAAAAACTCTAACAAACCTTTGGAATTGGCATGCTCCCAGTCTTTTGCATAGCATGGATTGATAGTGCGTAAAATTTTGTTTTCACAAATAAAAACTTGGCCACTTGGGTCTCTGAACGAGCCTTTTATATCTTCAAGCATATAAGCCTTTCCATTTTGCTTTAATCATTATGAACTTTTTTTGAAGCCCAAAACTTGCTTAATTTTATCGACAATACGCCCAAAAAAAGCAAATATACTGATAATTCCTTGAACAAAAGTACTGCCTGAACCGGGATCAAGATAACCTGCTTGTGCTTCAGATGGAAAGAAACTGACAAGTGCCAAGGCAAAAAATATATAACTGCCAAATAACACATATTTTCTTAAAAACATAACTACACCTCATTTTTTATAGATATAGTTTAGACAATTTCATGAAAAAAGGCAAGTCTTTCTTCTTCCTTTATTATTCAATATTTTTTTATAAGAAGATGGCTTGTTTTATACAAGAAACATATGTAAGCAATTGCTTTATTTTGATTATTTTATATAGTTCTTTATTTTGTTTCTTCTAAAGCCTGTATTTCAAAATCTGCAATACAACATTCTTCTTGAAAAAAGCTTAATACAGCTTGATGCATCTCATACGAAACCTCACAAAGTAAAGTTCGCCCTACTCTTTTTTGCTGAATAAGGTTTGCTGAAACAAGGCTTGAAATATGATGAGATAAAGTTGAATTTGGTATCTGCAATTTTTCTTGCAAGCTTCCAACACTTATGCCTTGCTTTCCTGCTCGTATAATATGTTTATAAACCTGAACTCTTGTTGTGTGCCCCAGTTCTTTAAAAGCTTTTGCAATTATTTCATTATTCATAACTTACCTTTCGACTTTTCTGCAATTCTAGAATAATATCTTAAAGGAAGATGCTTTTTTTGTCAAACAAGTGATTTCAAAATAATAAGCCACCGCAAGATTTCAGATGGATTCATTTATAAGTTTATAAATTTCCTAAAACGTTTTTTGTTTGCATAATAGCCTTCAAGTTGATATAAAGCAGTTTATAAAACTCTAATGATTTACTTATAAAAAACTCTAAGATAAAAAGCAAAAACTGAAAGGTTACAAAATCGTAACCTTTCCAAAAAGACATTTTTTTGTGTTATATATAATTTAGGCATACTACTATAAACAAGTATTATTTAGAAATATATAGTTTTTCAACGTATTAGAAGAAAGCATCAAAAGGTAAAACTTATGGAAAGAGCAAAAAAATTACTAAAAAATTTTGCAAAGACAATTTTTACGCATGATGATGTGCGCATAAAACTTTTTAACGTGCTTGCATTGGGCGGTTCAATAACTAGCTTTTTTGTCTGCTTATTTGATTTATTTTATAATTCGCTTATCAGTGCTTTTATTAACGCTATACTTTTTTTTCTTTCTGTTTCTTTACTTGCTTATTCACAAAAAACAGGCAAGTATCAGCTTTGTTACTTACTCACTATTGTAAGCATTTTCTTTATTGGCTTCCCTATACTCTTTTTCATGAATGGAGGATATCAAGGCGGTATGCCATCATTCTTCGTGTTTGCAATTCTTTTTACTGTGCTTATGCTCGACAAAGAATATGCACGCATAGTTGCTTTGCTAGAATTTATTATTTATATAAGCCTTTTTATTTTTGCTTATTATTACCCTAAAACTATTATCTATTTTGAAACTGATTTCAACCTTATGATTGATGTTCTTATAGGCTTTTCACTTTCTGCAACTGTATGCGGAATATGCCTTTATCTGCATTTGCGTGAATATGAAGCTCAAAAAGAAATTCTTGCAAAACAAAATGAACAATTAAAAATCTATAATGATGCTAAAACTTCCTTTCTTACCACTGTTGCACATGAAATAAGAAATCCGCTCACTGCAATTTCAGCAAATGCGAGAGATGCAAAAGAAATTTTATACGATGAACATGACAAAGAAGAAGAAGAACTTGTTCAAAACAATCTTGACACAGTTGAAAAAATTGTCTTTCGCATCGATCGTATTCTTACAGATTTGATGGACACTGTTTCTATAGAGCAAGGCAAATTTAAAATAACAAAAGCTTCCATACAGCTTGAGGATATTTTATACGAATCTGCACAAAGTTTCGCTGTTGACATAAAAAATACACACAATACCATTGAATACAAAATTAACCCACTTCCC
This sequence comes from uncultured Desulfovibrionaceae bacterium, assembly GCA_964370095.1. Taxonomy (GTDB): domain Bacteria; phylum Desulfobacterota; class Desulfovibrionia; order Desulfovibrionales; family Desulfovibrionaceae; genus CAYJAZ01. The sequence continues at coordinate 2,721 of CAYJHJ010000042.1, read as the reverse complement.
CCTATTCTTGCCGACCATGACAGGCTTCTACAGGTAATGACAAATTTACTTTCTAATTCAATAAAATACACAAGAAATGGAACAATTAGCATATGCCTTTACGAAGAAAAGGGCTTTCAAGTGGTGCGTGTGAAAGATACTGGTGAGGGCATGGCAAAGAAAATTCAAAGTGATGTTTTTAAAGGTTATGTATCCATGAGTAAAGAATATTGGCGGCACGGAATTGGCTTATATGTGTGCCATCAAATAATCACAGCTCATGGCGGTGTTATTGCGGTTGAAAGTGAAGAAGGCGAAGGCACACAAATAACTTTTAAATTACCTATGACCACTGTTGCAAAATAAATATAAGTAAATATAATTTTGAATCTAAGCGAAACAAATGCTATACAAAACATAACAAAGTCCACCTTATTCTCAAAAAGCTTTAATTATTGAGGTAAAATCATGTCAAACACACTATTACTTGTTGAAGATGAAATTGAAGTTCTTACTATGAATGAGCGCATGCTAAAGCGTAGAGGATTTACTGTTCTTAGTGCACAAAATATGGCTGAGGCTATGCTCATCCTTGAAAAACATATACCGGATATGCTTATACTTGACATTATGCTCCCCGATGGAAACGGATATTATATTTGTAAAAAATTTCGTGAACTTTCAGAGAATCCTGTTATCTTTCTTTCTGCCAAAGGAAATACTTTTGATAAAGTTGAAGCTTTGGACTATGGCGCTGATTATTACCTTACAAAGCCTTATGATTTTGATGAGTTTTTTGCAGTAATAAACAGGCTTTTAGCACGCAAAGAAAACCAAACACTCAAAGTGAAAAATATATATAATATCGGAGGATTATCAGTAAACAAAAGCAATATGACGACCTTTCTTAATGGAAAGGAGCTCTTTCTTACACCAACAGAATTTAAACTTTTGAGTTTACTCTTAAATCACATAAATAAACTTGTTGGAATTGAAACAATTTATAATGAAATTTGGCAGTCATCAGAAGAAATCAATAAAGGCATATTAAAAACCCATATTTCACGCCTTAGGCAAAAGATTGATTGCGATAATTCAGATAGCTATAATATCACTTCCAGCTATGGAAGAGGATACTCCTTTATAACACTATAATTTACTTTCACTATTTTTTTATTCTTTGCTTAATGCGAATGAATTTAATAAAACACTGCAATTATTGGTTGACAAAATTTATAATTTCGTCTAGAAATTTAATACGTTCAAAAAAGAACAAACTAATATAGCATGTGTTCGGCATTGAACGATAGATTTATTATCTATCTAAAAGACAAGGGCAGAAAATTTTCTAATTTTTTACAATAATAATATAAACTCAAGGCTTTTCAAATATAGGCAAGCTATGAATATTTATAATGATATTCCAAACCACAATTATATTTATAGAATTTCGCTTTATTCACGAAAATTTCAAGCTTTTTTGCATGAAGAACTTAAACCTTTAAATTTGACTCCTGCTGAATTTCCTTTTGCCATGAGCATGTTTTATTGCCGTGAAGAGGGTTCTTTGCAAGATCATCTCACAAAACATATTGGAATGGCACGCTCAAGCACCTGCCAAGCAATGCAAACTATGGAAAATAAGGGTTTTATTCAAAGGGAAGAAAGCGAACATAATAAAAAGCATAAGCGCGTGTTTCCCACACAAAAGCTTTATGATTGCGAAGAAAGGATTGGGCAAATTATTATAAAATGGCATGAAATGACAACTAAAGATATTGACGAAAATGATATGAAAATTTTCAAAAAAACTCTCATGAAGCTTTCAGCAAACGCATTAAAATATGAAACTTTTTAAGAAGTAAAAAATTTTAGAAACTGTGTTCAGCATTGAACATAAAAATACATTAAAACTGCATATGCAGAAAAAGGAGAAAATAATGAGTAAATTCGTAACCTACAACTATGAGGATCACCTTATAAATCAGCAAAACAGTGCAGAAGCAAAGTTTTTGGCAGCTTTTGAAGAAGCAAAACCAAATTTAGACAGTGCCCATGTTGTAGTGAACCCTTATCTTGTAAACCCATTGGCAGCATTGATTATGTTTAATACTTCATCAAAAGTTGCAACAAAAATGACTATACATGGCAAACGCAACAGCCGTGAAGATATTGTGCACACTTTTGAAGAAGCTACAAAACATATTTTGCCTGTTGTTGGTCTTTATGAAAATTTTGTTACTAAAGTAACAATTGAAGCAGGAAGTGAAAAGAAAACATTTGAAATTCAATCACAGCCTCTTCCACATGTTGCACGTTGCCGTAATATTATGACTTCTTTGGATTATTTTGGCACAGACCTTATGATTCTTACCCCTGCCGATAAAAACTGTGCAGTTGGCTTTGACTATAAAGGCGATATCCGCTGGCTTATGTCAACACCAACTATGTTTGACATTAAACGCCTAAGAAACGGTAATATCCTTACAGGTTCACACCGTTATAGCCGCATGCCTTATTGCCCTACAGGTCTTATCGAAATGACAATGTCAGGAAAAATCGTAAAAGAATACCGTATGCCGGGCAACTCTCACCACGATCATTGGGAAATGAGAGATGGAAACATTATGGCTTGTACGCAAGATTATTCAGCAGGTAAAGACACAGTTGAAGATATGCTTTGCCTTCTTGACAGAGAAACAGGCATGGTTTTACAAAATTGGGACTTTAAAGACTTTTTAC
>CAYJHJ010000041.1:0-18291 GCA_964370095.1 uncultured Desulfovibrionaceae bacterium | reverse complement strand
AGTAGCCTTCTAAGCTATTGGTCAGGAGTTCGAATCTCTTCGGGCGCGCCACTTTATCTGATTTATACTTTTTTTTTATAAAGTAAGCCAAATATCAGAGTCATATTATTCAATCAATAAAAAAATCAATAAAACATGAATTAGAAACTGTTTTTTCTTGACAAAATGTGATTTTTTGTGTAAAAATAAGAAAAAATTTGAATATTAAATTAAATTAAATTTGAGGGGCAAAATTATGATGTTGAGAAAGTATGTGTTTACTTCCGCTTTTGTAAGTGTTTTTGGATTGCTTGCTTTATCTTCTCCTGTAAAGGCAGAAGAAATGCCTTCAGTCTTTTCTCAGGACATTCCTGATGTTGTTGTAAAACAAAAAGATGGCAACAATAAGCTAATGGTAACACCATTGTTGGACAGTAAAAATCCTGTGATAAATCCAATAGGAAGATCTTCTGAGGCTTCAATACACGACACTATGAACGCTGTATTGGCATATTCGCCTAGTTTAAGATCTATCAGAGAAAATAGGGTTGCACAACAATATGAAGTTCAAAAAGCTAAATCTGGCTATTATCCTTCATTAGATATATCCGGATCTATCGGTGCAGCGAATACTTCAACTTTAACTACAAGAAATGCTGATCAAGGCTATGAACTTGGTGGTACTTTAGATGCACAAGCAACTCTCACACAAATTTTATGGAATGGTAATGCAGTAAAAAGTAGTGTTGATTACAATCTCTTTCTTTTAGAATCACTTGATAGTCGTGTGTATGACAACGCAACTTATCTTGCTTTAGAAGGTTTTATTGCTCACGTTGACTTTTTGCGCGCTTTAGAAGTTTTGAGATTGAGTGAAGAATATGTTGCTACTCATAGACAAATTCTTTCACAACAAGAAGAACTTTCCTTGTCAGGTATTATGACAGAAGCTGATTTAACTCAAGCTCAAGCTCGTTTAGTTCGTGCTATTGCTTCAAAACAAGATGCTGACAATGCTTATAAAAATGCAATTAACAATTATGAGCAACTTACAGGTGCAAAAATTCCGGCAACATTGCTCTCACCTGAATTGCCTACACAAGATTTGATTTCTACACAAGCAATCATTGAAAAAGCTATGATTGAAAATCCAAAAATCAATGCATCTCAATCAGATTTTAGAGCAACAACAGAACAAGTTAAACTTGAAAAATCAGGCTATCATCCACAAATTACTTTAACTTTCGGTGCTCAATACGATAATCCTGATTTTGAAGAAAGTACTAATAACCCATATACTTCAAGCCAATCAGTAGCTCTTGGTATGAACTGGAACTTGTTTGATGGTTTTTCAACCACTAACAGTGTTTTAGCTGCAAAAGCTAGATCAAGAATGGCTAGAGAAGATACAATTACAATTATTGACACAGCAAAGACTGATATCATAACAACTTTCAATGATTGGACAAATTCACAAGATTTAACTAAAACTTATGAAGAAGCTTTAGTTTATAACTTGGCAACTCGTGATAACTATCTTTCACAGTTTACCTTTGGAACACGTTCTTTGCTTGACGTTCTTGATGCTGAAGCTGAGCTTTATACAACTCAAGTTGAATTGGCAACATCAAAAGCAAATATTATGATTAATGCATGGAAACTTCTTGCGTTACAAGGAACTTTATTAGAAGAATTAGGTGTTAATGATATGACTTACCAGTCTCCTTTACCTCCTTTTGGTTATGAGTTTGACAGCAAAAAGTAGAGTTAACTTATGCAAACTAGTATGAATCAAGGAAATGAAGTTTCTAATGTTTCTAATGAGAATAATTCTCAAACTTCAAGAATTGAACAAAATCCTCAGGCTAAAATGCCTGAACAAAATGCTCAGCAGCAAAATTCTACAGTAGATATAGGACTAGCTCCTAGAGAAGTTGATTTTTTTCAGCCAATTATTTTGTCTTATGCGAACCTTTTTTCCCTTTATGGGAAAAAGGTTTCAAGTAATGCAATTAATTCTGCTCTAGGCAATAGTCCTGTATCTCCTTCGTCTTGCCAAAGAGCTGCAAAACAACTTGGATTGAACTCTAGAATCGTTCATAAATCTCATTTAAAAGAAATTTTAAGTGCTGTTTTACCTTGTATTCTTATTTTGCAAAATCAACAAGCTTGTGTGCTTGTGTCTTTTAGTGGTGATCAAGCAGAAGTTATTCTTTCTGAGCATGGAAATGCAACTTCTTTTATGCCTATAGATGAATTACAAGAAATCTATACTGGCTATGCTATTTTTGCATCTTTAGATGCCTCAGCCGATAAAAGAATTAATAGTATTGTTAAAATTCAAGTAAAGCGTTGGTTCTGGGACGTTGTTTGGCATTATATGCCACTTTATCGTCAAGTAATATATGCAACCATTGCTATTAACTTACTTGTTTTGATTGGTCCGCTCTTTTTTATGAATGTATATGATAGAGTTGTACCAAACCTTGCTTATGACACTTTATGGGTTTTAGCTGTGGGTGTTTGCGTTGGTTATATATTTGAATTTATACTTAAAGTTCTAAGGTCTAACTTCACTGACAGAGCAAATAAAAATATCAATACTATTGTTACTTCGCGTTTAATGCAAAAAATTATGGAAATGCGTATGGAAGATAGGCCTGATTCTTCAGGTGCACTTATTAACCATATGCGTGAGTTTGAATCTTTACAAGATTTCTTTTCAGCCGTAAGTTTGCTTACTGTTATTGATTTGCCGTTCACTATTTTGTTTTTATTAGTAGTTTTATTTATAGGCGGGCCGGTTGTTTTTCTTCCAATAATTGCGATTGTTATACTTTTGTCTTCTATCGCAATAATGCAAGTTACTGTTAAAAAATTCTCTTTACTAAATCATCAATCTAATGTTGAGAAAAATGCACACTTGGTTGAAATGGTAACCGGAATTGAAGCAATCAAAATGGCTGTTGCTGAAAATAGAATGTTACAAATTTGGGAAAAGGTTGTTGCCTATTCTTCAGAAGTTGCAGCAAATTCAAAAAAAATCACAACTTTTGCAGTAAACTTTGCTACTTTTATAAGTCATTTAGTTTCTGTTACACTTATTGTTTGGGGTGTTTACCTTATAGGTCAAAATCAGCTTACAATGGGTGGACTTATTGCTTGTAATATTCTTATCGGTAGATCAATGGCATTTGTTATGCAAGTTGCATCTTTGATGACACGTTATCAGCAAGCTTTGGTTTCATTGAAAGTTCTTAACCATTTGATGGATTTACCATCTGAAAGAAATACTTCAACCAGTCTTGTAGAGTTTGGTGATTTGCCACATTCGCTTGAATTTACAAAAGTTACTTTTTCATATAAAGGTGCTCATCTTCCAACAATTGATGATGTAAGCTTAACTATCAATCCCGGTGAAAAAGTTGGTATTATAGGTAATATGGGTTCAGGCAAATCGACTTTTGCACGTTTGCTTTGTGGTCTTTATACACCTTCTGCAGGTGCTGTTAAATTTGGTGGTGTTGACCTTAGAAGGTTAGATATGGCTGAATTTAGAACAAGAGTAAGTTTCTTGCCACAAGATCCTATTCTTTTTCATGGTACTATTCGTGAAAATATAGCTCTTGGTTCAATTCACATTCCTGATCAGCTTGTAGTAAGGGCTGCTTGGGTTGCAGGTGTGCATGAATTTGTTCAGCATACTCCTGAAGGTTATGCTATGCAAGTTGGTGAAAATGGCCAGAATTTATCAGGCGGTCAAAGGCAAGCAGTTGCTTTAGCAAGAGCTTTACTGCATGACCCTGATGTTCTTATTCTAGACGAACCAACTTCTAATATTGACGGTGCAACTGAAACAAGAATTAAATCCAGACTTAAAAAAGTTATGGCAAACAAAACAATTATTATTAATATGCATAGAATGAGTTTACTTGAATTAACAACAAGGCTTATTGTATTGCAAGATGGTAAAATTGTTGCTGATGGACCTACAAAAGAAGTTTACGCATGGCTAAACTCTAAAAATCAAAATCCTAACGCAAAAACACAAGATGTGAAAAGTGCACTTGTTAATAATGCTCCGGGAAATACTGATCCAAAGCGTGTTATGCCTGTGAAGTCTGAAAATTTACAAGAAAATAACTTGTCAGAAGAAAATAATCAAAAATCTGATACATCAGCACCTGATGATTTTGTGAAAAGTTAAATCTTTCTCAAGCTTTCCCTGTTGACAAATAATAATATTTTCTTACTTTATTAGATATAAAAGGAAGTGAGTAAATCATGAGTACAAGTCCAAGCACAACTTCTGTGGGTAAAATTTCACGAGAAAATTCACGTGATTTTCAGAAAGTAATGCAGAATGAACTTGAGAATACAGATAATAATCTATCTCAAGAAGAAAATTCAAATAATGTCAATAGCGAAGAAGGCTCTTTATTTGTTTCAAAAGACGTACGTTCTAGAAAGAAAGTAGCCGAAGAAAAAGAAAAAAATTCAAAAAAGAACTATGAAAAACTAAAACATAAAAACTTTAATAAAAATGCTTCATCGAAGTCAAATCAGCAAACTGTTGATAAAACATCTAATAATAAATCTGAAGATGAAGTTATTCTTGATTCTTCTTTGATAAAAGATGTTCCTAATTTTATTAAACCTGATAGTAAAACTTCTTCATCTCAAGATGCTGAAAAAATTGATTTTCCAGCTGACGAAGGACAAGAAAAAACTAATCAAGAGCAAAAGCCTCAAACTGAAAATTCAAAAAAATCACAAGAAACAAAAGACTTGTTTGCCGGAAAATCAAAAATAGGCGAAGATGAAAAGGCTTTCTTAGGTGATATTGATGCAGTTTGGAGTGATACTGGTTCGAAAAAGCAAAGAATAGTAACTGTTCTAATTCTAGCTCTTCTTGTATCATTTGTTGCGTGGGCATCATGGGCTACTGTTGATGAATTGACAAGAGGCCAAGGTCAAGTGATTGCCTCTTCCAGAACTCAAGTTATCACTCATCTTGAGGGTGGTATTCTTATGGAAATGCTTGTAACTGAAGGCGTTATTGTTGATGAAGGCCAAGTTCTTGCCCGTGTTCAAAACGTTGCTGCAGAAAGTGTTCTTCGTGATACTCAAAATCAAATTTACCAACTAGAAGCTTCTATTCAACGTTTACAAGCAGAATTAAGCGGAACTCCATTATCTTATTCTGATGAAATTACTACTGCTGCACCTGAAATTATTTCCTTACAAACACAAATTTATAATACTCGTCAGCAACAATTTCTTTCTGAAATGAGTGTTTTAAATAGCCAAGATCAACAAGCAAGATATGAGCTTGATGAGCTTGAAAAAAGATTGCGTACTGCAACTGAATCTGTTTCTTTAACCAGAAGAAGGCTTGAACTTGCTCTTCCAATGTTTGAACGTGGCTTATATGCAGAAGTTGATGTTCTGAATTTACAACAAGAAGTTGTTAATTTAGAAGGTGAAGTGCAATCAATTGAAAATAATATCTCTAAAGCACAAACTGTTATTGAAGAAGCACAACTTAAAAAAGAACTCTTTAAATCTGAATATGATACAAGCATTATTGCAGAGATTAATGAACTTACATCTGAGCGTAATTCTTTACAAGAAAACATAACTGCTGGTACTGATAGAGTTGTTAGAACAGAAATTCGTTCACCTATGAGAGGTGTTGTGAATAGAATTGTTCTCAATACTAAAGGAAGTGCTGTTCGTCCTGGTGAGCCTATTATGGAAGTTGTTCCTTTAGATGATACTTTGTTGATTGAAGCTAAAATTAGACCTGCTGACATCGGTTTCATTTATCCACAACAAAATGCTGTTGTAAAACTTACAGCCTATGATTTTTCAATTTTTGGTGGCTTAGAGGCACATGTTGAACAAATTTCCGCAGATACTATTCAAGACGGTCCTAATCAAGAATATTTTTATTTAGTAAAATTACGCACAAATCAAAACTCTTTAGAGTACAGGGGAGAAACTCTTCCTATTATTCCCGGCATGGTCGCAAGCGTAGATATTATTACTGGTAAGAAGACTATCATGCAATATCTGCTTAAACCAATTTTAAAAGCAAAAGACAATGCACTTAGAGAACGCTAGTAGAAATATTATTTCTTTTACTGTAAGCTTTAAAAACTTTAAGGATAGGTTTATACCTATCTTTAAAGTTTTTTGTGCTATTCTTTGCTCTTTTATTTTTTTATTTTCAAATATATCTTATGCAGAAGCATCAAAAAAAATTGAGCTTTTTGGTACAAAAGAGTTTAAAAGTAGAATAACTTCAATTCCTCAATGGGTTGATGTTATTGAAAGAAATGAAAAATCTCCTATCTTGGTTGATGGCTTTCAATTAAACTCTTCAACCACATGGAATCAGCTTGTTGAAAGGCTCAAACCCCTTTCACCTCGTGAACAGATTAGAGAAGTTAACCTGTTTTGGAATAAATGGCCTTATCGACTTGACAGTCAAGTATATAAAAAGCCTGATTATTGGGCAATTCCTAAAGAATTTCAAAAAAATTCAGGAGATTGTGAAGATTATGCAATAGCAAAATATTATACCTTAAAAGAACTTGGTTTTGATATTAATTCAATGCGTCTTGTAATTGTTATGGAAACTATCAGAAATATTGCACATGCTGTTTTAGCTGTTTATATTGACGATGATGTTCTTATATTGGATAATTTATCAAATGCTGTTTTATCACACACAAAGCTTGGTAACTATGAACCACATTATTCAGTAAATGAAAAATTTAGGTGGGGTCATGTTAAGACTAAGAAACAATAATATATAAAATCATTTTTGGAGTTAGCGATGAAAAATAATGATCAAAACCCTCTCTATGCACTATTGCAAAAGAAATATGCAATTCTTATTGTTGTGGGCTTGCTTGTTTGTATTTTTACAGCTGCTTATTATGTTTCAACTGTAAGTTTGAACAATAAAAAAGCTGAAATTCTTTCTGAAGAAAGCAAGAATTTAACCACATGGGTTCAGGGAACTGCACAAGCTATTCAACTTTGGACACAAGGAGTGAATGAGCAAGGGCAAAGAGTGAGCACTTCGGATTTATATAGAGTTTTCTTAGAAGATGTGCGCCTTGCTGGCGAAAGTGTTGCCAATAAAATCAATACACTTGATTCAGGCTTAGCTCAATCTGCAGTGGATGATAATTATATTGATTTTGTTGAGCAAGTTCCATACATGCGAAGTGCTTTGTATGAGTTTATGCTTTATAATGGTATGACAGATGCTCGTTTAGTAACTGAAAATGGAACAACTATTCTTTCCGGCCTTCAAATTCCAACTCCAATTACTGAAGGGCAAAAAAACTGCGTTGCTGAAGCAATAAAAACAAATACCATTGTTTTTGCTCCTATTCGTCCTTCTGCTTCAACAATGGTTATTGATTATGCATTGCCTATTCCTCCTTTATCAGCTGAAGAAGGTGCAAAACCTATTGCTGCGGTTATGCTTACACAACCTATTACAAATCAAATAGCACAATTTTTATCACGTGAACTAAGGGCTGATTCAAGCTTAGTTCCTAATATTTTACAAAAAGTTGGCGAAACTTTTGAACTTGTAGAAGTGAGTTCACCAAAGCCAAGTCCTATTGAAACTGTGTTAAAGTTTGATGCAAACAATACTTTGGCTTTTGCAAAAAGACCTTCTGTTAGTTCTGAGTCAGAAGTGTATTCTTATGGTGAAAAAGTTGAAGGTGTTGAACTTTATGTTGTTTTAGAACTTCCAACCCAAGTTTTAGATCAAGTTTTTCGTTCACTTGCATGGACAACTTATGGGCTTGGAGCTTTGGCAAGTATTGGTGTAACCCTTTTATTTGCTTTGCTTTGGTGGGTAGTAATAGGCACAGAACAAAAAGCTGTGGCAAATCGCTTTAAAAACCTTTATGATGTGATTGCACAGCAAAAAGGTTTATTAGACAGTATCAATCTTTCCTTGGAAGTTGGTCTTATCTTAGTTGATTCAAGCGGCATGATAAAAATTTCAAACAAAACTTTTAATGAAATAGTAAGCAAAAATCAAGACCAGATGAAAGACGCTAACCTTATGTCTGTTTTTGAAGCTCAACTTGCTGGTGATGTTATGGAAAAAGTCAGCCAAGTTGTTGAAAGCGGAGAGCCTGCTAACTTTGAAATTGCTGTTCAAAAAGATGAAGAATTGCTGTTTCGTGTAACAATGTATCCTTTCCGTGATAATGCACTTGATGATGTAGAAAGTGGAAATATAGTTGGTGCTGTAGCCACATTGCAAGATATTACTCAATTCAGACGTAATAGCGAAAAAAATAGAAAAAAACAAGAGAATATCGTACATGCTTTTGTGCGTGCCATTGAAGGAGTTGATCCATATTTAACAGGGCACTCACAAATGATGTCTAATATAGGTGTTTTGATGGCAAAGCATTTAGAACTTTCACAAGAAGAAGTGCAAACAGTGAAAGATGCTTCCATTTTCTCACAAATAGGTAAACTTTTTATTGATAGAGAAATTCTTACTAAAACAGGTAAATTAGAACCAGAAGAACTTGCAGCAATTCGCAACTTGCCAACAAAAGCTTATGAAGTGCTTTCAGGAATTGGTTTTAGTGACCCCATTGCAACTTCTGTTTTAGAAATGTATGAAAATATTGATGGAAGTGGTTACCCTAAAGGTATTATGGGAAGTGAAATTATTGTTCAAGCACGTATACTTGCGATTACAAATGCTTTTTGTGCGATGATAAGTGAAAGAGCATTTAGAAAAGGTTTGCCTGTTGGTGATGCACTTTCTCGCTTAAAAGGTGATACTAATAAATTTGATCAAGACCTTGTTGAGGTGCTTAAGAAAGTTTTAGAATCTCCTGAAGGGCTTCAAGCTCTTATTGTTGATAAGGAAGGATTTAATTCATAATTGTTTTTTGATTTATTGATTATAAGAAATAGATATATCTTTTTTACTTGCAAGATATTATAATTTCATTTATAATTAATAGCATATTTTAAATAAAGCCTTTTATGAAGTGAAAAAGGCTTTATTTCATTATATGTTTTCCACTTAGCTATTTTAATATAAGAAAATTGTGTGAGGAAAGAGTATGAATTTGCTTTTTGTTGCAAAGTATTGTCCCGGCAGATTTCAGAATTTGCTTTTATATTTTTCATTTAATCGTGAAAAAGATAATCATCAAATTCACTTCTTTAGTGAATATCGGCATCAAGAACTTTCATTAAAAGCTATCAATTATACTAATATTCGTTTTCCAAAACTTTATTATAAGGGTAATAAAGCAGAGCAAACCTCTATTCGCCTTTTAAGGCGTGGGCTTATTTTTACAAATGCTTTACATAGATTAAAAAAATCAGGCTTTATACCGGATGTTATTTTTTGCGATTCAAACCATGCAACTTCCTTTGGAGTTGGAAACATTTTTCCAAATGTCCCCACAATTACTTATTGCGACTGGTTTTTGCAAGAACCTGAATTGACAGATAAAGTTTTAGAAAAAAGTAATTTAGAAGATGACTCTTATCATCACTCCTTACGTATAAGTAATATGTTTCAGATTGAAGCTATGCGTTTATCAACAAAGCTTGTAACTTTTTCAAATTATCAAAAAGGGTCATTTCCTGAGTTTCTGCACAAAAAAATGCATATTATTAGAGAGGGTGTAAACACTGATTTTTTCACTCCATTCACTGCACATGAAAATAAAAAAAATCTTTCAAAGCAACAATATGATTTTTTAAAAGGCTATGAATATAATGATATTATTTTGTTTGCTCCAAAAAATTTCAAAAAATCCCCTGAATTAAAAGTAATAATTAAAGCTCTAAAGAAATTGTTTTTTAAAAAACCAAATACAAAAATCCTTTTGCTTACTCGTAATAAAACTATTCAAGATGATTTTATTCCTGTTTTTCAAGAGTTTGAAAAAGGCCTTGAAGAATATAAAGATAATATTATTGTACATAGAAATGCAAGTGTTGATGAATATAAAGGTGCACTTATTCATACAAATATTCAACTCTATTTATTTGATCAATTTTTCATAAATTCAAGCATTTATGAGGCACTTTCATGCACTAATGTTGTGATAGCTCAAGCAAATCCGGCACTAAAAGAATGTATTATTCCTGAAAAAAATGGTTATTTTTCAGATTATAAAGACCCTGATGAACTTGCTTTACTAATGCAAACTATTTTAGATAATAAGGAAAAGCAAATGCAAGTTAAAGCTTTTGCCAGAAAAATGGCCTTATCACAATTTTCATTACGAAACGAAATAAAAAAAGTTCTTAGGCTTATTGATTCATTAATAAAGTAAAGATGGTTAACTATAATTACCAGATTATATCTTTATTCTTTGTCTTCTTGCAAGCTCACCCATAATGAGCCTTCACTCTTTACAATACGAACCATGCCCTTGCCAGCGCCTTTCATTGGCTGAATATTTTTAGCCAAAGCATATTGTATAAGAGCTTTTTCGCTGTTTTTATAAGGACTTTTTTCAGCAACCATTCTTCCTGCTTCTTCTAGGGTTTTTTCAGGAATAACTTGGGCTTGATGCTCTCTTTTTATAATGGCATGAGCTGATGCAGAATCAGCGGTATGAAGCCAATAATCATGTGGTGAAGCCAATTTTAGTGCAAGTGCATTTCCTTTGACATCTTTGCCGAGTAATATAGTAAAACCGTCTTGTGATTCACGATATAAAACCTGTTTTGGGAAATTTTTAGATTTTTTTTCATTTTTCTTGCCGTTTATAATAGGCTGTTTTTTATCCTTTGTAGGGTCAGATAAAGAAAATGATTTTGGTGCTTGTGATAATGCTATTGCTTGATGAAGATTAGTTTTTGCATTTTCAAGTTCTTCTAAAACTTCTTGCTTTCTTTTTTCAAGATGGATAAGCCCTCTTTTACCTCTGTTTGACTGATGAAAAAGGTTTTCCATATTTTCTTTTATAGATAAGCGTTTATCAAGCTCATATGAATTTTCTTCAATAACAATAGTAGAAATTTTTTCTTCTTTATTGTAATTATATAGATTAGCTTGTAATTTGAGGGCAAGCTCTTTTTTATTTAACATATTCAAAAGCCTGTCTTCTTCACCTTCAAGTTTGGATTGTAAGTTTTTAAGCTTTTTTATTTGTGCTTGATGTGGTTTAGCAGCATTTTTTTTAACATTATCGCTTAAAGTTGAAAAAAGACTTGATTTGCCGTATTCATTTAATGCGTATTGTGGATTGTCAAAAATTTCTTCAATTCTTTCTTTTTGCAAAGTTAATGGCAGTTGCCATGCAAAAAGCTCTTTTTTATTTTCATTATCACTATACATAAATAAATCGCCTTCACCTGATTCTAAGTCAATCAACAACGATTTAACCTCAAGCAAGGCCTCTTGCTCATCTTCATTGCTTGGATTTTGCATAATGCCATCATTAGAGTGTATGGTTGAACGAAGGATTTCTTGTATAGTTTTTCTGAGTGCTGGCGTAAAGTAAGGTGAAAAAACATTATCTTTAGGGTTTAGAATAGAGTAAAGGCTTTCTATGTTTTCAAGTTCCGGCCATGAGGGTTGAAGATTATTAAAAGCTTCTTCATTGCCTGCAAAAGGCGAATCACAAAGATAAACCCCTTTTTTTAGGTCAACCTTAAACCAATGTGCTTTTGTATCATCATCTTGTTTTACTTGGAAATAAACTTTACGCTCCCACCAAGCGTTAAACATGTTAATAATTCGCTTTCCGCCAATATGTTTTCTTAGGCGCATAACGCTTGCAGGTGGCTCTTCACCCCTTGCATTATGCATATCAGAAAGAAAGATAAAGGGAAGGTTTTTTCCTGTTCTGGCAATAAGAAAAGTTTTCTTTGCTTTGCCGAAAAGCGAAAAAACATAAATATCATCATCATATTGATAGATTTTTGAAATGCGTGAACCAACAATGCTTTCTAAAGGCTTTATGGCAAGGTGCAAAAGGTGTGCGTCCATAGAATAATTATTTTTTTAAAGATGAATATTTTTTATTCATTTATGAATGGGTTCATATTTTTTTCATCGCCTATACTGCTTTTGATGTCATGCCCGGGATAGACAATGGTTTCATCCGGTAAGATAAAAAGCTTCTCTTTTATTGAAGAAATAAGTTGAGCGTGGTTTCCACCGAAAAAATCAGATCTGCCAATGGATTGTCTAAACAAAGTATCACCGCTTATTAAAGCTTTTTCTTCAGGGAAATAAAAACAATGCCCACCTAAAGAATGACCAGGAGTATGAATATTAATGCATTTAATTGATCCATACATCACGCTTCCTTCTGAAATAGGCAAAGCTTCAAAATCTTCAGTTCCTTCCGGCGAAAAAGGCGGCATAGGTGCAAAAAATTTATCTTTGTGTTCAAGATCTTCTTTTCCGGCATAAACTTGAGCTTGATACAGTTCAATAGCTTTTGCAACGCCGCTCACATGATCAAAGTGAAGATGAGTGCATAAAATTGCTTGTACTTTCAGGTTTTTTTCATTGATAACTTTATCTATTTTATAATAGGAAAGAGCAGGGTCAACAATAATTGCATCTATGCCGTTTTCTATAAGATATGTATTGCTTGCCAAAGGGCCGACAGAAAATTTGTGTATTGCCATAATATTACCTTGTATTTTATCTGATTATTCAGTTTTCAAGCGGTTAAATAAAAGCTTGAAGTTCTGATATATATAGTATATACTTTTCACCGATTAATCAAGCTTTCGATTATAGCAAAATGATATATTTTTTTATTATATTTATTATATTTGCTTTATAATCAAGCATATTGAAGAAAATAGACTTCTTTTTTGGAGTGAAGAATGAAAAATTTTTTATTGTGTTTTTTTGTGATTTTTATTTTAAATGCTTGTTCAACAACACAGTATACACCCGTTGATATTGGCGAAAACGAAAGTGCATCACAAAGCAATGAAACCTTTGATAATATTTTTTCCTCTACAGAATGGAGGAATTCTTTAAATTCTCTTTCACCAGAAAATCAATCTCGTGAAGCTGAAGCTGTTTATACACATACAAATACTCCTCCTCATATCAAAGAAAGGTCAATGTATGTTGTTGCAACCCGTCCCGGTTCAATGACTTTATTTGTACAGCAACAGCTTGCTCGTGAATATACAAATGCCGATACAGCTAAAAGAGCGCAAATGGAAAAGATTTTAGCTGAAGAACTTCAATCACTCATTCCAGCTTATTTGCAAGAATTAGGTGAAATTACACCACGAGTGCAAGAAAAAACTTTTCCATGGATTTTATTTGTATATGAGGCAGCTCGTGCAAATCTTTTACAAGACAATATAAATGCTTTGGAACGTTTGAATGACCCTAGTCTTTTTGCTGATCCAAGTTATTTTGGCTTTACTGATCCAAATCAAATTAATATTGACCCTATCACTCTTACTACAATGGAAGACAATGCGATTGAAGGGCTTGTGATCAATCCTAATCCGCGTTTTTCTTCTGTATGTGTTTCAATGCTATTGCCTTTATCAGGCAACTTTCAAAGTATTGGCAATCAAGTAAAAGACGGTGCTTTAGCTGCCAAAGAAGTAATGGCTTTATCAGGAATAAATATAAATATTAATTTTATTGATTCAGAAAACCCTTATTGGGTTAATGAATTAAATTCTGTGCCGCAAAGCTGTTTACTTGTTGGTGGCCCGCTTCGCTCACAAGTTTTAGAAAATGCTCATTCAAGTGGCATAGTCAACACAAAAGCTTTTTTCACCTTTAGTTCAAATATGCCTTCTTCTTTAGTTGAAGGTGTAAATGCATGGAGATTTTTTACTTCACCTAATGATCAACTCGATGCTCTTTTAGATTATACAACAAGTGAACTTTTCATTAATGACTATGCTACATTTTATCCTAATGATGCATATGGCCTTAGGATGAGTGAACTTTTTGTTGATGAAGTATATTCAAGAAATCTAAGACTTGCTCAAACCAGCTATCCTTTAGAAGATCAATCTGCCTGGACAGCAATAGCCGGCGATCTTTTACAATCCGTTGAGCGTGAAACAGCTTCAGGCAAGAAAAGATTGCCATTTGTGCAAGCCCCTATAGATGCAATATTTATCCCGGACGGTTTTGCAAATATGGAAATGCTTTCCTCTATCATGCTCTATCAAGGAGCGGTTGATATTCCTCTTTTAGGAACAAACCTTTGGGAACAAAGCCTTTCAGGGAAAGCAAATATTAATGTTGATAATTATAAATTAGTTATTTTCCCGGGTGAATTTGATAAAGATTCCCGTATGTACGGTGCTTTGCAATTACAAAAAAATCTTTTGTTTAAGCAAAAACAAGCAAATGCATGGTCAGCACTTGGTTATGACTTTATTCAAATGGCTGCAGCTCTTGATTATAAAGATGTGCAGCTAAATTCAAATATCATGAACCAAAAACTCTCACTTTTACAGCCCTTGGCTTGGGCAGCAGCCCCATTTAAGTGGGATAATACCGGCTTGGCAAGTCGTAGCCTCTTTTTATTTCAACCGGCTACAGATGGTATGATTTTACTTGATAAAGTAGCTTATAAAGACTATTTGATGAAACAAAAAAGTACAATTCAATAAAAAGATAAATTACAATTAAAGGAAAAAATATGTCCTTAGAAATTAAAGATATGGAATACTTATGTGCCTTGGCAAAAATAGAACCTCAAAAAGAAGATTTGGAGGTTTATGCAGGGCAATGTGCTAAAATTATTGATTATTTCAATGAGCTTTCACAAATTGACACTTCTGAAATTGAGCCACTTTACAATCCGCTTGAGCATGAAATTCTTTATAGAGAAGATGAAGTTTTTGCCAAACGTACTCGTGAAGAAATTCTTCAAAATGCTCCTCAAAGTGATGGCGTGTATTTTATTGTTCCTAAAATTGTTGAAGGCAAATAGGGTAGTTAATTATGAAAATTTCTATACAAGAATTAAAAAATCAATACAAAGAAGGGCAGTCTGTTGAAAATGTGATTTCACAGTATATTAACACTATTGAAAAAACAGAAAATGATATTCATGCTCTTCTTTATTTCAGCAAAGATTACGCCTTAGAAAAAGCACGTAATTTAGATAAAAATGCTTTTGATAAAACAAAGCCACTTTTTGGTATTCCTTTTACTATAAAAGACGTTATCTGCACAAAAAATATTCCCACTACTGCAGCATCAAAAATATTAGAAAATTTTACACCGCCTTATTCGGCAACTGTAATTAATAGATTAGAAGAAGCAGGCGCTATTATTTTAGGCAAAAATAATTTAGATGAATTTGCTATGGGTTCTACTTGTGAAAATTCAAGTTATATTTCAACAAAAAATCCAAGAAATCTTTCAAAGGTTCCCGGTGGCTCAAGCGGTGGTTCAGCAGCTTCTGTTGTAAGTGAACAATGCGTGGCTTCTTTAGGCACAGATACAGGTGGATCTGTGCGTCAGCCTGCAAATCTTTGTGGCTGCTTTGGTTTGAAACCTACGTATGGAAGAGTTTCCAGGTATGGTGTTATTGCTTATGCTTCTTCACTTGATCAAGTTGGTCCAATGGCTAATCATGCTAACGATATTGCTGAAATTATGCAGGTTATTGCAGGGCATGATAGTTTAGACACTACTTCATCACCTTGTGCTGTTCCAAATTATTTAGCTGATTGTGAAAGCACACAGTCTTTAAAAAATGTGAAGCTTGGAATTCCAAAAGAGTTTATGGAAGCAAGTAGTATTGATAAAGAAGTTTATGCTTCTGCCATGGCTTGTATTGAAAAAGCAAAAAGCTTAGGTGCTGAAATTATTAATATTTCTTTACCAAATACTAAATATTCAGTCTCTACTTATTATATTATTGCTGCTGCAGAAGCCAGTTCAAATCTAGCTCGATATGATGGTGTGCGTTATACAAAAAGAGCTGAAAATAATAAAAATTTAGAAGAATTGTATATCAAATCACGCACTGAAGGTTTTGGGGCTGAAGTGCAAAGGCGAATTTTGCTTGGATCTTTTGTGCTTTCTTCAGGATATTATGATGCATACTATAAAAAAGCTGCTCAGGTGCGCAGGCTTATAAGGCAAGATTATCTAAATGCTTTGAAAGAGTGTGATGCTATTTTAGCACCTGTTTCACCTATTCCGGCTTGGGATTTAGAAGCGATAAATGATCCTATTCAAATGTATTTAATGGATATTTTTACACTTTCCTTGAACTTGGCAGGTTTGCCCGGCATGGCATTTCCAAGCGGTTTAACTTCTTCAAACCTTCCTCTAGGTATGCAGCTTTTAGGTAAACCTTTTGATGAATCTTCTCTTATTGCTTTTTCAAAGCTTTTAGCTGAAGACATAGGTTAAGTGTTGATATGTCAACGCTAGCAAAAAACAAAAAACCAAAAAAATCTAAAGAGATTGAAGAAGACCTTCCTAGCCTAGAAGAAGCAAGCCATGCTGCGGGTTTTTTGTATAAGCAATTAGATGCACAGCACTTGCAATCATTTTTGGCTCGCTTACAAAAAATAGCTCAAAAACCTCCTCAAGTGCTTTTAATAGAGGGCGGTGATAGTAAAATACGCTTTGCTATTGCAAAATATTGGGCAGCACTTCTAAATTGCAAAGATCTTAAAAGAGCAATTTCTCATCAAGAGGGTGAAACAAGCTATGCACCTTGTCTTAGCTGTGTTAATTGCATTGAAATTGCTAATGAGCTTGCCCCTGACTTTAAAGTATATAATGGCCTTAAAAAAACTATTGCTATTGGTGAAATGCGTGAATTAAAGCCACTAATAGCAATAAAACCATTTCAATTTAATCAAAGAATTGCCCTTTTTTATGAAGCTTCTGCTTTTTCAGAAGAAGCCGCAAATGCAATTTTAAAAATTTTGGAAGAGCCTAATAACACAACCTCTTTTGTTTTTACTGTTCCTATTAGAGAGCAGATTCTGCCTACTTTAGTTTCACGCTCACACGTAATGATTCTTCCAAGCCTTACTCATGCTGAGGCTGATAATAAAGAAAATGAAATGGCTCAAGACTTATATGTGTTTCTTTCTAGCGGAAAATCATTTTTTGTAAAATATAGCTCAAAAGCTGATTTTTCAAAAGAGGATGGGCAATATGTGATACATCTTTTATCTTTGTATCTGACTAAAGCACTGATTTCATTCACTGTTTTAGATAGCACATCAATGCACAATGATGCACATGTAGAACACGCTCTTACAAGTTTCTTGAAAGAAAAAATCAATCTTGAAAATACGCAGACTTTTATCAATATATTGAATGAAGCACAAAGTATGCTTACGGATATTGAAACCCCGGTAAATCCTTCTTTAGTGATTGATACAATGCTTATTCAACTTGTGATGCTTCTTCAGTAGTTTTTTTTAAAGTATTTTTCCAAGAAATTGAAATAGAAATCCTGCTTTCTTCTTCTTTTTCTGATATTGTTTCTTCAACTTGTTGTTTTGCTTGAATCTCTAAAAGCACACCTTTTGGCGGAATAAGTGTAAAGCATTTGTCATTACTATGCAAATCTACCTTACCTTCTTTAAATGCCTCGATAAAAGCTTCAAAAATTCCTTGTAAATCTTCACAAAGTATTGATGTTTCAAATTTAAAATTTTTTTCTTTCATAGTGATTCTTTATTATTGTCTTTTTTCTGTTTGATAGGTAATGCTTTTTCTTCTATAGTCAACTTTTTCTAAAATCAAAGGGTGCAAGGAAGAAAGATCTTCTTTTTCACTTTGTTTTTTTGTTATATAGTCAGCAAAAGCGTCTTCTTTATAAAGCTTTGAATCAAGAGCTATGGATAATTGCTTGCGTATAGAATGAAGAACATCAGCAAAATCTTTTGTAAGTTCAACCTCTTGGCTAAGGTGAAGGAGTAATAAGCCATTATAGTTTTCTTTTATTTCTAAGGGTAAAGCAATAAGAAAACCGTTTGCCGGATCGTTTTGTATAAAGGAAAAATTGCCTATAGACACACTGACAGAAGAAAGTTCTTCGTTTATAATTTTATTAAATTCATTTTGTATAGTATCTTGCCAACTGTTCAGAATGTTTTCATGGTTTTCGCTTATACCTAAATAATTTCTTAACACATGAAATTTCCTATCATATATTGCTAAATGCGTAGAGCATAATGGAAAATATGTTTGAAAAACAAAATTTAAATTTTCAAGAAGAATAGCGTAAGAGTTTGAACTTTCAATAGCATTCATTGCTGAAAGAAAAAATGAAAATGCATTCTTTTTAT
>CAYJHJ010000040.1:0-18487 GCA_964370095.1 uncultured Desulfovibrionaceae bacterium | reverse complement strand
TTGCTGACCTTCTTTTCTTGGTTGGAATTGGCTATGATTCAGAAGAAGCAGTGAAACTTGCTGAAAAAATTATGGAATTTATTCAAGTGGAAGGAAGGGCTGCTTCAGCACAGCTAGCAAAAGAAAGAGGGGCCTTCCCTGCTTTTAAAGAATCGATTTTTGCAGGAGGAGAAGAACTTAGAAACGCCACTATCACAACAATTGCTCCAACAGGCACACTTTCTATTTTAGCTTCATGCTCATCAGGTGTTGAACCTTTATTTGCACTTTGTTTTGCAAAAAATGTTATGGAAGGCGAAAGACTATTAGAAGTAAACCCTTACTTTGAAAGGGAACTTATGAATAATAATCTTCACACACCTGAACTTATGGAAAATATCGCTCAATACGGTACAATCCAAGATATTGAAGCATTGCCTGAAAAAATGCGTAAAGTCTATGTTACTGCTATGGATATTTCAGCTGAAGCCCATCTTCGCATGCAAGCAGCTTTCCAAAAATATACTGATAATGCTGTTTCAAAAACAGTTAACCTTGAAAATTCAGCCACTATTGAAGATATCGATAAAATCTATCGTCTAGCTTACTCACTTGGCTGTAAGGGCGTTACAGTTTATCGCGATGGCTCAAAGTCAATTCAAGTTCTATATACAGGCGATAGTGAGAAGAAAAACAACCCCAATCAAGAAGCTCAATCAAATATTGTTGTTCGTCAACGCCCTGAATGTCTTTCAGGCTTCACGCAAAAAATTGCAACAGGAGTGGGTGTTTTGTATCTTACTGTAAATGAAGATGAAGACGGCAAGCCTTTTGAAGTGTTTGCAACTATTGGCAAATCAGGAAAATCTGTTACTGCAAAAGCAGAAGCCATTGGAAGACTTGTTTCTTTAGCGCTTCGTTCAGGCATTGACATTCGTTCTATTGTTGATCAAGTAAAAGGTATTGGCGGCGAAAACCCTGTTTTCCAAAAGAAAGGTATGGTGCTTTCAGTTCCTGATGCTATCGCTCATGTGCTTGAAACAAGGTATTTAAAAGGTACATCAAGCACAATGAAAGGGCATGTTGGCTTAGATGGAAAAGTGCCTTGCCCTGATTGCGGCGAAGCAATGATTTTCCAAGAAGGCTGTCATATCTGTCCTGCTTGTTCACATTCACGTTGCGGTTAATAACTTTTATCCTGTAAATATGCTTATATACACAATTTAAGGCAATAATAAAAAGTTCAATAATATAACTTGCTATATTAAGAGAAATCAAATATACTCATTTTATTATTGAACTTTTATTTATTTGGAGGCTCTATGTTTGGAATTGGAACACAAGAACTGTTGATTATCTTATTGTTGGTTCTTGTAATCTTTGGTGCAAAGAAATTACCTGAAATTGGCGGTGGACTTGGAAAAGCTATCAGAAATTTTAGGCAGGCATCTACTGAAGCTGACGAAATTGATATAACTCCTAAAAAAGAAAGTAAAGACGATTCTAAAGAAGCTTAATCAATTTCTTTATAACTCCTTGAGTAAAGTCTTATTTATATATAAATAAGTACTTACTAATTAGTTTTATGTTTTTTGCTGAATTATAAGAACAATTAAGTAATATATAAGGAATATATAATGATTATAGAACAAATTTCTATTTTTCTTGAAAATAAACCGGGAAGGCTTTCAGAAGTTACATCACTTTTAGCAAAAGCAAATATCAGCATTCGTGCACTTTCATTGGCAGATACTTCTGACTTTGGAATTCTTAGACTAATTCTTGATGACACTGAAAAAGCAAGTGCTATTTTGAAAGAAAACAGCATTACTGTACGTATCTCAAAAGTTTTAGCTATTGAAATTCCGGATCAACCGGGTGGTTTGCATGACACGCTTACACATCTAGCCAATCATGGAATTAACATTGAATATATGTATGCATTTGTTCAAAAGGCTGCTCAAAGTGCAACTCTTGTATTTAGGGCAACAAATATTGAAGAAGCATTGGCTTGCCTTGAGAAAAAATAATAATATTCTTAAATAAAAACATCTTTTGAAAATCCTTTTACTCAGTAGAAGGATTTTTTTAATGTGATTTCAGATTAAAAACTTAAAAATTTATAATTGAAGTTATATTTGAATTAATCTAAAAATATATAATTATAATTGAAAGTAATTTTTATGAAGCAAAAAAAAGATGAAAAAAATAAACTTTCTCTTTTAGTAGGGCAAAATATATCTAAAAGACGAAAAGAATTAAATCTAACACAAGTAGAACTGGCTAAAATTCTACAAATAAAGCAAGAGTCTCTTTCTCGTATGGAAAAAGGAAGGATAGCACCAAAGTTTTCCCGATTGGAAGATATTGCTCATGCTCTTGATATAAATATTACTGATTTATTTACAAATAAAAATAATTCGCCTTTAAATGAAAAAAGCCTATTTTTTTATAGGCTTTCAAAATTAGATAAAAAATATCAAGATTGTTTTTTGACTACTAACCGTTTAATTCTTATAGCAGTGCTAAAAGACTATCTTAAGATAAATAAAAATTTAAACGTTAATTCCAACAGATTTTAGAGCATTTTTAAGAGTTGGAATATGTTTTTCATCAAGCTCACAAAGAGGAAGCCTGATTTCAGGGGACATTTTACCCATAAGCGAAAGGGCAGCTTTAGCAGGAACAGGGTTTACATCAATGAAAAGAGTGCGGTTAAGTTCTTGAACTTTATAATGTAATTCACGAGCAAGCTCAAATTTATTTTCTTGATAAGCATTATATAGGTCAACCATAAGTTTAGGTGCAACATTTGAAGTTACTGAAATCACGCCTTTTCCGCCTATAGCCAAAGTTGGAAGTAATAAAAAGTCATCGCCTGAAAGTGTATCAAAACCTTCACCGCAATATTCAATAACATCAGACATTTGGATGATGCTTCCTGTTGCTTCTTTTATTCCAATTATATGAGGTAATTCGTTTTTAATACGAGCTACAGTCTTTGGCAGAAGGTTTATGCCCGTTCTGCCGGGAACATTATAAAGAATTATGGGAAAATCAACTTCTTTTTGAATAGCTTCAAAATGCCTAAAAAGCCCTTCTTGAGAAGGTTTGTTATAGTAAGGGGTGATGTGTAAAGCAGCATCAGCACCTGCTTTTTTAGCAAATTTTGTAAGGCTTATTGCTTCATGGGTGTTGTTTGATCCGGCACCTGCCAAAACAGGCACCCTTTTATTTGCTTGATCTATACATATTGTAATAACTTCTTCATGTTCAGCATGCGACAAAGTTGCAGATTCACCGGTTGTTCCGCAAGGTAAAAGTGCGTGAACACCTTGACTTATTTGCCATTCAATAAATTCTCTATACGCTTCTTCATCAATTTTTCCATTTTTAAATGGAGTAACCAAGGCGGGAATTATACCATGCAACATAGGAATTACCTTCTTTATTAGGTTTTAGGATATTTTTTGATTTATTATTAGTTTTTTAAATAAATATATCAAAATATTTAGCATAATTTAAAAAACTTAAATAATAAATATATCAAATGATTAAAAAGGATTAAAAACAATAGATAAAGACAAAGACTTATAAAATTAAGCCTTCATATCGCAAAGAAAAGCTAAATCTTCTTATTGAAAGAATATGTTTAGAAAGTAAAAGTAAAACTATTTTGTGTTGATATAATCTTTTAATTCTTTACCTGGGCGGAAAAATGGAAGGCGTTTTGATTTTACAGTAACTTTTGCACCTGTTCTGGGGTTTCTGCCAGAATAACCTTCATATTTTTTTACTTTGAAGCTGCCAAAACCGCGAATTTCAACTCTATCGCCTTCATTCATGGCATCTTTCATCAAGTCAACAAAAGTATTCACAACTACTGTTGCTTCTTCGCTTGGAATGTTTGATTGCTCTGCTAGTGCTTTAATAAGTTCGCTTTTATTCATGACTCACTCCATTCATATTTTTATAGTTTATAATTATCTGATACCAAAAAAAATAATATTTTGCAAGCTTTTAAAAATGCTTTTAGAATATTTATTTTGCAATAAAGGTTTGAAATGTAAAGAAAGTGGCTGCTTTTTACTTTGTATCTTTTTCTACAGCTTCAGCAATATCATTCGCAAGTGTTTTGATTAGTTGACTATTTTCCCCTTCAAGCATAACGCGAGCAAGGTTTTCCGTTCCTGAATATCTTAAAACAACACGTCCTTTATTTTTTAATTTTTCTTCTGCATTTTTTAGTGAAGATTGTACTGAGGAGCATTTTTCAAAGTCAATTTTTTTATTTACTTTCACATTTACGAGAATTTGTGGATAAAGAGTTAAAAGATTGGCAAGTTCAGAAAGTGGTTGCTCTTGCTCTTTCATTATTCGAAGAATTTGCAAAGCTGCTAAAAGCCCATCGCCAGTTGTTGAATGTTTATGGAAGACAAGATGCCCCGATTGTTCGCCGCCAAAAGTTGCATTATGTTCACGCATAGCTTGAACAACATATCTGTCACCAACATTTGTTCTGATAAGCTTTCCTTTTTTTTCATTCATAAAAACTTCAAGTGCCATATTTGACATAATGGTTGAAACTAAAATATTATTATTAAGTTCATTTTTCTTTATTAGATCATTGGCACAAATTGCCATAATTTGATCACCGTCTAATATGGTACCTTTTTCATCAATAAGAATGACTCTATCAGCATCTCCGTCAAGGGCAATTCCAATATCAGCCCTTAATTCCAAAACTTTTTCTTGAATTGCTTGTGGATAAAGTGAGCCGCAATTTTTATTAATGTTGGTTCCATTTGGTTCTGTGCCAAATTTAAAAACTTCTGCACCAAGTTCTTCCAAGGCAAGCGGAGCAACTTTATAATTCGCCCCATGAGCACAATCAATGGCAATTCTTAATCCTGAAAGAGTTAAATGTTGTGGAAAAGAATTTTTCAAATAAACTATATACCTGCCGGGAGCGTCAACAATTTTATAGGCTCTTCCAAGTTTATCTGCTTCTGGATAATCCCATGAGTTATTAGAATTTAGAACAAGTTCAGACATTCTATCTTCAATTTCATCAGAAAGCTTATAGCCATTTTTGTCAAAGAATTTTATTCCATTATCACAAAATTGATTATGTGAGGCAGAAATAACTATGCCAAAATCAGCACGCATATTTCTAGTTAGAAAGGCTAGGGCAGGCGTAGGCAATGGCCCAACTTGATAAACATGCATACCTGAGGCGCAAAGTCCTGCTGTTAAAGCGGATTCAAATAGATAACCGGACAATCGTGTGTCTTTTCCGATAATTACTTTATGCCTACTGTCTTGTGAGCGAAAAAGCGTGCCTGCAGCCAAACCAAGTTTTAATGCCGTGTCAGCAGTCATTGGAAAGGTGTTGACTGTGCCCCTCATTCCGTCAGTTCCAAATAGTCTCATTATTCTTTGCCTTATAGTTGATGTGTTGCTTTAATTTTTTATTTGATTTAATAATTTATATCAATAGCTTTGATTAAATGTTACATTCTTCTTCGCAGCCTAAATCACTTTGGCCGGTTGCTCTTAATACATTTTTCCAATAGGGTGATGAAATATCAAGTGTTCTTCTTCCCATTGTTACAATATCAAGAGGAATATGCACAAACTTGTCCATCAGTTTTGCAATTACAACAGAAGTTTTACCTGCCATTGCTGCATCTACAGCATATCTTCCTAAAAATCCGCAATAAACCCTATCACCTGAGTTTGCCGGTACTGAACGAACGATATAGCTCGGATCAATTAATTTTAAAGTATGTGAAATGTTTTTATTTTTCAAATATTTCTTTATTTCATTAGATAAATAAGTTCCAATATCACCTAATAAAAGATTGCCTGAAGGGTCAACTTGGCCTGTGCCTTCTAAAAGGTGTTGACCGGCACCTTCTGCAGCAACAATTACTGCATGGCCTCTTTTTTCAAGGCGATTTTCCAATTCTGATAATAAGCCGTTTTTTCCATGAAGTTTAAATGGGGCTTCAGGTATAAGAAGAAAGTTTACTACTGAATAGGATAAAGTTGCTTGTGCTGCAATAAATCCTGATTCTCTGCCCATAAGTTTTACTAATCCTATGCCGTTTTTAGCACAAGTTGCTTCAGTGTGTGCACATTCAAGTGCATGTGTGGCGGCATCAACAGCAGTTTCAAAACCAAAGGATTGTGTTACAAAATTAATATCATTATCAATGGTTTTTGGAATTCCTATAACAACCATTTTATGATTTCTGCTTTCAACTTCCTCAGTGATTTTTTTTGCAGCCTTCATAGAGCCATCACCACCGATTACAAAAAGAATATTGATATTCATTCTTTCAAGAGTATCAACAATTTCTTCAGGGTTTTGGGGGCCTCTTGATGTGCCTAAAATAGTGCCGCCGAAATTATGTATATCTGTTACTGAAGTGGGGGTAAGCTCTATAACTTGATGTTTATATTTAGGAATAAAGCCTTCAAGCCCATAACGTATGCCAAGAACAGAAGCAACATTATAAGTATGATGGCATGACATTACGATAGAACGTATCACATCATTAATGCCTGGGCAAAGCCCACCGCAGGTTACTATTGCACATTTTGTTTTATTTGGATCAAAGTATACATACTCTCTGGGGCCTGCAAGTTCAAAATCCAGATAAGTGGTTTCTTTTGCATTTTTCCCAATGATATCAGATGTTAATGGAAGTGTGATTTTGTCTTCAGAAGTAAAGGGACCAGGGAAATTGCTAGGAATTTTGCATGCTCCAAGTCTTGTTATTTCAGTATTGAAGGTTATATTTTCTTTCATACTTTACCTCATTCATCATTTTTGATAAGCCAATTTATAATCATACTTTATCATTTAATAACTATATTTTATTTTTCAATATATGTCAAATACGTAGCTTTATAAAAATAAATATGCTCTTGAAAAAACTTGACGATTTAACAGAAAAACAGCATACTATATAAAACTTCATAAAAAATTATCTATATATACTATGAAAAACTATAAAATTGAAAATCTTAAAAAACACGGTCTATTTTCTACTCTTGAAAGTGAAGAGCTTGAAAAAGTTTTATCCTATTCGCAAACAATTAAGGTTGATAAAAATAGTTATATTTTTAAAGAGGGTGAAAGTGGTTCAGGGCTTTATATTTTAGAAAAAGGGCTTGTAAAGATTTGCCATAACACGATTGAAGGCAAAGAAATTGTGATTCATCTTGTGCGTGAAGGAGGAATGTTTGGCGAATCAAGTGCCTTTCAAGCTGCACCTTCACCTGCATCAGCATATACTTTAAAAAATTCAAGCATTATTTATTTTTCTTGCGAACAATTAGAAAAAAGTGTGCTTGAAAACCCTAAATGGGCTTTAACTTTACTTACAAATATCAGCATTAGGCTTAGAATGTTTATGCGTAAACTTGAAGCCAGAAACGAGAAAAGCATTATTCAAAGGCTTGCAGCTTATCTAACGCATAGATCAAGAATGGAAGAGGGGAGTCTTGTTTTGGATTTAGGTTTTTCACAAGAAGTGCTTGGCGGTATTTTGGGGGTTTCACGCGAAAGCGTATCAAGGGCAATAAGCAAACTTCAAGAAAACAAAGCTATTGAAGTGAAAGGAAAAATAATATATATTATTGACTTACAACTTCTTGAAAGCCTATAATTAGATATTAAGGAAAGCTTATACTTTAAATCTATAGCCAATTCCACGAACAGTATCAATCAAATCAGCAAATTCTTTAAGTTTTACCCTTAATCTGCGTATATGCGTATCAACTGTTCTGCCATAGCCTTCAAATTCATAGCCCCATACGCTGTTGAGAAGTTGTTCACGAGTTCTGACATGACCTGCATGCTTTATAAGATCTTCTAAGAGACGAAATTCAGTTGCTGTTGTTTCAATGCTTTCTGAATTAACATGTATTGAATGGGCTTTTAAATCCATTGTGATTGGGCCTATCAGAATAGTTTCTTCTGTATTATTTGAATATGCTTTAGCTTTTGAATGATTATTATTAGTTTGCTTTTCTGAAGCTTGCCTTTTTAGAAGTGCTTTTATGCGAAGAATAAGCTCTCTGATATTAAAGGGCTTCACAACATAATCATCCGCACCGTATTCAAGCCCTAATATCTTATCCATGTCATCACCTCTTGCAGTGAGCATAATAATAGGTGTTTCATTTCCATTCTTTCTCATTTCTTTGCAAAAGCTTAAACCATCCATAACAGGCATCATTAGATCTAATAAAATCAAGTCAACCTTTTTGTTTTGCACAATACTAAGTGCAAGCTCACCATGAATTGCTTGAAATACAGTATAGCCTTCATTTTCAAGGTTAAATTTAAGAAGTTCACGTATATCGTTTTCGTCTTCAACTATTAATATATTAATGTCATTATTCATAATTATTACTTTTATTTTTTTACGAGTTTACTTTATTAAAAAATCCTTGTCTAGTTAAAGAGTATAAAATACAAAAATTTAAACGTGAAATTTCATTGACAAAAAGCATAGATAGACTATTATTAAAAAAAAGTATTTGAGAAAAAATAATGATTAAAAATAAAAAAATATATAAATTTATTATCTCTTTATTGATTTTTTGTTTTGTGATTTCACCTCAATCACTGGGGCATTTATTTCATCATCATCACGAAAATTGTTCGCATTTTAGTTTGCCTTTTCAATCTTTTGCCCATGCAAGTATTTTTGAAGATATGACAATTTATGAAGAGCAGCAACTTGGTGAAAAATATAATGCAATCATGAAAACAAAGGCTCCTTTAGTATATGACCCCTTTGTGCAAGACTATCTTCAAGACATGGTTGGTAATATTTTACAAAACGCTCCTGCTCAACCATTTGTGTATGAAGTGAATCTTATGTTGGATACATCATTAAACGCTTTTGCCTCACCTGGGGGCTTGCTGTTTGTTAATTCAGGTTTGTTTTTGGCAATGGAAAATGAATCAGAGCTTGCAAGTGTTGTTTCACACGAGGTTGCACACGTTACACAAAGGCATATAGCATCAAGGCAAGGCAAATCAGCGGCTACAATGCTTGCTTCATTTGCAGCAGCACTTGCAGCAGCGATTGTAGGCACTACTGTTGAAGGGGCTGAAGCCTCTGCTCAAGCTGCTTTAGCAGGCGGAATGGCAATAGCTCAAACTGCATTATTAAGTTATAGCAGATCAGATGAAACAGAAGCTGATAATGTTGGTTTTGAATACCATATAAAAGCAGGTTATGACCCTTATTCATATCCTGAAGCTTTTAGAAAATTGCAAAATCAATTTGGATTTGGAGGAAGTATTCCCACCTATCTTTCAACGCATCCTGACTTAAACGCACGTATATCAGGTATTGATGCAAGAATAACAGCACAAAAAGCAATAAAAGTACAAGACAATAATAAAAGATTTTTGGCTGTTCAAAACTTTATTCGTGCAAAATATTCTGATATTGAAAGTGCTTTGCTTTATTTTGCTAAAAAAGACCAAGAAGATCCTTTTATAATTTTCTCCAAAGCTCTTTTGTATGCCAGAAAACATGATGTTAACAATGCTAAAGCTTCTTTTGACAAAGCTTTGAAGCTTGCCCCAAATAATTGGCTTTTTTTAAGGGAAGCAGCTTATTTTCAATATCAATACGGAAGCATTGAACATGCATATGATTTGATTGAAAAATCGTATAAAGCTCAACCAAATGATTTGATGACTCATTTTTACAGGGGCAGAATTTTAGAAGATTTGGGCAGAACTTCTTCTGCAAGGCTTGAATATGATATAATTTTAGAAAAATACCCTTTTGACAGTCAAGTGCATAAGCATATAGCACACACTTACGGCAAAACAGGCGATCAGCTTAAAGCATATATTCACTTAGCATACTCTGAACTATATAAAGGTAACTTTAAAAAAGCAAGAAATTATGCAAATACTTCAAAGACATTTACAAAAACCCAAAATGAGAAAGATATTCTAAAAAAATATGAAAGAGACTATGATTTTTACTTTTCAGTAGTAAATGATACATAATATTATATTTTTAAATTAAATAATCATATTAAGAACAAATTTTGCTCTTAATATGATTATTAGATTTAAAATTCAGAACTATTAAGAAAGTTGCTTTACTCTTTCAATAGGGCTTATAATATCAGTGAGTCTTATACCGAATTTTTCATTGATAACAACAGCTTCACCACGAGCCACCAACTTTCCGTTTACAAAAACTTCCAAAGGTTCACCTGCCAATTTATTCAATTCAATAACAGAACCCTGACCTAATTGAAGCAATTCATTGATTAAAAGTCTTGTTCTGCCAAGCTCTGCAGAAACATCAAGAGGAATATCTAAAATAAAGTCAAGCTCATGTCTTTGATCTTCAGAGCGAGGAGCTTTTGAAGCTTCTGTCATATCGGCAAAATTTGCTTCAGTGGCATTTTGATAGAAATTGTCTTTCTTTTCGTTATTCACTTCTTCAAGTTCAGTTTCAGCTAAAGCAGCGGCCCATTCATCAGCTAAACCTTCATCATCAGATGAAGATTCTTCCAAAGCTGCAGCCCATTCGTCAGCCAAAGCATCATCATCGGTTTTTGCTTCTGTTGCTCCGCTATCTTCCATTGCGTTTGCCCATTCTGCGGCAAGAGCATCTTGATCTAAATCGTCAGCCATAGCTATGTCCTCTTTATAATTTAATGTTATTGAACAACAAAGTCTGTAAAATAAATTTGTACAACTCTTGGAGTGCCTAAAATCTGGTTTATTCGTGAGGCAATTTCATTTTTTAATTGAAATTTACCCTCTGAGGTTGATATGCTTTGATAGCTTTTACTTGAAAGCAGAATAATTATTGCATCTCTAATCTTTGCAGATTGGCTTTCAATAGCAGCGATAGCATCTTTTGATGAAACTTCAATATCAAGCCCTAAACGTAAATAACGTGAAGTGCCGGTGTCAGCAAGGTTTATGGTAAGGGGAGGAAGTGTTACAAGATGAGTTGGAGTGTTTATAACTTGAGTTCCTGCAGCTCCTGCTGATTCAGAAGAAGAAGCATTATTCGTGCTTTCTTGACCTTCAGTTTCACCTTCAACAGCCTCTTCTTCACTATCATCACCTGAAAACAAAGAAGCCAGAGAAAAATCAGTATTTGTGGTGAGAAACCAATAGGCACCACCACCGCCACCACCAATTAAAAGAAGCAAGGCAACAAGAATAATAATTCTTTTTGCTTTTCCTTTTTTTGGGGCAGCTTCACCGCTTCCTTGCGGAAGTTCTTGGGGGCTTTGAGACATGTTTTTGTCCTCTGTTTATATCTTATTTTTATTATTTATTGTATTGCCTTTCACCAAAAATATCTGTTCCAATGCGAATAAAAGTAGCACCCTCATAAATTGCTTCTTTATAATCACCGCTTGTTCCCATTGATAATTGCGGAAAAGAAAGCCTAAACTCGCTTTCCATTTTATTTCTCAGCTCATACAAAGCCTTGAAATATTTCCTACTGTCGCCCTCTTTTTCTTGTAGAGGGGGTAAGCACATAAAGCCTTCAAGTTTTAAAGTTTCTAAAGCCAAAATTTTCTCAATAAGGAGTGGGCATTCTTCTTCTAAAATACCCGCTTTTTGCTCCTCTTTGGCGATATTTACTTCAATAAGAACTTTTTGTGGTTCAAATTGAAGTTCTTTTTCAGGATTATGCAATTTTCGTTCCAAGACTTTGTGTAAGGAAAGAGCTAATCTTTCAGAGTCAAGCGCGTGAATATAGGCATAGTTATCCAAAGCATCTTTTGCTTTGTTTGTTTGAATATGACCTATGCTATGCCATTGAATTTTATTATATAAATCTTCTTTCAGTTGAAGTTTTACTTGAAGTTTTTTCTCTTTGGCTTCTTTCAAATAGCTTTCAGCAAAATGAAGTTGACCAAGTTTTGCAATTTCCACAATACTTTCAGCAGGATGAAATTTTGACACTGCTAATAAATTTAAGCTGTCAACCTTTCTGCCTGCTTTTTTGCATATGTTTTCAATATTTTCTAGAACTTGCCTATAATTGCCTTCAAGCATTTCACTATCCTTAAATAAGAATGAATATAATGTTGTTAAGATTTAAACGTCATTTTTCCAAATAAAATTAGGTTTTAGCAAAAAGTTATTTTACTGTATAGCATTAAATACATCATTTTCTCTGATAAAGTTAGGGTCGTCATGACCTAATTTATATAGATTTTGGTATTCGCTATGCTCAACGCAAAATCCTCAGTCGCAAGAAGCGTGGTTCTTGCTTCTTCGCTAAAGTTTAGCAAAAAGTTATTTTACTGTATAGCATTAAATACATCATTTTCTCTGATAAAGTTAGGGTCGTCAATCCAATTTTCCTTCACTTTTACCCAGAGTTCGAGATGGACTTTTGTGCCTACAAGTTCTTGTATATCAAGTCGTGCTAAAGTGCCGATTTCTTTGATTGTTGAGCCTTGTTTGCCGATAATCATTGATTTATGCGTTGGACGTGAAACATAGATAACAGCATGAATTACAGTTCTTTTCTTGTCTTCTTCCCATTGTTCGATTTCAACAGCAGTAGTATAAGGAACTTCTTGATGTAAACGGTCGAACACTTTTTCTCTTATCATTTCAGCTGCTAAGAAACGCATTGGAGCAGTTGATATTTGGTCTTCTGGAAATTGAGCTTCTTGAATTGGCAAATGCCCGATTATAAGTTTTTTTAATGTTTCAACCCCGTCTTGCTGCAAAGCAGACATTGGAAAAACATCAGCTTTTGGGAAAAGCTTTGATAATTGTTCCACTAAGGGTAGCATGCGGCTTTTGTCATGGAACATATCAACTTTATTTAATATTATCATAGATGGTTTTTCGCCGCTTCTGATAATGTCTGCTACCGGAAGCAAATCTCTTTCTAGGAAATCAGGTTTATTGATATAAAGATGGGAATCAAGCATCAAAAGAGCAACATCAGCTTGGCCTATGCTTTGAAAGATTGCCTCACGCATAACTTTGCCTAATTGCCCACGCATTTGTGCCCTGTTGTGGTGCAAACCCGGAGTGTCCATAAAGACGATCTGACTGTTTTTTTCAGTCAAAATTCCAACAATTTGGTTGCGTGTTGTTTGAGGTTTTGGGGTTACAATGCTCAGTTTTTGTCCAAGCATTGCGTTTAATAGTGTTGATTTCCCTGCATTTGGCGGGCCCATTAATGCTACCCAGCCACAGTGATGTTTTTTTTGGTCTTCTGACATAAAAACTCCGAGTTAAAGGTGATCATTTGTAATAAATACAAATATAAAATATATTTTGCTTTCAATAAAACAAAATATTCAAGACAAGTTAAATTCGCATATTTTCTTTTTATCGTCAAGTTATCCTTAATCCAATAAAATAAGACGGATAGAATAAATTACAGATGGATATTTAATAGCTTTGCCGCATTCTTTCCTTTTATAAGTGATTTTTCTTCTTCAGTAATTGGCAAAGCATCTAAAGTTTTCAATTCCTCATAAGCGACTGACCAAGGAGAATCTGAGCCGAAAAGAATTTTATCTGCTCCATGCCTCTCTAAAATTTTAAGAAAAACTTCTTTTGAAAAGCCTGTGAGAGTGTTAAAGCCCATACAGGTGTCAAAATAAACATTTTTACCTGCAAGATGCTTATAAACCAAATTCCACTGCCTATATCCACCTAGATGAGCCACAATAATTTTACCGAAATTGTTATTTGTTCTTGTTTGGCTATCAAATAAATCAGCCAAATAAGCAAAATCTTGAGGTTTTGACTTATAAGGTGGCGGCAAGCCATCATCTTCACCGGCATGAAAAATTATGTGTAAACCCTTTGATAGAGCATATTCATAAGCTTGAATCATCTTTTCATCAAGCAAATGAAAGTTTTGATATTCAGGATGAAGTTTGATGCCTAAAAGCCCAAGTTCGCAAATAAAATCAATATCTCTTTTATAATCATCCGAATGTGGAAAAAAAGAGCCAAAAGGAATTATTTTATTATCATCTGCTTCAATTTGACTTTTTGCCCATTCATTCAGGCTTTTTGTTTGGCTTTGTTTTGTAACAATTGGCACTAAAACAGAATGAGTGATATTCCATTTTATCATATTTTCTTTCAAGCCTTGAATTGTGCCATCGTGGCAGGCAAAAAGTTTGCCTTCGCCTTGTTTTTTTAAAATACTCATTGCCTTTGGAGCTAAATAATCAGGGAAAGCGTGGGTATGTATATCAATAATCATCTTTAATAGTTACTTTTTTTAAAGGTTAATCTGCTTATTAAGTAAAAGGAAATTCCTGCTATTGAAAGTGCAGGTACTATAGCATTGATTTTATAGGGTAGAACAGGATTTAATGTAAAAAAGATATAGGAAGCTAAGCCGCAAAGCATTGAAGCTATAGCACCTTGTGCGTTTGCCTTATCCCAATAAAGCCCTAAAATAAAAGGAAAAAGGAATACTGCTTCTAAGCCTCCAAAAGCAAATAAATTTATCCACACAAGTAAGTCAGGCGGGTTCATGGCGGCTAAGAAAACTAAAACACCAAGCAGGAGGGTAGTGATTATTGAAAATTTCCTTATTTTTTTTTCTTCAATTTCACCACGATTTTCCAAAGCTGAAATATCTTTTTTCAAAATAAAATGTATATACAAATCCTTCACTATAGCTGCTGAAGCAAGCAAAAGCATAGTGTCGACGGTGGACATAATGGCAGCCATTGGCCCTGCTATGAAGATTCCTGCAAAGAAAGGCGAAAAAAGTTCTATGGTAAGTGTAGGAATGATTAAATCACCGCTTTCAAGATTGGGAAATAAAACCCTTCCAAAAGCTCCGCAAAGATGAATTGCCAAAAGCAAAAAACCAATAACTATTGTGCCTATAAGCATTGCTTGTTGTAAAGAGCTTTTATCTTTGTAAGCCATGCACTTTTGCACTGTTTGCGGCAAGCCCAAAATTCCAAGCCCAACTAAAACCCAAAAAGAAAGCATCATAGGAATAGGAACGGATTTATCGCCTGTTGTTATATCTGCATCAAGTGATGAGCCGGCACCATAAGGGCTTATAAGAGCAGGATCAATAGCTTTAAGCCCTTGAACAGCATTTTCAATTCCATTTGTTGCTTGTAAAACAGCAATTAAAAGTGTGCAAGATGCTATCATCATCACAATGCCTTGCAAAGTGTCTGTAAGTGCTACAGCCCTGAACCCGCCGATAGTAGTGTAAAGAATAACAGTAAAAGCAAAAAGAATGAGCCCTGTTTCATAGCTATAGCCAGTTATGGATTGAAAAAGCCTTGCACCACCGATAAATTGAGCAATCATGGCAGCAACAAAGAATAATACCAAAGAAATGGAAGCAAAGAAAACTAAGAAGGAAGAATTATATCTTTTATAAAGAAAATCAGTCAAAGTAAGGCAGTTCAACTTTCTTGTGATATAGGCAAAACGTGAGCCTAAAACACCTAAAGTAAGAAAAGTTGTGGGCACTTGTATCATAGCAAGTAAAACCCAGCTAAGCCCTAAAGTATAAGCAACACCCGGCCCACCCACAAAAGAGGAAGCCGAAGCATAAGAAGCAGTTATAGCCATGGCAAGCACAAAGCCACCAAGGCTTCTACTTCCAAGAAAATATTCTTCCAAAAAAGAATTTTCTTTTGTAATTTTAACTTGATTTGCCTTTTTATTGGCATAAAAAGCAATGCTTACTGAAAGAAGTAGATAAATAAATAAAGGTATAAGTGCTGTATTCATAAGGCTTATTCTTCTTTTTCAAAATTTTCATTATTCTTTTCAAAGACTTTTTTTATCAAAATATATACGAAAATACAGCATAAGGGATAGGCAAGTATGCAAGAAAAGAAAAACCAAGCAGGAAAGCCAAATATATAATTATATTCTTCTATATCACCTGAACCAAGTCCATAAGCTGTAAGCACAGACCATAAGAAATAGGCAGCATACAAGAGTAGTGTATATTTTGCTTCTTTTTTGCTTTGTAATAATTCTTTTTTCATTTTACTTTAAGATATTTTCTAAAATACGCACTGTAGAAACAGCGTCTTTTGCATAGGCATCAGCACCGATATATTCAGCATAATCTTGCGTAACAACAGCACCGCCAATCCAAACTTTACAGTTAAAACCATCTTCTTTCAGAAGTTTTGTAAATTCTTCCATGCGTGGCATAGTTGTTGTCATAAGTGCTGACAAGCCAACTGCATGCACTTGATGTTCTTTAGCGGCTTCTAAAATAGCTTGCGCTTTCACATCTTTGCCTAAGTCGATAACTTTATAGCCATGATTTTCTAAGACCAAACCAACAATATTCTTGCCTATATCATGAATATCACCCTCAACCGTTGCAAGGATTATAGTTGCTTTTTCTAAGGCTGCATCACTTGATAAAAGAGGTTTTAGAAATTTAAAAGCTTTTTGCATGGTTTCAGCCGAACGAAGAAGCTGCGGAAGAAAATATTCTTTCTTTTCATATTTTTCACCCACTATATTTAAAGCAGGAATAAGATTAGAATTTATAATATCAAATGCTTTTGCTCCTTGAGCCAATTCTTTCTCTAAAAGATTGATAATATTTTCTTTATCACCTTTAATGATAGCGTTTTCAAGATTTTCTTCTAATTTTTCTTCTTCTTTTTTCTCAAGAACTTGACCTTGATTTTGCGAAGAATAGTTTGCATAGTTTTTAATAAAATTTTCAGCATTTTTGTCATGGTTTAACAAAAGGTTTACACTATCAAAACTTTCTTTAAATTTTTTGTTTTCAGGATTAGCTATGCAGGAGTTTAAACCTGAAGCAGCCGCTAAAGAAAGGAAAGAGGAATTTATAATTTCTCTTGCAGGAAGCCCGAAAGAAATATTTGATAAACCAATTGTTGTGGCAAGTTTGTTTTTGCGGCAAAACTCTAAAGTTTCAAGGGCAGCTTTGGGTGCATAAGGGTCGGAAGCGGCTGTAAGAGCCAAAACATCAATAAGCAAAAGTTCTTTTCTCAAACCCAGATCCAAAGCTTTTTTTACAAGATCTTCAATGATGATAATTCTGTCTTTTGAAGTTGTGGGAAGGTTTTTTCCTTTAAGCGGAAGCAAGACTGTTGGTGAACCCAGAAGTTTTGCTGTTGGAGCAAGTTCTTCCATTTTATTTTCTTCTCCGCTTATGGAATTAACTAAGCAAGAAGCAGGGTAGGTAAGAATTGCATATTTAAGGGCATCTGAATTTGAAGAGTCTAAAACTAAAGGTATAGTATATTTTGAAGTAAGTTGTTCGACAATATATGGTAAAAATACTGCTTCATCAACGTGTGCAGCGCCAACATTGACATCTAAAAGATTTGCTCCAGCATTTATTTGCTCATCAGCATATTGCATGGCTAAGCCGATGGATGAATTTTGAAATTCTGCACTTAAAGCTTTTTTACCTGTTGGATTTATTCTTTCGCCAATGAGTTTTAATGAGTGTGCTTCACCTATTGAAACAAGCTGTGAACGTGAAGTGATACGAACAGCATTATCATTTCTTCTTTTAATAAATTGTTCATCATCAATGCCGTTTTCAAGAAGTTTTTTTAAATTAGCTATATGTTTTGGGCCTGTTCCACAGCACCCGCCAAGCATAAGAGCACCTTTTTGAGCAATTTTATACGTAAGCTCAGCAAAAGGTTCAGCAGGAAGCCTAAAAACAGTTTCATTGTTGATAAGTTCAGGTAAGCCGGCATTTGGTTCTGCAAAAACAGGAAGATTTGAATTTGCAAGAAGTTCTTCAACTATAGGAAGCATTTCTTCCGGCCCGGCACCACAGTTTACACCAATAGCATGCACACCTAAATTTTCCATAGTAGCAGCAAAAACTTTTGGGCTTGTTCCTGTGAGCGAGGTTGCCCCCTCAAAAGTCATAGAAACAAATATTGGAAGATCACACACAGATTTAGCAGCTGCAACAGCAAGTCTTGCTTCAGCCAAATCAAATTGTGTTTCTATAAAAATAATATCAACCCCACCGGCATACAATCCTAAAACCTGCTCTTGATAAGCATGGAAGATTGTTTGCGGATCAGCCTCGCCTAAAGGGCGAAGCAATAAACCTGTTGGCCCAAGATCACCTGCAACAAACATAGGATGAGTCAAACCACTATCTTTAATGGCTTCTTTAGCAACTTCAGCCATACTTTTATTATATTCATGAACAGAAATATCAGATGGCAGTTTATATCTGTTGCCACCGAAAGTAGAAGTTATAATGATATTTGTTCCGGCTTTTAAATAATCAATATGTATTTGTTTGATAATATTTTTATTTTCTAAGGCAAATTGTGCTGGGTTTGCGTTTGAAGGCATTCCTTTTTCTTGTAATTGAGTTCCCATTGCACCATCAATAAGTAAAACTTCATTAGTAGATAATAAGTGTTTTATAAAAGCCATAAAAAAAATACTCCAAAATATTTATAAAAATTGCTATTAATTCTTTAA
>CAYJHJ010000039.1:0-18548 GCA_964370095.1 uncultured Desulfovibrionaceae bacterium | reverse complement strand
ATTGCCCTGCACTTTGCCAAAGAAGAAGAAGGAAAAATTTCTTATTCAAAAATAAAAAAAAATGCTTTCTCTTTAGAAGAAACTATTAAAGCGTGCGAAGTTACACTTTTTTTTGTGGATAAAAATTTCACTTCACCTGCTCTTTTTATTTCTGCAATAATGCCGGCATTATTTGCAAAAAGCCCTGTAGGAATTGTTTTTAGGCAGATGCCTTCAGAAAATATTCTGCTTGCAGCTGAACTTTTAGGCCTTGAACATCTGTTTTTGTTTTCAAAAGAAGA
This sequence comes from uncultured Desulfovibrionaceae bacterium, assembly GCA_964370095.1. GTDB lineage: Bacteria > Desulfobacterota > Desulfovibrionia > Desulfovibrionales > Desulfovibrionaceae > CAYJAZ01. The sequence continues at coordinate 18,267 of CAYJHJ010000039.1, read as the reverse complement.
AGAGGGTGAATATAGTGTTGAAAGGCTTATTCTGCAGTTATCCAAGTTATATAAATCATTTACCTTTATTGTTTTAGGTGAAAACAATGAATATGATTCTATGCTTGCTCATGAAATGATAAATTATAATAAGTTTTCAAGAAATCTTTCTCTATTAATTTCTAAAAATGACGAAGAAATACAAGCATATAAAGCAGGGTATCCTCAATCAAATCTTTATTGTTCTTACCTTGATTTACCAGTAAATGCAAAAATTGATATTTTTTCCTCAAAATGCGAAGATATTGATAAATTTCAATCAAGTAGTGTTATTCTGGAAAAAGATTGTGAGTGGTATTATCCTTTTCTTTTTCCTCTTGCTCAATTTCAAGTTGTGCGTGAATATATATCATATTGCAATGAAGAAATATTTGGTGGGTAACTTATGTCAATAAAAATTGAAAATATTAGGAATATTGGTGTGATAGCTCATATCGATGCCGGCAAAACAACTTTGACTGAACGTATGCTTTTTTATACGCAAAAAATTCATCGTATGGGTGAGGTGCATAATGGAACTGCCACTATGGATTATATGCCCGAAGAGCAAGAAAGAGGCATAACCATCACTGCAGCATGTACATCTTGTGAATGGAAAGGCTATAGTTATAATATTATAGATACACCGGGGCATGTTGATTTTACTATAGAAGTAGAAAGATCGTTAAGGGTTTTAGATGGTGCTATAGCTGTTTTTTGTGCAGTGGCAGGGGTTGAGGCACAATCAGAAACTGTGTGGCGGCAATCAGAAAATTTTCTTGTGCCTAAATTGATTTTTATTAATAAAATTGATAGAATAGGTGCTGATTTTGAAAACTGCCTCAAAGATATTCATGAGCGCTTGCAAGCAAATGCTCAAGCCATAACAATACCTTATTTTGATGAAAAAGATGAAAAGTTTTATATAATTGACTTGATTGAAGAAAATAAACTTGATTTTTCTGAAGATGAGCAAGGGCAGAAGGTAAAAATTTTGAGCTTAAGCAGTGATGAAAAAGACTTTTTTGCAAATCAAAGAGAGCAACTGCTTGAAAAAATTGCAGAAGCTGACGAAATATTTCTTGAGCTTTTTTTGATGGAAAACTATACAAAAGAAGATATAAATCAAGCCGTAAGAAGGGCAACTTTATCACGTCAACTTGTGCCTGTTTTTGCAGGATCAGCCTTGAAAAATATTGGTGTACAGCCGCTTTTAGATGGAGTAGCCGCATTTTTGCCTTCACCTTTTGAAAGAGAAGTTGTGGTGCATCAAAAAGAAAGTGGAAAAGAAAAAAAATTGCAAGCTATTGAAAATGAAGAATTTTGTGCGCTTGTTTTCAAAGTTTTGATGCAAGAAAATAGAAAGCTTGCTTTTTTACGTATATATTCCGGAAAGTTAGATGAATCTGATATTTTATATAATGTTGCACAAAATGAAAAAGATAGGGTGCAGCATATCTATAGGCTGCATGCTGACAAGCAAGAACAACTAAAATCAGCTTCTGCAGGCGATATAGTTGCTGTTTTGGGTTTAAAAAATGCAAAAACCGGGCAAACATATACTAAAGGTGAAAAAATTTATCTTGAAAATCTAAATCTTTATCAACCTGTTCTCACTATGGCTCTTGAGCCAAGAAATAGTGAAGAAAGTCAAGTTATTGAAAGTGCACTCAAAAGATATTGTGAGGAAGATCCCACCTTGGAATACACTATTGATGAGGTTACCGGGCATTTTATTGTTTCAGGCATGGGGGAACTTCATATAGAAATTTTGCTTGAGCGCTTGAAAAGAGAATATAAAGTGATGCCACGTTCAGGGCAAGCACAAGTAATTTATAAGGAATATATAACAAAAAAAGCGAGTGCAAAAAGCATTTTTGAAAGGGAATTAGGCGATACAAAGCACTATGGTGAAGTTGCTTTATCGGTTTCTCCTTATAGAAATAATGAAGAAAATCATAATGATAATGATTCTTTAAATACAAATTTCATACGTTTTGCTTTTGATACAAGTTTGCTTTCACAAATTATTCTTGATAATGCACTTGAATCTGCTCAATCTGCTCTTACAAGTTCAGAAAACGGTTATGCTTTGCAAAATATTTTAGTAGAAATTGAAGATATTGTAAAAAAAGAAAATACTTCGCCTGCAGGCATACAGATGGCTGTTAATCAGGCCTTACGTGAAGCCCTTTCAAAAGCTGGTATGAAAAGAATTGAGCCTATAATGTATGTAGAAATCACGGTTTCAGAAGAATTTGTGGGTAATAGCATATCTGTATTTTCGCAAAGAAGCGGAAAAGTTGATAATCTTATTGATTTGCCAAGTCATAAGATGAAGAAAATTCAAGGAAAAGCACCGCTTTCATCCCTTTTTGGATTTGCCACAGATTTAAGGTCTGCAACGCAGGGTAGGGCAGGCCTTGTTATGCAATTTGATACTTTTGGAAATGTTTAGTCAATAAGCTAAAAGAAAGTCATAGAATAAAATGTAGCAAGCTCTATCCTATGACTTTTTTTGTTTATTTAGGTGCATTTTATAAAACTAATGATTGTAAAATAGCGTCTTTGGGGCATGAAAGTATGCATGATCCACAGTCATCGCAGCGTTCAGGAATGACTTTATAGGGTGTGCCTTCTTCTATTGCCTTAAAAGAACAGCGCTTTTTACAAATTCCGCAAGAGATGCATTTATCTGTAATTCTTGGCCCTGCAGGATTGAAGGTTGCGCCTCCAAAAGCAAAACGAGTGCGTAGAACTTTGTGATCTCTGTTTACCATACCAAAATCATAATCAAAAATTTCGCCTTTTGCTTTATAAATAAGGAAGTTACCTTCTGCCATCGCGGGGTACATTTCTATATCATTTGCTGCAACTTCCAAATGCTTATTTGTTTTTGCTTTTTCAAAAATTTCTTCAGGTGGAATATAGCGTAATTCCCCAACTAATCTAAAAAAATATCCGGGTTGAAAATCAGGAATTGCACCAACCTCATCATGGTTTTGAATAAGGCCGCCTGAATTGCCTGCAACTGTTACTTTTAGTGTTTCTTTTAATTGCCTTCCATATGGTTTATTGCTCATAGTGCGAAAATAAATCCCTTCATCACTATAGCCGTTAAAATGTGCAACCCTTGAATGAATTTCATCATTATATATTGTTGAGAAAATAAGCACACCAATTTTATCAGCAAATTCATATATTTCTTTTATAGTCATACAAAACCTCCATTTTTTCCTTAATTCTTTATAATACAAACAAGGTTCGATGTCAAACTATTTTTTCAGCTTGCACACAAAAATAATTTATACTAGATTCTTTATACACTATTTAGGGCGTGAAAACAATGATTTTAAAGGTAAATAATCTTTTTTTTGCTTATTCAAAAAACAGTACAATTCTTGAGAATATAAATTTCTCCCTTCAAGAAGGTGAAATTCTTTGCGTGTGCGGTGAAAATGGCACAGGAAAATCAACCTTGCTTTCCCTCTTGGCAGGAATTTTAGAGGCAAAAAAAGGAATGATTGAATGCAAAATTCCTTTAAAAGAGATGAGTGCCATGATTTTTCAAGATCCTGATATGCAGATTTTAGGGCAAAGTGTTCTTGAAGAGATGCTTATGCTTTTTCCAAATCATTCTGATGAATTGCTTGAAAAAATTTTGAAAACATTAATGGATTTTGAACTTTTAGAAAAGAAAGATGCACTTGTTTCAACGCTTTCTTATGGGCAAAAACGAAAGTTGGCCCTTGCTTCAAGCCTTATGTTAGACCCAAAAATTCTTTTATATGATGAACCAAGCTCGCATTTAGATTATCCTGCCCTTTTGCAATTAAGAAAGATAATTCTTGAAAATAAAGTGAAGAAAATTTCACAATGTATTGTAGCTCATGATATTGAAATGTATGCAGATATTGCAGATTATTTTCTTCTTTTGCATAAAGGAAAACAGGTTTTTTATGGAAGAGTTGAAGATGCTTTGAATTTTATTGAAGAAAATAAAAATATTAATATTAAGCTTCCCGCATATTGGAAAATTGAGAAAAAAATTATGCCTTGGTAAAAATGTTAGAAAATTACCCCCTTATAATACAACAGATAAAAAAAGAAGCCTTGATTGATGCCCGTTTTTTGCTTTTTTCACTACTTTTGTCTTCTTATCTTTCGCTTTATTTTACTTCTATGTATCTTCTTATGGCAAGTGCAATGTTTACTTTATGGTTTTTTTCAAAATCTTATAAAAAGCCTTATATACTAAAATATTATTCTTTTTTTCTTTCTTTTTGTTTTGTCTGGGTTTTGATGATTTTTCTTTTTAAATCAATAAATTGGAGTTGAAATCTTTTTTTTGAAAATATTGAAGAAAGTTTTATTTTTGCTTTTTATTATGTATTAAAGCTATACCTTTTAGGTTTGATTGCTTTTTGTGCTTATTTTTCAACTTCTGCAAGGGAATATGCTTTAGCTGTTTCATGGTTTGCATCTTTTTTTTCAAAAAAGCATGCCCATATTTTAGGGCTTCTTTTATTGCTTGTGCTTAAATTTTTTCAAGATATTTTTAAAATTTTTATGGAATTAAAACAAAATGTTTCGTATAAGTTTAGGAATACTCCTCAAGTTTCTTCTTTTAGAAAAATCACTATCTGCATGAAGACTTTAATTTTTTTATTTGTAAAACGTATAGATGAATTATCGATAGCTTTGTTTAGTAAAAAACTGTCTGAGCAAGAAAAGTTTGAAAAAAAATGGCAAAAAATCTATTCAAAAAGCAGTATACAATCAAATTTTATTTATTTTCTTTTGCTTGTTATTATGCTTTTGTTCTACTTTCTAAGTGTGTAAAACATATAATTATTAAAAACTTTTTTAGAGAAAAATTAGGCTTGAGTTTTTTTAATATACTGTATATACTTTTGAAGGCAGTAATAACATTCTACATTCTCTCTATAAGGAAAGGATATGACAAATTTTAAATACCCCAGAGTGCTTTTGAAACTGAGCGGTGAAGCTTTGGCGGGTGAAAATGGTTTTGGGGTTGACCCTGAAATTGTAACAAAAATCTGCACTGAGATTGCTGAAGTTCATGCAGATGGTGCACAGCTTGCACTTGTTATTGGTGGCGGTAATATCTTTCGAGGTCTTTCAAGCTCGGCTAAAGGCATGGATAGATCAAATGCTGATTATATGGGCATGCTTGCAACTATCATGAACGCATTGGCTGTGCAAGATGCTTTAGAGAAAATGGATGTTCCTACACGTGTGCTTTCAGCTATTGCGGCTCGTGAAGTTTCAGAGCCTTTTATCAGAAGAAGAGCTTTGAGGCATATGGAAAAAGGACGTGTGGTAATTTGTGCAGCAGGTACAGGAAATCCATATTTCACCACAGATACGGCTGCAGCTTTACGAGGGGTTGAATTGAACTGTTCTTTAATCATTAAAGCAACAAAAGTAGATGCATTATATGACAAAGATCCTATGAAGCATAAAGATGCTGTAAAAATTAAAAATATTTCATATAATGAAACAATTCAGCGTGATTTGAAAGTGATGGATTTTACAGCCCTCACTTTAGCGCAAGAAAATGATATGCCCTTAGTTGTGTGTTCTATGTTTGGTGGGGCGATAAAAAGAGTTTTAACAGGCGAAGATGAAGGAACACTTATCACTTCTTCCTAATGTAAAAACATTTATAATAATTATAATAAATCGGAGAAAATATGAGTAAAGATGAAGTAATGTTTGATGGCGAAGAACGCATGGAAAAAGCCTTGATTGCCCTAGATAGAGATTTTACAAAATTACGCACGGGCCGAGCAAGCACAAGTTTAGTAGATGAAATTAAAGTAGATTATTACGGAACACCTACCCCAATTAAAGGCTTGGCTTCTGTTTCAATCCCCGATAGTAGAACTATTGCAATACAAGCTTGGGATAAAGGATCTTTTCCTTTGATTGAAAAAGCAATACAAAAGTCTGACCTTGGACTAAATCCAATGAATGACGGTAAAATTATTCGTATCGTAATTCCTGCTTTAACTGAAGAACGCCGTAAAGAATTGTCAAAGCTGGCAAAAAAATATGCTGAAGATGCAAAAATAGCTATTCGTAATATCAGAAGAGATGTTAATGACGCTATGAAGAAATTAGAAAAAGATAAAACGATAAACGAAGACGAATCAAAAAAAGCATTGGAAGAAATTCAAAAATTAACAGATAAATATGTTGCAAAATGCGATGAAAAGTATCAGGCAAAAGAAAAAGAAATTATGGATATATAATTTCCTTAAAAAAATTGGGGAAATATAGGATTATATTTTAGTGTCAATTCAACATGTTGCGATAATTATGGACGGCAATGGCAGGTGGGCAAAGCAAAGAAATCTTTCTAGAGCTAAAGGCCATCAAGCTGGAGCAAAAGCAGTAAGGAAGATTATCACAAAATCAAGAGAGATTTCTCTGCCTTATTTGACTCTTTACGCACTTTCAAGAGAGAACCTTAAAAGACCAAAAGAAGAGCTGATAAATCTTTTCAATATGCTGGTTGAATTTGTTACCAAAGAATTGCAAAACTTGATAGATAACGATATTTGCCTGCATGTAGTTGGTGATATTTCGTCTTTACCTATTGCAACACAAAAAGCCATTAAATATGCAATAACAAAAACAAGTGCTTGCAAAACCACAAATCTTTGTTTAGCACTTGCATATTCAGCAAAAGAAGAAATAATGAGAGCTTTTATTCGCATGAATAAAGAAAAAAACCATTTAGGTCTTGAATTTTCTTCTTTTGATGAAATAGGAAAAATGCTGGAACATTTTCCTCACTATCTTGATGCACCTTCTTTTCCTGATGCTGATTTAATCATACGCACAGGTGGTGAAACAAGGCTTTCAAATTTTTTGCTTTACCAATCAGCTTATAGTGAATTATATTTTTCTTCTTTATTTTTTCCGGATTTTGATGAAAATGAATTTCAAAATGCTTTAGATGATTTTTATTCTCGCACACGAAGATACGGCAAGACTGATGAGCAGTTAGATTTAAATAAAAATACATAGGATAGAACTTGGAAATTATAAAAAGAGTGATAACAGCAATAATTCTTGCACTTTTATTGATAGCTGCATGGGCAACCGGCGGCACGGTTCTTCAAGTTTGTCTTATGCTTATGGCTTTGGTTGGTTCTTGGGAATACTATAGAATGTTTTTTGGTAAAGATAGAAAAAAAACCCTCTATATCGCTTCATTACTTCCTCTTCTAGTGCTTTTATTTGTTTTTTATTTGCCTATAATAGATCTTTTAGGCTTTGCTATTGTTTTTTTGGCAATAGCTGTTTACACTTTATTTCGTTGGCCACATAACGAACAAAAGGCCTTGAAAGACGGGGCGATTCTTCTTTCAGGAATTGTTTATATTCCTGTTTTACTTTATCTTATTAATTATCTTTCTCCTTTTGAATTGCTTTATGCTTTCTTTTTACCTGCGATAAATGATACTTTTGCTTATGCAGCAGGATTGACTTTGGGTAAGCATAAAATTTGGCCTCAAGTCAGCCCTAAAAAAAGCATTGAAGGTTCTATAGGCGGAATGTTGGCTTCTATAGTTTTTTCTATGATATTCTGTGGTTATAAGGGCGAAGGGAGTTTGATAGCTTATGCTCTTATAGGAGCAATATTATCTGTTATGGCACAATTAGGCGATTTTTTTGAATCAGCATTGAAAAGGTCGGCACAAGTAAAAGATAGTTCAAATATTTTACCGGGGCATGGCGGAGTTCTTGATAGGCTTGACAGTATATTATTTGTTGTTCCTGTTTTGCTTTTTATTCTTTCTTTATTTCCACAGCTTAGGTTCTAGTTTGGCAATTTTATGAAGTATATTTCCTTATTGCCTGATGAAGAATACTGTAAACCTTTTATAGATAAACTTATTAAAAGAAGGCTTGTTATCTGCGGTTCAACCGGATCTATCGGGGTAAACACGCTTAAAATAGTTTCAACACATAGGGATTTGTTTGAGGTTTTTGCCTTGGGTGCAGGAAAAAATATTGCTTTACTTGCTGAGCAAGTAGTTGAATTTTTTCCTAAAATTGTTGTTATTCAAGATGATAATGACAAAGATACGCTTTTTCATCTGATTAATGCAAAATTTGAGCAAGCTTCAATTCCTTTTGGAAAAATGCCTGAAATAATGGCCGGTCAAGCCGCTTATGAATATATAGCAGGGCATAATGATTGCACTACCTTTGTTTCGGCACAAGTTGGGGCTTCAGGATTAAGGGCAACTATTGCGGCTGCAAAAAAGGGCAAAGTTATTTGCCTTGCCAACAAAGAAAGCCTTGTTTTGGCCGGAAGCATCTTAAGGCAGATTTGCAAAGAAACAAAGGCTTCAATTCTACCTATTGATTCTGAGCATCATGCATTATTCCAATGCCTTACAGGACATAGCCCAAAAGATGTGAAAAAACTTCTTCTTACTGCCTCAGGTGGGGCATTAAGAGATAAGCCTTTAGAATTTCTAATAAAAGCTAAAGCTAAAGATGCTTTGAAACATCCAAATTGGAATATGGGTGCAAAAATCACCATTGATTCTGCTACGTTAATGAATAAGGGTTTAGAAGTGATAGAGGCTTGCCATTTGTATGGAATGGACTTATATACTATTGACGTGGCTATACATCCTCAAAGTATTATTCATTCTATGGTGGAATATAAGGATAATTCATTCATTGCACAGCTTTCTAAGCCGCATATGCTTTTGCCTATTGCGCATTGTTTGGCCTATCCAAAAACTTTAGAAGCTGAAAAATTTCAAATGCCACAGCTTGATGTGCAAAATATGATGGATTTGACTTTTGATAAGGTTGACAATAAAAGGTTTCCTTGCTTGGAATTGGCTAAGCAAGCCTTTAAGGAAGAAAAATGTGTGGCTTTAAATGCTGCAAATGAAATTGTTGTAGAGGCATTTTTAGAAGACAGAATCACTTTTATGCAGATTCCTCAAATTTTAAAAGAGCTTCTTCAACACGCAGAAAAAGACAGTTCTACTGTTGATGATATTCTTTTACAAGATGCACAGTTTAGAGAAAAAACAAGAGAAAAATTATAAATAATAAGTAGGTAAATAATGGAAGCAATTCTTTCATTTTCTTGGCAAGCGGTTGCCGTTGTATTGGTTCTTGGAGTTTTGATTTTTATTCATGAACTCGGCCATTTTTTGGTTGCAAGATTTTTTAAAATAGGGGTTATTACATTTTCTTTGGGCTTTGGTCCTAAAATCTTGAAATATAAAAAAGATAAAACCACTTACGCACTTTCGCTTATCCCTCTGGGAGGATATGTTTCTATGGTGGGCGAATATTCTGATGAAGTGGAAAACCTTGGCTTCACACAAGAAGATGCAATTGGCAATAGGCCGCCTTTTCAGCGTTTATGTGTTGCAGCATCAGGGCCATTGGCGAATATCCTGCTTGCTTTTTTGGTATATGTGGGCATTGCCCTTCATTCGGGTGCAAGCGTAACTTTGCCGGTTTTAGGCACAATTGTTGAAAATAGTGCTGCTTATGAAGTTGGTTTAGAGCCTAATGACACAATTCTTCGTATAGGCGATTATCAAATTGAAGAATGGAATGATGTTATAGAAGCCCTCAAAATAAATGGGGCTACTACTACAGAAATCGAATATAGCCGTGATAATACTATTTATACAGCTGATGTTACCCCAAAACAAAGCGTGCGCACAAACATTTTTGGTGAAGAAGAAAAGGCTTATTTGCTTGGCGTTACGCCTTCCGGCGAAGTAAAACATACTCCTTTGACTATCCCCGGCGCCTTTGTAGAAGGCTATAAACAAGCTGTTTTTACTATTGACGTAACCCTTACAGGCTTAGCAAAACTTGTTACAGGTTCAGTTTCAGCTGATAATGTTGGCGGGCCTATCATGATAGCTCAAGTTGTTGGCCAGCAGGCAAGTGTTGGCATATTGCCATTGCTAATGCTTACTGCACTTATTAGTATCAATCTGGGATTATTGAATTTGCTGCCAATTCCTGTGCTTGATGGCGGAACGATTGTTTTTTCTGTGATTGAAATGATTACCAGAAGACCTATAAGTGAAAAAATTCAAAATGGCCTTATGCAAGTTGGTGGATTTTTGCTCATTTCTCTCATGATTTTTGCAACTTTTAATGATGTAATGAGATTTTTTAAATAATAAATTGAAAGAAATTACGGGTGTTGTATGAGCATAGCTGATAACAGAAAAGCAAGGCAACTTTATGAATTTATTGATTTTTATGAAGCAGGAATCTCTCTTACCGGCCCTGAAGTAAAATCTTTGAGGAATGGGAAAGTTTCATTTGTAGATTCTTATGTTGATTTTAGAAATGAAGAAGCCCTTTTGGTTGGGCTAAATATTGCTTTTTATGAACAAGGCGGCTATGCTAAACAAGAGCCAACTCGAACTAGAAAGCTGCTCCTTCACAAGCAAGAAATTTTGCAACTTTCGGCAAAAGTTGAACAAAAGGGACTTACAGTAATTCCTGTTAAAATCTATCTTAAACGTGGTAAAATTAAGTTAGAAATTGCTCTTGCACGCGGAAAACATCTTTATGATAGAAGAGATGACTTGAAGAAAAAAGCTGAAAATAGAGATATGGAAAGAGAGCTTGTAAGGCATTAATATATAAAGAAATAATAGAAGATAGTTATGAGAAATTTTTATTATTTTAAGCCCTATAAAGTAAAAGCTGAAGATAAAAAACGTTCGGCTTATCATCCTAGAGGTTTTAAAGATCTTGCCAATGAAGTGTTGGCTATAAAAGGGAATAGCGAAATTCAAGAGCTTTTATTCCTTTTATACCAGCATTGGGACGTGGCAATGGGTGAAGAGCTATATCAACTTGCCTTACCTATTGGACATAGGGGAAATGTTTTGCTTGTGGCAGGTGAGGATAATTTAGTTTTGAATGAATTATCCTATATGCTTGATGAAATATTAGAAAGAGTACAGGCTTTTATGGGTACTGATTACTTTACAAAGATTGAATTGCATCTTTTGCAAAATAAATTGCCTTTAAATTCAGAGTTTGAAATCTATAAAGACCCTGAAAAGATAGTGCTTGTTCGACCGGAAAATTTAGGAAATCTGAATTTGCCAGAAGGAAAAGTGAAAGAGGCTTATCTTCACTATCTTTCCCTCTTTGAAGAAAAGTAGTTTTTTCACATTCAAACTGTGATTTTATTCACAAATGTTATTCCTTAGGTATAAAACCTTTACTAATTATACGACTTTATTGTTCTTTTTCATTGTTGATTTTTTTCACAAATCGTATTTTCTGATCTTTCTATTTATTTATAATATATTGATTTTATATAGTTTTTTTTAAATTATTTTTTATGATTTTTTTATAGCCCTTATTAGTTTTAATTTTCTTTAAAATAGAACTTTAAAAATTTTTTCTTTATATATATGATTTTATTTATTAAAATTTTATTTTTTTATACTTTTATAATATTTTTTTTGACTTTTTATTCTTTTGATGATAATTTCACATAGTGATTTTATGATTTTAGTTTTATTAAGGAGATTAAAAATGAATATTCAAATCAATAAATTTGAACACGTTATAAGTGTTCAAGCACAGGCTGAACAAGCCATGCAAAAAGAGTGGGCAGCCGGTAATTTTACTTTTGCTAATCCATACGTTAAAGTTAATCCTTACGTATATGCACCACTTACAGCTTTGGTTTATTTCAAAACAGAAAAAGCTCAAGCGGTGAGCATTGTTGTGAAAGGTAAAGAAGCAGCCGGTGATTTTACTTTTGATTTTCCTAAAGCAAGTGAACACGCTCTTCCTATTTTAGGGCTTTATTCAGGCACTACTACTGAAGTTGTTCTTACTTTGGAAGATGGTACAACAAATACTTTAAAGCTCACAACAGAAGCTACACCTGAAAAACTTATACCTGTTACTAAAATTGAAACAACTGCTGAATATTTTGGGCAAAATGTAATGTTTGTTTCACCAACTTCTCCTGCATATTTAGCTGCGTATGACTATAAAGGCGATGCTCGTTGGTATTGCACTTTGAACACTTCATTCGATTTAAAGCGTGTTGAAAACGGCCGTATTTTAGTTGGTACAAACAGATTAGTGCTTGCACCTTACCACACATCAGGTCTTTATGAAATGGGTATGGTAGGTAAATTCTATAAAGAATACAGAATACCAGGTGGTTACCATCACGATCAATTTGAAATGGAAGATGGCAACTTGCTTGTTCTTACTCAAAAGCCTGCTCGCGGAACTGTTGAAGATGTTTGTGTGCTTATCGACAGAAAAACAGGCATGATTATTAGAGAGTGGGATTATCAAACAATTCTTCCTCAAAATGTTGGTGGTTCAGGCAGCCAAGATGCTCACGACTGGTTCCATAACAATGCTGTTTGGTATGATAAGAAAACAAATTCACTCACTTTCTCAGGCCGTCACCAAGACGTTTGCATGAACATTAACTATGATACAGGCAAATTAAATTGGCTTATTGGCGATCCTGAGGGTTGGCCTGAAGATATGCAAAAATATTTCTTTAAACCTGTTGGTGATGTTGCAAACTTTGATTGGCAGTATGAACAGCACGCAAACGTAATTTTGCCAGATGGTGATGTTATGTGCTTTGATAATGGGCATTACCGTGCTAAAGTTAAAGAAAAATATGTGCCTGCGAAAGACAATTTTTCACGCGGTGTTCGTTATAAAATCTATACCGATAAAATGGAAATTGAACAAGTTTGGCAATATGGTAAAGAAAGAGGTGCCGAATTCTTCTCTACATATATTTGTAATGTTGAATACTATGCTGAAGGGCATTATCTTGTGCACTCAGGTGGCATAGGTTTTAAAAATGGTGAAGCTTTAGATAAACCACCTGTTTCATTGCAAGGCGAAGATGGTATAGGTGTTGAATTTAGATCTATTACAGTAGAATTGAAAGATGATAAAGTTATGTATGAAATGCAGCTTCCTGCAAACTTCTATCGTGCTGAAAAAATTAAACTTTATCATGAAAATGATGTTCTTACTTTCGGTAAAGGCGAATTGCTCGGCACTATGGGCATAACCGAAACTTTTGATACTATTCCTGAAGTTGAAGATGGTGGCGAAATTCCATCAAAATATAAAATACGCCTAGGACAAGAAGAAGATCGCCTTGTGCTTAATGCAAGCTTTGAAAAAGGCCAAATGGTTATGCTTATTTTAGAAGGCAAAGAAAACTATGCTTATTTTATTCCAACAACAAAACGTCCTTTCCTTGCTATGTGTGTGGGCACTTTCTTGAATGACGATGAAAGAGCAATTGAACACCCAATCAGCCTTGAAGGTATTGCAAAAGGTGATTATAAATTGAAAATCATCATTGACGATAAATCATACATTTGTGGCGCCACACTAACTGTATAATTTTCATTGCAGTTTATAAAAGATTCATATGGGGGCATAAAAAGCCCCCTATTTTTTTAATTAAATGAAAGTTCCCCTTATTTTCTTGCTTTTTTATATAAAAAGGATTATTTAATTTTTAGGAGAATAAGAATGTATACAATTGATGATGTAGCAAGCATTGCCGATGAACAAAGAATGTTTGCACTAGAAGAATTTAAATCCTTGCCTGATAATGAATTATTAAATATATGGGAACATACTCAATTAGTTGAAATTGAAGTGCGTCAGCGCTTTGGTGCGGCTGTTTCTATGGCTCCAAACTATGAAGAGCTTATTTTATCTGAATTGCACAATCGCTTGATCAATAAAGAAAAACTTGAATTTTCTTTTCAAATAAAACATAAAAAAAATATAAAAAAGCCACGTTTAAAACGAAGATCTCCAAATCCTCTTTTCAGAAAATAATTTTTTATAAGCTCATTTTGAGGATTTAATGTGTTTTTAATTTAAAATGGAATTCTCAATAATATGCAAAGCTCAATCAATCAAATAAAAGCATCTGCCGGATCAGGCAAAACTCACACCATTATAAATATCCTTCTTACTCTTCTTTTAGAACAAAATAAGAGTATCAAGGATATTTTTTCTTCTGTTTTGGCAATCACCTTCACAAATGCTGCGGCAAGTGATATGAAGGATAAACTTATTACTCGCCTAAAGATGATTGCACTTGGTCTTGAAGGCGATGGAAGCCAAAAAGAAAAGGCAAAAAAAAGCATTGAGGGGTTAATCGAAAACTATATGTCGCTCAATATGCGAACCATCGATAGTTTTTTACTTATGCTTTTGAAGCAAAACACTTTAGAAAGCCACCTTCCAGCACAATTTGATATTTTGTTTGATAAGGCAGAGTTTTTCGATCCTCTTCTTGATGAACTGGCCTATGCGGCTCTTGATAAAAAAAATAAGAAGGGAATAGAAGCTCATGAAATTTATGAAGAAAATCCTGAGCTTGAAAGCTTGCTTCTATATTATGAAAGAATGTACGAAGCACTATTTTATAATATAATGCAAAAAGGTTTTTTAGGAATTAATCAAATAAGAAAAACACTTTATGAAGTGCTCAATCTTATGACACACTTAGAGCTTTCACAAAGAAATATACTTTCAAAACCTGAAGATATAAAAGCAAGATATAATAATTATTTAGAAGATTTTACAAATAATATAAACTTATTAAATACAAAAATTGAAGCAAGAAAAAATTCAGAAAAAAATAAAGGAAATAAAGAAATAACTTTAGCTCCTTATAGAAAAGCAGAACTTGAATTTAGAAAAGATAAGAAGCTGCCCTCTTTTTTTAAGGCAAATGCTAATGAGCTTTTTCTTGCTATTTTTAATAAAAAAGAAATTGCAAGGCTTGAAGAAACAGAAAACAAGAAAGAATATCAAGAATATATACAAATCATTGAAAGTGTTTGTGAATCATATAAAAAAACATGGTTGATGTATCAAGCTTTAAAGTATACAGCTGTAAGCGAATTTTCAAAATTAATTATTGAGCTTCAACCATATCAAGAATTTACTAAAGAAAAACTTTTGTCAGATCGTATAAGTCAAATTTTATACTCATCTTTTAAAGATGAAGAGCAATTTCCGCATGTTCTTTCGCGTTTGCCTTATAAACTTGATTTTTTGCTTATAGATGAGTTTCAAGACACCAATACCCTGCAGTGGAATGTAATTGCATATTTTGTTGAAGAAATTCTTTCACAAGGCGGTGAATTTACATACGTGGGAGACGTGAAACAGGCTATCTATGCTTGGCGTGGCGGTGATTCTTCTTTATTTGAAAGTATTTTAGATAAGCTTAATTTTCAAGTAACTAAAAAGAAGCTTGAAACAAATTGGCGAAGTGCAAAAAATGTTGTTTTATTCAACAATGAGGTATTTTTGCAATTTAAAGATAAAAATTTTACTACTGAAATTCTTAATAAAATTTGTAAAAACCATAGTGAAATTCCTCTTTTTGCAGAAGAATTAATTAAAAATTATGCTGATGTAAAGCAAGAAATTTCAGTAAAATGGGAAAATAAAACAGCAGGAAAAGTTGCTTTATATCCAATTCCATCTTCACAAAGCAATACAGTGCTTTATGAAAGCTTGCGCCCTCAATTTATTGAAATAATAAAGCAAGCTCAAGGAAAATATCAATTCAGTGATATGGCAGTGCTTGTGCGCGATAATATAATGTGTAAAACAATAAGTCAGTGGCTTACAGAGGAAAATATTCCCGTAATTACAGAAGGTTCGCTTGAAATTTCATCAAATTTTCTTGTGGGTCAATGTTTGTCTCTACTTGAATATCTGGCAGATGCTTCAAATACACTTGCATTATGGCATGTGGTTGCTTTTGAAGGGCTTTTTTCAAATAATACTTCGCATGCTGGATATGACTTACTTGAAACTAAAGACTGGCTTGAAGGGCAGAATAAAAACTTCAATCTTTTTGATTGTTTGAAGGAAAAATCTAATGAGCTTGCTCAAACATTAGAAGAACTTGCTCATGATGCAAAAAACCTTAATATATATCCTCTTTTATGTAAAATTTTTGAAAAAACAATGCTATTTGAAAGATTTCCGCAAGAAAGTGGATTTGTAGGCAGGTTTTTAGAACTAGCATTTCAAGCAAACAAAAGAAATATTAGCACTATTGAAGATTTTCTAACATATTGGAATACAGACGGTTATAAAGAAAAAATTCCAATGCCTGAAAATGTAAATGCTGTGCAAATACAAACAATTCATAAATCTAAAGGTGCGGAGTATAAATTTGTTATTGTTTGGAATGAAAAAAAAGATATGCCTGTGGATGAGCTGAAGTTTTATCAACTTGACGATCTTTCATTTTTTGCACCAAACTCAATCTATCATCAGGGATATGGCAATGATTTAAAAGTTCAAGCATTTGAAATGATAAATTTATTTTATGTTGCATTTACAAGAGCCAAAGAAGAACTTCATGTTTTATATAAAGAAGGAAAAAGCAGCCAAACTGTTTCTCAATTACTTTTGGAAAGCATTAAGGAAAAATCTTTATACTCTGAAAAATCAAATAGTTACATATTTAATTCTTGTGTTGATCCAAGTAATCAATTTGAAAAAAAATCGGAAGGAAATGAATCTTCACCTAATTTAGTAGACTCTGAAAAGCTTCAAGCTTATAAGCCATTGATATATAAAAAATTAAATCTTAATTTACAAAACTTAAAAGAAAATTTATTTTCTGGTATAACTCCGCAGTTGCGCGGAAATATTATACATTTATTTTTTGAAAAATACTTTAAAATTTCAAAATTTCAAGAAGGACTTGAGAAAAAAATTGCTTTAAATATTCTTTCTCAACAAAATCTATCAAAAAATGAAAAAATGAAATTATATGATGAAATCATAGATATTTATGATTGGCTCAAAACATATAAAGACTTTGAAACTTGGAAAACATTTCCTTTGAGCGAGCAAAACGTACTAGATAATAATGCAAGGCTGTATCGTTGTGATCTTTGTGTTGAAACTGAGCAAAGTTTTATTATTATAGATTTTAAAACCGGAAAAGAATACCAATCTTATGCTGAACAAATAAAGAAATATATAAAGACTATATCGTCTATAACTCGTTATAATTCTAAAGAAATTAAAGCTTTTCTTGTTTATGTTGATGAAAGAAAAATAAAAGAGTACGGAGTAGATGGTGAACAACATTAATAATTTTAAACTTTGCGATTGGAAAGAGAATTTTTTTCCGTATATATATAATTTTACAAAAGAAAAAACAAATTACAGACTTCACGATGCTCTTCTTGTGTTTCCTACATCGCGCTCATGCACAATTTGTATTGAGTACATTCAAACTATTGAAAATAATATTCTTTTACCACAAATTATGACATTGAATGACTTTATTGAATATTGTGAGATACTTTTACTTGATGAAGAAATTATTGAGTCTAATGATCTAGATTTATTAGATAATATCTATATACTTTATCAAATTGTTAAAAAACTTGCTAAAGCTAAGGAAGGAAATTTTTTCAAATCGTTACTAGCAAACCCAAAAGAAGGAAAGCAAACATTCTTTCATAATGAACTGAAATCATTTTCTTATTTTTTTCAATATGGTCAGCATCTTTATGAGCTTTTACAAGAATGCCTTGATGCCTTTATTTTACCTACCTCTATTTCTTATGCTACAGAAAATATTGATGAATTTTCTCAATTTCTACTTAGAAATATAAGCCATATTGCAGAAGAATATATTAAATATTTAGAAGAAAATTCCTGCTCAACAAAAGCTTACAAAAAATATTCTTTAGCAGAAAAAATAAAAAATTGTTCATCTAAAGGTTTAAATATTTTCAATGATAAAACAATAATTTTCTGCGGGTTAGATAATTTAAAAAAATCAGAAGAAATCCTGCTAAAAGCTTTTGAAAGAGAAGGAATTTATTTTTTATTTCTCTCTGATCCAAAGCTCGCTATTGATTTTGAACATGCTCATTGGAGCACAGGTTTTTATAAAGAACTTGCAAAGAAATGGAATAAAAAATATGAACTTTTGCCTATAGAATATTCAGAAAACTACTTATTTGATGCGAGTAATAAAAATAATTTCTTAGAGAGCGATACAAAGTTTTTCTTTCACCAAGCCTTTGATGTTCATTCACAATTTCAAAATCTTAATATAGACCAAAGCAAAAAAAGAAGGGCTTGTATAATTAATTCTGAATCTAGTTTGTTGCCTTT
>CAYJHJ010000038.1:0-18644 GCA_964370095.1 uncultured Desulfovibrionaceae bacterium | reverse complement strand
ATGCTTGGCACTATCATTAATATGAAAGCTTAGAATTTGCTATACAACTTTTGAAGTAAAGCAAGTTGAAACCGCTCTTTCTAAAAAACCTTCCGGTATAGGCAAATCATAAACTTCGTGCATTGATTCCGCCAAAGCGTATAAACCGGCCGCAAGATCAGCCCAGTCAACAAAACCCATATGCCCAATGCGTATCATTTCTGAAGCCATGGGTGCTTGCCCTTGAGTTACTATAACTCCGTATTTCTCATACATATTTTTCACTATAGGTTTTGAATCAAGCCCTTTTGGCATAAACAAACCAGTTACACCCCAAGCAAAATGCTCTTTTGCCGCAAGCTCAAAACCAAGTTCAAAGCAGGCAGAGCGAACCATTTGCGTTAAAGCCCATTGTTTTTGATACAATGCTTCAAGTCCGTCTTCCAAAAGCATAACCAAAGCTTCGCGAAGCCCCAAGATCAGCGAAATAGGAGAGGTGAAAAGTGTTTGATTTTTTAAACAATTTTCTTTTTCTTTTAAAAGATTAAAATAAAAACATGAAGGCTTGATCTCTTCAGCTTTAGCCCATGCTTTTTGTGAGAGTGCAATAAGTGAAAGCCCCGGGGGCAACATCAAGCCTTTTTGAGAGCCGGTTAGAAGAACGTCAATACCCCACTCGTCCATAGGGCAAGGTGAAATTCCCACTGATGAAATACCATCTGCCACAAGCAAAAGATCTTTACTTCTTGTTATTTCAGCAAGTTCTTGTATAGGCATTTGAGCCCCTGTGCTTGTTTCGCTTATTTGTAATAAAACACCTTTAATATCTGTATGTTTGTCAAGAAGTTTTGCAAGCTCTTTTTGAGTGATTGCCTCACCCCAATTTAGAATATGTTCAACAACTTCCAAGCCATGTGTTTTAGCAATTTTTGCCCATCTTTCACCAAACTTACCTGCATTGATAACCAAAACTTTTTCATTTGGCATAAAAAGATTATGCACTGCCGCTGTCATAGCTCCTGTGCCTGAGCTTGCAAGCGGCAAAACAACTTCTTTTGTTCCAAAAAGTGTTTTTAATAAAATTTGAGTTTCTGCCAAGGCGTTAACAAATTCAGCTTTTCTATGATGGATCATAGAGCCTGCCATCGCTAAACGCACTCTGTCAGGAGTTTCTGTTGGCCCCGGAGTGAGCAATCGAGTTTTATTAAATAGTTTTGACATTTATGCCTCGCTTATAATACAAAATCACAAATAAAAGTATCGTCAACTTTGATATTTTGAAATAAAAAAACCTCTTCGAAAAGAGGTTTTCTAAAAATCAAACAAATAAGTTTAGAATCTTGATGGACGTGGAGCTCTTGGTTTGGCTTCATTCACTTTAAGTGTTCTACCGCCAAATGCAGAATTATCTAAAGCTTCCACTGCTGCAGAAGCACCAGGCTCTTCCATTTCAACAAAACCAAAACCACGGGCCCTGCCTGTTTCACGATCGTTTACCAATTTAACAGATAGAACAGATCCATACTCAGCAAATAAACTTTGAACTTGTTCATTTGTTGCAGACCATGGCAAATTGCCAACATACAAAGACTTAGTCATTTTAAACCTCACAGAATAGATTAAGCAAACAAAATGAACAAGGGAAATTTTCCCGTTCATATCTTACTTTTGAAGCCTCATTTTGGCAAATTTTTTTTGTTAAGTCAAGAAAAATATTTGTTTTTTTAATTTTTTCTTTCAAACAACAATCTGCTATACTCCGTTGATTTTACTTGCTTTCATCATCTCTTTAATTTCTGTTTGCGCAATTTGCCATTTTGGCTCACAAAAAAAATCATGCCTTTGAGGAAAAATTGAGTAGTTTTTTTCGGTTGTGTTGATTTTGCAAAGCACATTTACTTTTTCATTATTCTCTTCAGCAAATTTCACAGCTTTTGGCGAATACGAAGCAAGATGTTCACAGGCTTGCTGTAAAATAGTTTCATTTATTTCAACATCTTCTTGCAAGCGAACTAAGGCAAGAGGCGAAGGAAAACCATCAACCCTGAGCAAAATATCATTTTCTTCTTTTACTTGTTCAAGGCTTTCATTATCGTCTTTATTTCTTCCTATTACAAGCCAAATATTATTTTCTTCATGCCAAAATTGGCGCCCTATGTTTGAAAGAATAAAGTTTTCTTTTTTTGGCTTATGCTTTGATAAAACTTGCCAATAACGTGCAGAAGTGTCTTGCTCAGTAAGCTTGCATCCTCCTGCAGGAGTAGGAATTTCTTTAATTCCAAGCTCTTTGGCTAATTTAAGTTGCTCTTGTCTGCCGCGTCCGGAAAAGTTATATAAAAGTTCTCTTTTTACCAAGCCACTTTTTTCAGCTTCGGTTATATCCATATGCAAGGCACACAAAGGGCGAAGCAAAATATCTTTTATATCGGCATCTCTTCTGATAACATTCAAAGTATCACGCCTTTGAGACATTGGCCTTTGCCCCAAAACTTCACCTGAAATAATAAACGATGCCCCATAATATGCCAACAGTTCACGACTTTTGTTCATCATAAGTATCTTGCAATCAACACATGGATTAAGTGTTGAGCCAAAGCCATATTTAGGAATATTTTCCAACAAGGAGGAATAACTGTTGCCTATATCTATGCAGTCAATATCAAGATTATAAATTTCTTTCCAATGCTCAACTTTTTCCGGGTAACCAAAAAAAGGCGATACATAGTGAAGGCATTTAACTTTTAGACCTTGATTTTGAATTGTTAAAGCAGCCAAAATACTGTCTAGTCCGCCCGAAAAAAGGGCCAGTGCGTCATAATTTTTATTCATATTTCTCTTTTTATATTATATTATTTCTTCAGCAAGCAATGAATAAGTGAAAGATTTTATAATTTTTCCTTGAACATAAGAACCAACTTCAGCCTTTGATTCTATATGCACTGTATTACCATAAATATCTCTTGCCTGCACAGTTCCGGCTTTTTTGCTTTCACCTTCAATAAGCAGTTCCAACTCTTTTCCTATAAAAGATTCAAGATAAGCAGAACTTAGTTCATGTTGTAAATTTTGCAATATATCAAGCCTTTGCATTTGTATTTCTTGTTGAATTTTGTCCGGCATGAGCGAAGCTTTTGTGCCCGGCCTATCAGAGTAGGCAAAAGAATAAGAAAATATTATTGGGGCTTTACGCATAATATCCAAAGTATCTTCAAACTCATCTTCACTTTCACCCGGAAAGCCTACTATTATATCTGAGCCAATGCAAACATCAGGGCGAACAGTTCTTAATTTTTCAACCAAAAGAAGATAATCCTCTCTTGTATATGGCCTGTTCATACGCTCTAAAGTTCTGTTTGCACCTGCTTGCAGAGGCAAATGCACACGAGGGCAAAGGCTTTGAATTTCACCAAAAAGATTTATAGTATCATCGGCTAAATCTTTAGGGTGTGGAGTCATAAACCTCAATCTTTTAACACCCTCAAGCTTATCAATTTTCCTTAATAAGTCAGTAAAAGAAGAGCCATCATTCAATCTATCTAAACCAAATGCATTAACATTTTGCCCCAGAAGGTGAATTTCGCTTGCTCCTTGATCTATCCACGCCTTACATTCATCTAAAATAGACTCAGTAGAGCGTGATTTTGGTGCCCCGCGTGTGTAGGGAACAATGCAGTAAGAACAATAATTATCACAGCCTTGCATGATATTGACATAAGCAACAGATTTATTTTTTTCTTCAGGTGTTAGGTAGTGATACCTATCAGGAAAAACTTGCGAAAACTCAGTGTGTACAGACTTTTTCTTGCCTTTGCCATTTTCACGACTTAGGATTTCCTCTATATATTCAGGCGCATTATATAAAGTATCTGTGCCAAGCACCAAGCGAAGGTTAGTATGCCTTTTAAAAAGCTCTTTTCCTAATTGTTGGGCAACACAACCCATCACAAGGCCCCACATATTGGGGTTTGCTTTTTTTAATCGCCCTATGGTGCTATGCACATTTTTCTCAGGCTTATCCCGCACAGAGCATGTATTGAGGATGAAAAAATCCGCCTCTTTTATCTCGCTTTCCTTATGCCCCTTAGAAGCTAATGCCCTAGTGAGCCATAAAGAATCGTTCACATTCATTTGACAGCCAAATGTTACGACATAAAAATTTGCCATATCACAACCTAATATTTAATTTTTCATGTAATAAAGCCTTTTTTTTTATTTGTCAAAGTTTATTATCATGCAATATTTTAAGGCTTTTTATGAATTTAACACGCTAAGTCATACAAGACAAAGGATTAAAATTTTAAAGTATTGAAAAAATGCTTGCAAAACAAACAAAAACAGGCTATATTTCTAGAAAAATATGTTAAAGTTTCTATACTTAAAGGGGAAAGGCATGTCGCTTAAAGGCATAAGCTTCTGGAATAATCTTAATTTAGCCAATAAAATCACTTTATTGCGTGTTTTGGCCATCATTCCTGTTCTTGTTTTACTTGCTTTCCCTTCACCCTTGTTCTGCTTTTTGGCAACTTTATTTTTTGTTCTTGCAAGCCTAAGCGATATACTTGATGGTTATATTGCAAGACGCTTCGGAACTATAACAAATTTTGGTAAATTTCTTGATCCTCTTGCTGATAAACTGCTTATCTGCTCAGTTTTTATTATGCTTGTTGCGCTTTCTTGGCTTCCTGCATGGACAGCAATAGTTGTTATTATTAGAGAGCTTGCAGTTACCGGCTTAAGAGCTGTTGCTGCGGATGAAGGCATTGTTATCGCTGCTGACAGATATGGCAAACTTAAAACAATTTTTCAAATGCTTGCCCTTATTCCACTTATGCTGCATTATCCTGTTTTTGGCATAAATATCAATATATTGGGATACATTCTTCTCGCTATTGCGCTTGCACTCACTGTTTATTCAGGGTATAGATATTTTATTAATTTTTATGATTCATGGAGTCAATCAGACTCCGACTTTTCAAAAAATTCATAAGGAGTTTCATTAAGTTATGCAAGCAAAAAACGACATGAGCCTTCTTATCAAACTTACTGTACTTGGAATTTGCCTTTGTTTTAATCTATTTGCTGCTGCAACTTTATTATTTGGGGATCAAAGCATAGGGCATTGGCAAAAAGTTAAAGCAGATTCTGCTGAATTTGATCATAAAATCAATGAGCTTGATAAAAAAAACTCAGTCTTATCTGAAGAAATTCGTTTGCTGCAGTCAGATGAAGCCTATTTGGAAAAAGTTATACGTCAGCAACTAAAATATGTTAAAAACACTGAAATTCTTTACGTATTTGAACAAAAGCAAGCCGCACCCACCTTTTCTGATATAGAAGGAACGAGTAAAGATGTGCAATAACTCCTCATTAAACACAAGCACTCAAAGCACTTTGAGCGAAAAGCTGAACCTTTATCGTGAAATCATTGAAATCGATCCTTCTTCAAGAGTCTTCTTTTTATACGCACAGCTTTTAGAAAAAGAAGAGCAGATTGATGAAGCCCTTAATGTTTTAGCAAAAGGCCTTGAAAGGCAGCCGGATTATCTTGAGGCACGTCTTTATTATATTGATTTGCTTTCAAAGCATGACAAAATAGAAAGTGCACAAATACAGCTTTATCAGTTCACTGATATATTAAAAAAATATCCTGCTTTTTGGGCTACTTGGAGCAAGCTCATAGCTGAAGAAAACAGCACAATTTCTTCAACACTTGCCCTACTTTCAACCTTCTTTTCAAATCCTTCTCTCACATTGATGGAGGTTTTGCAGGCTGGTATCTATCATTATTCAGAAAATTTATCTTTCTATCCCCCTATTGCTCAAGTTGCAGCAAATCCTGTTGTAACAATGGCAAGTCCTCTCGCTGCTGCTGAACAAGTGCCTGAGGTTGAAATGCAACCTTCACACTATGAAGCCGAGCAAGAAGAAGCTTCAAGCCTTAGTTTTGAAAATAATGATGATAAAAATGAACGCAAAGCAAAAACTTCAACTCACACTCGTTCAATGGCTGATCTTTTAGCTGAACAGGGTGATATTGAAGGCTCTTTGGAAATCTATACAGAACTTTTAGAGTGTGCTGATGATGACATTCATAAACAAGAATTATTAAATCGCATACACCAGCTTGAAGAGCAAAAAAGTTCACCTAAACAAGAAATTGATTCTGCTGAAACAAAAGAAGATATCCAGCCGACTATTGAAGCAAAAGCCAAAGAGAAATCAGACGCTCTTTCGCCTAAAATGCTTGACATGCTTGAAAATTTGGCTGTTCGACTTGAAAGCAGAGTAATAACTTCATAATAAGAAAGGAAAACAAGTGAAAAAAATTCTATTATTCTTTACAGCTATTACTTTTACACTTAGCTTACAAGCATGCAGCACTATCCAAGATGCTGAGTCATGGAAAACAACCAAGAGACTTTATTTTACCTATATCAACAGCCCTGTTGAAGTTGATTATGAAGAAATTATTGAAATTTCTGATGCAGAAGCATTGCTTTCAACAAACCTTATAAGGGTTGACTATCAGCTTACTTCCTTTCAAGACCATTTAGAGCAAATCAGCCTTCCGCCTTCAGGTGCTGAATTGCAAGCCTTTATGAACAGATTTCCTTGGGTTTCAGGTGTTGCGCTTATAAATACTTCAGGTGAAGTTACAGGTGCATACCCTGAACAATATTCAAACTCGTTGAATTTTGCTCAATTATTGTCAGCAGAAGAAACGGAACTAGAACAAAGAGAAGGAAAGCCAAACCTTAGAAAAATACGTGTTTCTGTTCAAGCTGACGGAGAAGGACAAATAATTTTGGTTGGTAGGCCGGCATTTGACAATGAGGGAGCTTTCTTGGGCGTGTTTATCACATATTTTGACATGCGTGAGCTTTTTTCTTATGTACAAATGGATCCTGCAGTTTTTTCACTTGCAGGAAACACCCCATTATGGCTTGGCGACTACACAATTGGACAAACACCGCTTGCAGGAATTGACTTTATTGAAGAAACAAATTCCAGCACCAGAGGAACGCATAAAAATGACTATGGCACAGTTTCATGGATCAACCGATATTTCTACGAACAACCTATAATTTTTGCTGTTATGATGCATAATGAATAAATGAATCCACTATTTTAACAAAAAAACAAGGCAATGAAATTTATTTCATTGCCTTTTATTTTCTTAGAATAAAAAATCTAATGTGCTAAAAGCCAGTTTTTGGCTGCTGAATATTCTACTTTCAAAGGCACTGCAAAGTCAACACCCTCTTCCACTTTAACAGCAGACATAAGATACTCAAGCCTTTTCCCTGCTTTTTCTGCATGCTTTTGAGGAACAGATAATATCAACTCATCATGCACCTGCAAAAGCAAATGGGAATCATATGATTTCAATTCTTCATCATTATAAACCATAAGCATGGCAATTTTTATAATGTCCGCGGCTGAACCCTGAATAAGAGTATTAATCGCTTGCCTTTCTGCTAAAGTTTGTGCTTGGCGGCTTTGGCTGTACAAATCAGTAAGTTGTCGGCGGCGACCAGCCAATGTTGTTACATATCCATTTTTTTTAGCTTCAAGCAAAGTTGTGTCATAAAAAGATTTTATCCCTGAAAAGCGTTCAAAATATCTAGCAATAAATGCTTGGGCTTCTTTTGTGGATACTTTAATGTCTTGAGCTAATTTTCTTGCCCCCATTCCGTACAACAAGCCAAAATTAATGGTTTTTGCTGCCTGCCTATCTTCAAGACTTACATCTTCAAGTTTAATATTATTTAGTAGTGCGGCTGTTGATTTATGAATATCTTCATCGCGTTTAAACGCTTCAAGCAAAGTGGGCTCTTTTGAATAATGGGCCAAAACTCGAAGCTCAATTTGAGAGTAATCGGCTGAAATTAATGATCGCCCTTCTTCAGCAATAAAACAAGAGCGCACCCTTTGCCCAAGTTTTCCTTTTATAGGGATATTTTGTAGGTTTGGGTTTGAGGAAGATAATCTGCCTGTTGCTGTTGCCATTTGGTTAAAGCTTGTATGAATTCTTCCTTGACTATCAACAAGCTTTGGTAAGGGCTCAAGGTATGTTGAGCGTAGTTTTTCAAATTTTCTAAATTCAAGTAATGCTTCTATGATGGGGTGCTCACCTTGAATTTTTTCTAAACTTTCTTGCGAGGTGGAAACTTGCCCACCCTTTGTTTTGGCAACGCTTTTTAATGCAAGGTGATTAAATAAAATATCACCTGTTTGCTGAGCAGAGCGTATATTAAACTCTTTTCCGGCAAGTGCATAAATTTCTTTTGTTTGCCTTTCAAGCTCAGCTTGAACTTCCTTTAAAAATTCTTCAGTGCTTTCAATATCAAGCAAAATTCCCCGCTCTTCCATACTTCCAAGCACGGCCACCAAGGGCAATTCTAATGTATTATAAAGCTTTGATATATTGGCTTTTTCCATTTCTTCAATAAAAATGTTTTTCAAAGCAAGGCAAAGAATACCCACATTCTCAAAGGCAATATCTCTTGTTTTCTCTCTAAAAAAATTAGAAACTTTTGGCCAAGAATAATCTCTTTGTTCAGGATTTAGAAGATAGGAAATCAAGGAAAGGTCATACACTGCTTTCAGTTTTGTATTTTTCTTTTCAATAAAGGAATACAAGAAAGAACATTTTTTTATCAATTCTTTATAATTAAAACAAACCAAACTTTCAAAATTAGAAATAAAGTTTTCTAATTCTTCATTTTTGCCTTCATAATAAAATTCAGTAAAATCATTTTCTTTATAAGCTATATAAAAACCTTTGGCATTTCTATCTATTAAAGAAGCCTGTAAAATTGCCACTTCATTTACTTCTTTGATTTCATTTTTTGTGGGCAGAGTTTTTCTTTCTTCAATAGATTTTTTATTCACAGTGCCAACTAAATCATCAAATAAAGAAAGTTGGCTTGCTTTTGTTTGGCTTTTTTTAGCAATCGTTTCTTCACTTATTTCTTCTGAATTCTTATTTTTCGTTTCTTCACTCTGGCCTTGTTCACAAACGCGAACAAGCTTTCTATCAACAAGATACATCAATTCTTTCTGCAAGCTTGGCATTTCATAGGTTCTGAAAAAAGTTGTGCAAGCTTCAAGGTTTATACCTTTCAGTTCCAAATCGTTCATAGAAATTTCTTTACAGCAATCTGTATTGAGAGTTGTTAATTCTCTATACAAAAACATAGCGTCAAGATTATTTTCAAATTTATCTTTTAATTTTGGAGGAAGGTTTTCAAAATTGTCTTTTATACTTTCAAGAGATGGAAATTCCTGAAACAATTTCCCTGCTGTAACCGGGCCTATGCCTTTAATACCCGGAATATTATCACTTGAATCACCTATGATTGCTTGCAAATCCGGCCATTGTTCCGGCGTTAAACCACTTTCTTTTTCAAAAGATTCTAAAGTGATTATTTTTGATTCTTTTGATTTTGAAAGTGAAGGGTCCCACATAAGCACATTTTTATGCAAGCATTGCTTCAAGTCTTTATCAAGTCCAACTATAACAATGTTATTTTCATCTCTATACTTTTTTGCAAGTGAGGCTATGCAATCATCGGCTTCACAAAATTTTGAAATTTCAAGGTGCAAACCAAAAGCCTTTACCAATTCTTCAATAGGTTCAAATTGCACAATCAGCTCTTCAGGGGTTGTTGACCTATTTGCTTTGTAAAGAGGATAGATATCATGACGAAAATTCTTTTCTTTTCCATCTTTTATAAAGGAAAAGTATTTTGGCTGTTCTTCTTTAATAAGTTTTAATAATACCCTTGCAACAGTATAGATAGCACCTGTTGGAAAGCCATCTGCTCTTGTCATCTTCATGTTACCGTAAAAACCCTTATAAATAAAGGCAGAGGCATCCATTAAATAGATGGCAGGGTCAGAAAAATTAAAGATATCTTTTAAAGGCATAATTTCCTCTTTTTAATAAACAAATAATGAGCGATGCTTTTTGTTTATTTTGTAAAAAAATATAATTATTTTTCAAGCATTGCCAATAAAGCGGGAAGCAAAAATGGCACAACCAAAGTAAGCACCATGCCTGAAAAAATACCTACTAATGCATAACGTTCGCCTGATTCTTTTGCAATCATTGGCAAGCACGTATCCATCGCAGCAGCACCTGCCACCATAACAGGTGAAAGCTTTCCAAAAAATTTCACTAAAAAATAAGCAAAAGCAATAGTAAAAATTTCTCTAAGCATATTAGCCAGCATTGTTATTGATGCAAGCTCCGTATTGCCTGTTTCTGTAACTAAAACTGAGGCAAGGCTATAATAACCAAAGCCGGAGGCAACCACCAAGCCCTCAACAATACCATAACCCAGTAAAAAACCGGTTATAGCACCAAATAAAAGCCCACCAATAATAATACCAAGAGGAACAAAGAGAATATTCAACTTCATTTCGCGTATTACCAAAAGGGCTTTTAAGTCAAAGCCAAGCCCAATCCCCACAAGAAAAAGCAGAACATAAAGAATATAAAGGCTTAGTTCGCCGTGCAAAAAAACTTCAGGATAAAGCCCAAAATAGCCAAGCACAATACCAACAAGCATAAAAGATAGAATAATAAGAGAACTTTTCATGCTATTCCTATAAAGCCTTCAAAAGCTTTTTAACTAAAATTCCTGCCATCGCACTTCCAAAGCTGACAGTCAAGGCAAATATTAATGCTTTTAACCCAATAGTGCCAAGGCTTGCCATTACTTTTTCATTGGCGCCCATTTGCAGGCCAAGAAAAAAAAGCAAAGCATATATAGTGTATGAGCATAATTCTGAAACAATTTTTTTAACTTTTTCATTTGTTTTTAATAAATATCCTATTGGAATACCAACAACAATGAAGCCTATAATAAGAAACATATTTAAACCCTAAAATAATTTTATTCAAAAATCCCCGGCAATATCACGCTTACGCTATATCTTTCTTCAACCTGATTTTTTATATAATTCACTGAAAATACATAGCATTGATGTTTAAAGTTTGCAGAAACATCCCATTCATAACTGTCATGTGTTTTCAAGTTTGTATAGTGTTCAACTCTCAAATCTAAAAAAGAAGCCGGCCTGAAAGTGAAAGTATTTCGTATTAGATTTGCCTCAGAGGAAAGTGAAATATTATTACTTGTTGAATAACGTAAAATTTCTTGATAATTATACATTTCATGCCGATAACTATAATCAATATCCCATGTAAGATATTTTTCTAAAGCAAAAAGAGGGATACGTGTACCTATATCAAAACGCGTGATTCCATCCCCATAAAGCGAATAACTCAATTGTGAATCAAGCCCAAGCCCAAAAGCATTTATTTGGGCATCAACAGAAATATCTTTAAAAGGCCTTCTTTCAAATTCAAGATTTTCTTTTCTTGATGCCTCTTTGAAATCATAGCCAAAATTAATATCAACATAAGCAATGTTTCTAAAACTTGAAGAAGAACTTTCTTCATTAGTTTCCTTATTTAAAGTCAATCTTTGCATTTTTGTGGTGAAGATATTTCTGAAAGATAAATTGATTTCGTTTTCAGGTAAAATTCTGTCATCAATAGAATAGTAGGGCAAATGCTCCTGATCATTACTTTCAAGGTATGAATAACTAAGCCTTGGTTCTATCGTGTGCCTTAAAGCCACTATTTGTGAAGGCGAATTTTCACTTTCCGACTTATCAAAACCAAAATCCCACACTTTTGCAAATTGTGTTGAAGCTTGAAACTTCATATCAAAAAGTGTATCTGAGGCATTTTCATGTATATCCCCTTCAGTTTCAAGAGGTGCAGAGCTTGCCGAAGAAGTTCCCATAAAATAATTTCTTTGATTAAGCCCCATTTGAGTGAGCGTTGAAATAAAACCAAATTCGTATGGTATGCTTACCCTTGGTTTAAATTCTGTCTTCATTCCTGATGAGCCATATCTTCTGTAATTATATGAACCTTGAAGTGAAGCATCAAATTGAAGAGGAAAAGAAGCACTTGCAAGCGGGTAAACATAAAGCCCAAGCTCCGGCAATTTTTGAACAGTAGGGTCAGTATCTCTGTCAAAGTTTGTTCCGTAATCAGGGTCTTGTATATATTCAAAGCCTAAAGTTGCTTCAACCTCACCCCATCTATTATATATATAGCCTTCTGTAACTCTGTTACGGTTTATTGAAGCGAGCTCACGACCAAAAAAACTGAAAAAATCATTGTTGGAATTTTCATGGCCTGTTAAACTATAATCATAATCTAATAAGAAAGTAGGGTCAGAAACATAATCAATGTTTATTTTATATTTCCATGAAGTATTATATATTTTTCCATCACTCATTCCACGAAGCCAGTAGCGATTGTCTTCATAATCTTGCGATGTGGAAAAAAGATAATCTGCAGCAAGTAATGTTTTTGAATTTAGCCTTGTGTGTGATCGATATTCACCTGACAACATTATTCCTGATTCTTCCATGAAGGAAGCATAGAAAGTTGCATCTCTTTCATCATCTATCACCCAAAAATATGGCTGTGTATAGAAGATGCCATGCAAAGTGCTTGTGCCGTAATCAGGTAACAACAAGCCTGATTGCCTTGTTGTTTTAACAGGCAAAACAAGAAAAGGAACAGGCGGCAAATCAACATCTGCTATTACAAAATTTGGCCTTGATAGGGTTGCATAACCGTCAATTTCAACAGTTGCAGAACTAGCCTTCAAAGCCCATGCAGGATTTTCAGGGTCGCAAGAAGTGATTTCTGCGTTTACAAAAGAATATCGATCGCCTAAATATTTATTAATATGTTCGCCTTCAAAGTAAACGTGCGGACCTTCCATAAAAACATTGCCGTTTTTCAAAAAACCTGTAGATGTAACTAAATCAAATTCAGCCTCTTCTGCAAAAAGTTCATCTTTTCCAAGTTTTACATACACGTTTTCACGCACAAAAGCCCAATCTGTTGATTCATAATATCGAATAAATTCTGCTTTGAGGATATCATTCCCTCTCTGCAAAACCACATCCCCATGAGCTTCGATTATAGCACCATTATCTAAAGTGGTTACTAAATCTGCCGTAAGCTTCCACTTATCTTCTGAATTTTGCGTTTCAAGGGGCAAGGCTGAAATAGTGTCAGCAAAAGCAACACTTGACCCGCAAAAAATATAGGCAAGAAAATAAGCGATAAAGGCAAAAAATTTAATGTAAGATTTAGTATAGTTAATGAAATACAAAGTAGTTACCAACTTTAGATAGATAAAAATTAAAGTATCATTTATTTTTTATAAAGAATATATCCTTTTTTATAAAAATTCAACTTATTTATTTTCTATAATTCAATTACTTTAAACTTGCTATTTTACGAGATTTCTGATAAAAATTTATAAAGTTTAGAAAATCTCTAAAAGTTATCAAAAGTATTTTAATTTTTTTTTACTCTATTGTTTTTGTAAAGAGGAATTCCATGTCGCACGCCATGCATAAAATGCAGATTTCACAATCTGCACTTGAAAGCAATTTGAAGCTTTTGTCCAAAAATACAAAATATTTTATGCCTGTAGTTAAATTCAATGCCTATGGGCATGGGCTTTGTGATATTGCTAAACTCTGCAAAAAATTTGATCATGAAAAAAAACTTGTTGCTTTTGCTGTTGGCAATATCAATGAGGGAGTAAGCTTAAGAAAAAGCGGTATACAAGAAGATATTCTTGCATTACTTGGCGAAATTCCTCTTCTTGATGGTATAAGCACAATGAACAAAGAAGATATTAGGCTTGCAAAAGAAAATAATATCATCACAGTTGCTCATAATAAAGAAACTTTGAATCATGCTGTTGAAAATAATGTTCCTTTTGCACTGAAGTGGAATACAGGTATGAATCGCTTAGGTTTTGCTTTTGAAGATATCCCTTATATCCTTGAATATATTGAAAATAAGAAAATCAACTTCAAGTTTAACCTTTCACATTTACCCATGTGCGATAATCTTTCAAGTGAAGCTTGTGAATTTTCAAATGCCCAAGCCAATATGCTTAAAGAAATTACTAAAAAAATTAAAGAAAAATTTCCGCATGTTCTTTCTTCTATGGGGCAAAGCGGAAGCATTTTAGCTAATGAAAAACCCATTGCAGATGTTTCACGCTTAGGGGTTGCCATGTATGGTGTTAATCCATTTTATGGCACTGAATGGGAAGAAACAGGAAAAGGATTAAAGCCTGTTATGAATATATGCGCACCTATTTTATCTGTGCGTGAAATTGAAAAAGACAATCAAGTTGGTTATTGCCTTGGCTCAAAGACTGACAAAAAATCAAAAATAGCGGTTGTTGCCATTGGCTATTCAAACAGCTACAGAAGATCCGTTGTTTCAGAAGGTGTGAAACCAAAACCAGTTTATGCCTATTATCAAGGAAAAAGAATAAGCAGGCTTGCAAATGTTTGCATGCAACTTTCATTTTTTGATGTGAGTTCATGTGAGGCCCGTGAGGGTGATTATATCTATCTTCTTGGAGGGGAAGGAAAAAATGCAATCCTACCTGAAGAGCTTGCTAAATGGTGGGATACGATTGCTTATGAAGTGCTTTGTCAACTAAGCATTACAAATTTAAGAGAAATTATTAAATAAAGGGATAAAATTATGTCTGAAAAAAAGAATGTACAAAACAACACCATGCCAAAATCAACTGCCTATATTGCTATTGCCTTAGCTTTTTTTGTCGGCTTATTTATTGGGCAAACTTTTCTTGGGGGCACTTCATCACAATCAGCAGCAATACAAAAGCAAGTTCTAAACCCCAATAATTCAGGCAGTGGACAATCCATGAATGTTAACAATCAACTTTTGGCACACATAGCTGAAGAAGAAGCAAAAGCTGCGAACGATCCTAACAATGCTGATATTTGGGGACATCTTGGAAATTTATATTTTGACACTGATCAATACGAAAAATCTATTGAAGCCTATCAAAAATCTTTGGCACTTGCCCCAAATAATACAAATAGAATGACTGACATGGGCACTATGTATAGAGCAAATGGACAATTTGATAAAGCACTCGAAACCTATGACAAAGTGCTTGCTCTTGATCCTAACCATGTCAATGCACGCCTTAATAGAGGTGTTGTTCTTATTTATGATTTAAACAGAAAAGAAGAAGGGCTAAACACCTGGAAGATTCTTGTGCAAAAGTTTCCTGACGTGAAAGGACCAAACGGAAGACCTATGACAGAGTTTATTAAAGAATTAGAACAAAATTAAAAAAAAGGGCGTCTAATGAAAAGCATTAAGTTTTTTATTTTATGTGTTTGTATTTTTTTGACTCAAATTTTTGCTTTTGCCGATCAAGTAGTAGAGCCTCCTCAAAACATGCCCGAAACTCTTGAGGAAAGCTTTTTATCAGAAGCAACAATCCCTGTAAATACATCAAAAAAAATAACTGCTGAAGAGCTAATTTTACCTTTAGCTCTTATGCCCTACCTTGAATACTATATTGATACTGAAGCAAAAATGAATATCACTAGCGTAAGTGATGCAGCCATTGTTTCAACTTTTGCACCTTATCAAAGCTTATATCTTCCCAACACTCAAGGCCTTGTATGGCTTAGATTTGCTTTTGATGCAATTGCCTCCACAGAAGATAGCAAGCTTTTTGTTATTGATTTAGGTGATACAGTACAAGGCAATGCCAAAGCTTGGTATAAAGAAAATCAAGGTGAAAATATTTCAAATATTATCACAACACCAAATAGCTATGCAAAAAACAATGCACTGATGCTTAGCGTTCAAAAAAATAATAACATTATATTAAAAAACATTCCTTCTCAAAAGGAAAATTCAGAAGAAAATTCAGAAAAAGAAGAGGATGTAAATACCACAAATGTTCCTCTGCCTGTTGAAAATAAAGAAATAAATGAAATTTCACTCGAAAACGGCGGCTATGTATATATTGCCATTGAAGGTTTGCCCTCCTTATGGTTTGCCCCATTTTTAGAAACTTACGAAGATGCAGAAAAAAATATTTACCTTGAAAATCCTAAATATATAGTATTTCTTGGAATATTTATTCTTTCTTTCCTTTGCCTTATAAGATCAGCACTTGAAAAAAGTAGCTGGCGTTTTTGGTCCGCTTTATTTGGATTTTCTGCTTTGGCAGTAGCCTATTATGGCATACCTCTAACACCTGCAGGGCATATTATCCCAGCTAATTTACAAGGTAATTTTGCACTTGCCGGCACTCTATTTTCCTTAATACTTTTAGGCAGATATTGCATGTCATTATTAATCTATGCACCAAAAACTGATTTTATCTTCCTTGTTCTAAGTCTTTTGGGAATTTTGATTGCCCTTTGCCCCTTTGTTCCATCTTTTTCTTGGATAGTGCGCTATATTAACCTATGGCCTTTACTTTGCAGTATTTTATTGTTGCCCACATTCTATCTTATGCTAAAAAGCATTAAAGCAAGTGCACGCTATTTTCTTGTGCTTCTTATACTTTTAATTACAGAAATTATTGCTCTTTTAGGTGTTGGTGGCACAACAAAAACAGATATTTGGACACTTATACCGCATATTGGGCTTTTGCTTTCCCTCCTTATTCTTTTTATGAGCCCCAGAATTATATACAATTCTGAAAATCAAGACGAAAGAAAAAATATTCGAGCAAATGGAAAGTCAAAAAATCAAACAGGTGATTTTAAAATAAACACTTCTGCAAATGATTATTCTGAGGGATCAACAGTTGTGGGAGAGCCCGTAACTATTACTAAAAACAAACTCGATATGGGTGAAGAAAAATCTTCAAACAAAAATTCCTTTAACCTTAATATTGATAAAGAAAACACGATTGAAGAAAAAACAACTACAAAGCAAACTATTATAGCTCAAAATCAAGAAGCTGTAGGTGAAGTGCAAAACAGAACTGATGCTTCCTCTGATATATGGTATGAAGAAATTGATTTTAATTCACCACAAGTTTTTGCACGGATAGAACAAGCCTTTAGAGTGCCACTTGATTCCTTCATGCACCAAGTTTATTTTATTGAACAGCAACTTGATTCCATCACGGATCCTGAACAAAAAGCTAAAATTGCAGATCATGTACAAAAAGTATTAAGTATTGGCAAAGATATTAGCACAATTTCAACTTCCTTACCAAAACTTGTTTTAAATAAACCACTGCAGTCAAAGGTAAAAATTGCTTTCAATTTACAAGAAATTTTAAAACAAGTATATGAAAAAATCCGCTATGAAGCAAGCGCGAAACAAATTGCTCTTTCATGGTTTTGCTCTCCGCATCTAGGGCTTTGGTATGTAGGCGAAAAAGACGCCCTTGCCTCACTTTTATATCAGCTTTTATCTGACTCTATACGAGCCACTAAAAAAGGCTTGGTCTATGTGCATGTTAAAAGAGATGAAACAAGCAATAACTACGGAAGACTTAAATTTATTATTGGTGATTCAGGCATTGGGCAGCCACCTGTTTCGCGTTCCTCTTCCCTTCTTTCAAAAATTTGGGAAATCACATCCACTCATCATGGTGAGTTCAAGGTGGAAACAACTGAACAAGGAATTGAATATTCGTTTGTTTTAGCATTTACAGCACTTGAAGATGATGGAGAAACAGAAAAAAGAATTCCACTAAATGAAAAAGAATTGCAAAACCACAAAGAAATTTCAAAGGATTTATACAGAGAGCCTTCGCTTATTCTTGTTGTTGCAAAAGAAAGCTCGCAAAGATATCTTCTTTCATTTAAATTAGAAAAAATTCCTTGCCATGTTTTTGAAGCAATGACACTTGAAGAATGTTATAATCAATACACAAGCTCTCCTTGCGGTATTATTATTCTTGACGCGAATTTAAGCGGAAATCAAGTTTCTGAATTTATCGCGAAATTAAGAGCATTTGAAGGTGAACATTCACTTGCGCATTGCATAATTGTTTCGCTTTATAAAGACAGAACACATGCTGAATATCTTTTACGCATAGGCAGTGATTATATTTTAGATCAAAATATTCGTAGAATGAATTTCCGTGAAAAAATACAAGAATACCTGGAAGAAGCAAAAAATCCACAATTTCTTTCGGCTAAAGGCACGAAAGAAGAGGAATTAAAGCTTATTCAAGAAAGCATTAAAAGCAATGAAGATAAAAAAGAAGAGCTTCACTTAAATTTTAATGAAGAAAATAAAAGCAAAGTTCATCTTTCTATGCTTCCAACAAATGAAGAAGATAAAGAAAACGGTAAATCAATAACTAATATTATTATACAAGAAGATCCCAATATTAAAGAACTGGATAATTTCTATCCTAATTATAATAAAGTTGTTCCTTTGCCATCGATTAAAGATGCACTTCTTGAAAATACAAATAAAAAGTCAGAGATTTCACTTACAGAAGAAATGGTAAGCTATGAAACTTTTATTGATGAAAAAGAAGAGATTGAAGAAAAAAAGAAGTATGAAAAACTTGAATTCTAAATATAAATCAAAGAAAATGAAGATAAAAATCAACAAATAAAGTTTAATAAATCAATAACATACAGCAAATTCGAAGATAAAAGTATAAAAAAATTAAAAAAATAGAAAAAATTCCTTGACAAAAGTAAAGAAGAATTATAAATATTCTTTCTGTGCTGGTGTAGCTCAATTGGCAGAGCAGCTGATTTGTAATCAGCAGGTTGCG
>CAYJHJ010000037.1:0-19100 GCA_964370095.1 uncultured Desulfovibrionaceae bacterium | reverse complement strand
TGAGAAGTGCAAAGCAATCAAAATAACAAACTTTATATCCCTAAATAATATTTCCCCTTATTCTTCCTTTGCTAATTATATAAAATTATGAGAAAAATTATGAGCAATATTCTTGTATTGTTTGAAGTAAAACCGACAAAAGAAGGCATGAAAAAATATTTGGAACTTGCGGCAATGCTTAAAGAATTGCTTGTAAGTGCTGATGGATTTGTTCGTGCAGAAAGGTTTACAAGCCTTAATGAAGAGGGGAAACTTCTTTCTTTGAATGTGTGGAAGAGCGAAGAAGCACTTGCAAAGTGGCGAAATAATCTAGAGCACAGAATGAGCCAAAAAGAAGGAAAAAATAAATTATTTGAAAGCTATAATATTACAATTTGTCAATCAATTCGAGAGTATACGCACATAGATAGAGAAAGTGCACCAAGTGATTCAAATGAATTTTTTGGACAATAAATTAGAAGATATGATAATTAACTGAGCGAGCAAACAGGCATTTTATCATATTGTTTTGAAAAGCATAGATTGTAAATTTATAAAAGTAATTTATGGCTCAAGTGCTTGCTTTATCAAGCTTATAGGATGCAAACATTTGCTTTTTGTTCCATGTTCAATCTGCACACTGCAGGTTCCGCACTCAGTGCTGCAAATCTCTACTTCTGATTGATTAATAGTTTCAAAAAGCTTTTGGCCCACTTGCATGCCAATATCATATTTTTCTTTTTTGAAGCCGTAACTTCCTGAAATGCCACAACATCCTGCATTAGCATTTTGCACTTTATCACCATATACTTTTTGCAAAAGCTCATAACCTAAAAGCCCTGCACCCTGAGCCCTTAAATGACAAGGCGCGTGATACATGATAGAAGTAGTATCTTTTTTATTATAAGTGTTCAACCTATTTTCTTCAAGACATTGCAAAATAAATTCTTGTGCATCTCGTAGGGCTATTTTTCCATAATTTTCTGTTATTTCAGGAAAATAATGTGGAATATCGCCATTGAACATAAGTGAACATGAAGGGCAGGCTGTAAGGATAGGAATTTCTTTATTCTGCCATTGTGAAAGGGTTCTTGCATTTTGCCTTGCACTTTTTTTAGCATCTTCCCAAAAGCCATTTGCAACCATGGGCAAACCGCAACAGTTTATTTTATCGGGTATTATAACCTCATAACCTGCTTGATTTAAAACAAAAATCATATCAAGGCCTATTTGTGGGTTATAGATATCTATATAACAACCCGGAAAAAAAACAACACTGCCTTGTGCATTTTTATCACTCACATTTTGCTTAATATTTTTAAATTGTGAACGAAAAGTTTTTTGTGCAAAACTTGGCAAAGGGGCTTTTTTATGCACACCAAAAGCATGCAAAATTTCACGGCTTAAAGGGTTTTTCATGCCAAAATTTCTTAAAAAAGCAGGAATAAAACCTAAATATTTTGCAATATCAGCGCCATGGGCAAGCATCCAATCTCTTAAAGAGTTTCCATTTTCCTTTGAATATGCCCCACGAGCTATCATATTAAAAGTTGAGATAGGCACATTATGCGGGCACGCTATATCGCAATTTTTACAATTTGAACAATAGTGAAGAGATTTTTCTTCAGGCAAGCCCATAAGACGAAAACGTTCTTGTGCTGGGCCAATCATTCGTGGCCCTAAAAATTCTGTAGTAACCGACGCAATAGGGCATTGTGCAACGCAAGTGCTACAAGTTATACATGCATCAGGGTTTATATTACTCATACATACCTCATAGCTTTATATCTGTTGTGCGGCATGCCAAGCTGTGGCCAATGCAACACCATTACCGTTTTTTTCTGCAGCAAAATCATACATTCCGATTGTTCTACCAGCAAAAAACACATTTTCTAATAAAACATCATTATAAGAATTTATAGCTTGTAATTTTTCATTCACACTCACACCCATTTTTGTGAAAGCATGGCTTCCAAAAGCTGTATCTGCCGCCCAATCTTCAGGTTTAGCAGGCATATCAATTTCAATACCAAAAATAGTTTCATATGCTTTACCGGGCTTTGATTGGATGCCGCCACCTAAGATTCCCCCTGTAGCCAGAATAAAATTTTCAGCCTCGTATTTATGAAGTACACCTTCACCACGAGCCATAAGTGCCTTACATTGTTTGTTTTCAACCTCTGCTTGGCAAATCGTGGCATTTTCAATAATTCGAATATTTCCTTTAGTTTGCAACTTCCGTATGGCAGACATAAATACAGAAGCTAAGCGATAGCCGCCAACTCCAGGAGGCAAGGAGATCATTTCTACTATTGAACAGTCCAAAGCTTTTTGTAATTGTTTCCATAAAGATTTTTCTGTTATTGTTTCAAGTTTTGTGCCTAAAATAGGCGGAATCAATAATGTGTCATAATCTTTCATTAAAGGAGCTAAACTTCTTTGTAGCCATGCAAAGCCTTCTGCGGAATCAATATAACGAGCTACATCTAAAGCGCTTACAGCTCTATGAGCCGCTCCAAAATGAGAAGTAATTGAAACTGTATCAAAATGCGTGTTTTTGAGTTCAGAATATTTTTGTAATTGCTGTACAATAAGTTTAGGATGACAATCTCTTATAGCATCTACACTGGCAACAAGAACACGCTTTGCGGCAAAGAGCGGTGCACTGTTACTTGCAACAGGGCAAAAATATGTTGGCTTTAGCGTGCCTATAATACTTGGAACAAGGGTGTTTTGTGCTTGATTATGGTGCAAGAGCACATTTTCTGCCTTGCATAAATCTTGAAAGGCAAGAAGAGCTTTTTCAACAGAAGTATGTCCAATAATATTATAGGGATGTTTTTTAGGAAGCTTACTGAATGCCTCAAAAGGATTATCAACCGCCTGTAAATTTGCATTATTTTGAATATAGCCAAGCACATCTATGCAACCACTGGCAATAGAAAGAGAGCCAAGGCCGGAAGCTAAAAGTGTTACATCTTTGCCCTTTTGTGCTGCTGTATATGCCGCCATCATACCTGCCATGCCCATGCCTACCACAAGCACGTCAGATTTATTTTGCTTGTTCATGCTCAGCTCCGTCAATATTTAAAGTGGCCAGATAGATAGCACGCCCAAGTTCTAATTCTTTCAACTGCATTCCCCAAAGTGCTGGCCGCAAACCCTTCCAACGCTCATTGAGAAAAGAACTTAAATTTTCTGTGGCTTTTAGCTTGAAAGGAATATTTCTTTCTGTAAGTGTGCCAATTGTGCGTAAAGAACAAAATAAACCTTGGCATGTGCCCATTCCAAGTCGTGTGCGTAAGCGAATATCTGTTAAACTATGTGTTGCTTCATCTTGTGCTACATGCATAACTTCTTCTGTGCTTACCATTTCACATTCGCAGAGAAGGTCATTTTTTTTCCCATTTTTTTCTTCCAATTTTTCCACAACATCGGTAAAGGCATTGCCAAGACGTTCTTCAACAAGATGCACACCTTGCCCCGAAAAGAAATTTTTTGCTTTGGCACGCGTTTTATCATCAGCTTCATTTATTAGTGGCTCAATAGCTGTACGGCAACTTTTTTGCACATTTAGATGCTTACAAACAAGGTCAGACATTTTTTCAGCCATTAGTCTATAAGTAGTAAGCTTACCTCCAAAAATACTGCCTAATCCGAACAAGCCTTCTTCATTGTGATCAACAATATTAAAGTTTCGGCTTGCAGAACGCCCTGAAACATTACTTGGTGTATAGAGTGGGCGAGTGCCGGCAAAAGCTCTTAAAATTCGATAATTATTTATATCAGGGAAAAGAGGCTTGCCAATTTCCAAAAGCCTTAGCACTTCATCACTTGTTGGGCGAGTATCTGAAGGGCTTTTTGCAGGGCTTGAAGTTGTTCCTAAAATAGTTACAGAACCATGCGGCACAAATATATCACCGTCAGAACTTTTATGTAAACGATTGATAACTCTTGAAGTAAAGCGATAGTTGAAAACAATAAGTGTGCCCCTATCAGGAGAAACAGGAACATCAAGGCCTGCCATATGCGCAATTTCACCACACCAAGCACCAGCCGCATTAACTACATATTGGCAAGGAATAAAAAATTCTTCTTTATTTATTTCATTGATAACATGCACGCCTTCAACTTTGCCATTAGCTGTTTCAATTGCAGTTACTTTATGATAGGTGAGGAAATTGCTTCCATAATCCCTTGAAACTGCGGCATTATGCCACACTAAGCGGAAGCCATCTATGCTTGAATCAGGAACTCGAAAGACTTTTTGAATATCAGAAGCAAGGTTTGGCTCAAGCTTTCTTGCCTGTTTGACATCAATTTCAGTAGTTTCAATGCCGGCTTGTGCACAAGCTTCTAACCAAGGTTTAACATAATCAGATGGGTCTTCAGGTGTTTGAACAAAAAAACCTTCAGTTTCTTCAACGCATTGTTTGCACATTTTTCTTAGAAGAATATTTTCTTCAATACATTCACGGGCCGATTCCATATCTCCCATAACATAACGTGCACCACTGTGCAAAAGCCCATGAAAGCGTGAAGAAGTGCCATGTGCCAAACCGCCCTGTTCAAGCAACAAAGCTTTAATTCCGCGCATACTTAAATCTCGAAGTATGCCAACACCTGTAGCACCGCCTCCTATAATGACAACTTGATATTCTTTCATTTTTTCTCTCTATTTATTCTATGAGAATAAATATACATTTTTTATAAAAAGTCAAAGTCTAAATAATTTTCACATCAAAACAATTATCATACTTTATATTATTTTGAACTGATTAAGGCATTATAAACTTTATTATAGCTAAAATAAACAATAATGAGGAGTATAGTTTTATTTATACTCCTCATTATTATCTTATTAAGATTTAGGTTCTTCAACCCAAGCACGCGAACGTTCAACCGCTCGGTGCCATTGATAGAGCAGTGCTTCGCGCTGATCGGCAGACATTTTAGGCTCAAATCGGCGATCAAGTTGCCAATTCATAGAAACTTCTTCTTCTGATTCCCAAAAACCAACAGCAATGCCTGCTAGATAAGCTGCACCAAGAGCCGTGGTTTCGGTAACAGTCGGCCTTTCTACAACAACACCTGTTAAATCAGCTTGGTATTGCATAAGCATGCTGTTGCGGCTTGCACCGCCATCAACTCGTAATGTGCGTAAGGGCACTCCGGCATCTTTTTGCATAGCATCAATAATATCAAGAGTTTGCAGGGCGATGCTTTCAAGGGTTGCTCTTGCAATGTGGCCACGATTTGTGCCCCTTGTTATACCTATCATTGTTCCGCTTGCGTATTGATCCCAATAAGGAGCACCAAGACCAACAAAGGCAGGCACAAAATACACACCGCCATTATCAGGCACTGTTGAGGCTAAACCTTCCATATCAGAAGAATCCTTAATTATTTGTAAACCATCTCTTAGCCATTGCACAACAGCTCCGCCTACAAATACGCTGCCTTCAAGTGCGTAGTATAAGCCACTTTTGTTTTGCCAAGCAACAGTTGTAAGCATATTATTTTTGCTGACTTTTGCTTGCTTGCCTGTATTCATAAGTAAGAAGCAACCTGTGCCATAGGTATTTTTTGCCATGCCTTCTTCTAAGCAAGCATTTCCAAATGTTGCGGCTTGCTGATCGCCTGCAACACCTGCAATAGGAATAGATTTTCCAAAAAACTCAGGATGGCTGTGTGCCATAACACTTGATGATGGATGCACCTCAGGAAGCATGTTACGTGGAACGCCAATAATTTCTAGAAGTTCATCATCCCATTGCCCTGTATGAATGTTATAAAGCAATGTGCGGCTTGCATTAGATGGATCTGTCACAAAAGATTCTTTTTTGCTTAAATTCCAAATAAGCCAAGTGTCAATAGTTCCGAAAAGCAAATCACCTGCTTCTGCTTTGGCACGAGCACCCGGGACATTATCTAAAATCCAACGAACTTTTGTGCCTGAAAAATAAGCATCAAGCACAAGGCCGGTTTTTTCGCGGATAATATCTGCTTTGCCGTCTGCACGAAGCTTATCACAAAATCCTGCTGTACGCCTGTCTTGCCATACTATAGCATTGTAAACGGGTTCGCCTGTCTTTTTATCCCAAACCACAGTGGTTTCACGCTGATTTGTAATTCCGATAGCCGCAAGATCATTGCCGCTTATGCCTGCTGCTTTCACACAATCACGCGCAACATGGCTTTGAGTATCAAAAATTTCATTTGGGCTATGTTCAACCCAACCCGGTTGAGGATAAATTTGAGTAAATTCTTTTTGCTCAACTTGAACAATATTGGATTTACTGTCAAATAAAATAGCTCTGGAAGAAGTTGTGCCTTGATCTAAGGCTAAGATATACTTTGCACTCATAGATAATCCTTTTTATATCTTCTGATTTAGATATTATATTGCACCAAAAACTTTTGCAACTGTATAAGCTAAAAGTGAGCCGACTATAGGCGCAACAACAGGAATCCAAG
Source organism: uncultured Desulfovibrionaceae bacterium (assembly GCA_964370095.1). Classification (GTDB taxonomy): domain Bacteria; phylum Desulfobacterota; class Desulfovibrionia; order Desulfovibrionales; family Desulfovibrionaceae; genus CAYJAZ01. Next base: position 12,644 of record CAYJHJ010000037.1, on the reverse strand, counting down.
AATAAGCCCAATTTGAGTCGCCTTTGCCTGCAATAGGAAGCACAAAATGTGCGATGCGTGGCCCTAAATCACGGGCAGGGTTCATAGCATAACCTGTTGGACCACCAAAAGATAGACCAAGCCCCCACAATAAAGCTGCTACCATATAAGGTCCGTAGCCGGGAGGAAATGTGCCATTATTAGTATTGAATATCATAAAAATAAGGAAAACAAGGAAGAAAGTTGCAATCACTTCACATATAAAATTGCCAACTGTGTTTTTAATGGCAGGCCCTGTTGAAAAAACAGCAAGCTTTGCAGCCGGTTCTTGAGTGCGCTCCCAATGCGGTAAAAAAGCAAGCCACACAACAACACCACCCATAAAGGCACCTACAAATTGCACAGCCATAGTAGCTAAAGCATTACTCACAGTATACACACCCATTAAGGTTTTTGCCATTGTTACAACAGGATTAAGATCACCTTGCGGAGCACCTAGGGCAACACAAGTAAAAACCCCAAGCATAAGCCCAAAAGCCCAACCTGTTGTAATACACATCCAACCTCCGCCATATCCTTTTGAGTCGCTTAATATACTGTTAGCTACAGCACCCCCACCAAAGCTAATCAAAACCATTGTTCCCATGAATTCACCAAGTAAATTTGTCATAAAATCTCCAACACCTACGACCTATTATATCATTAAATAAAGTTATATGGTCAATATATAACTTTCAATTATTAACGAACCTCAACAAACAACATAGTCAATTTTTTATGATGTTTTATACCAATTTTGAGGAGTCCACGTTTCCCAAACTCTACCTACGAGTTCAGGTTTTGGAGTAAGAACTTGCTCGCCGGGCTTCCAGCCTGTTGGAATAACATCACAACCCTTTGAAGAATCAACATGAATGTGTGCATTTAATTGGCGTAAAGCTTCGTCAAAATCACGCCCAACAGAAGGAGAAAGAACTTCTATGCTTTGCACAATACCTTCAGGATCAATAATAAAACTACCGCGTAAATTAACATCAAATTTTTCAGAAAAAACGCCATAAGTTTTTCCTATGCGTGCACAACTGTCAGCCAGCATCGGAAATGGAACTTTCTGGTTAGAGAATTTTGAAAGCTCTTGCTCTTCCCACATTTTGTGCACATACACACTGTCGGTGCTGATGCCCAAAACTTGCACATTGAGTTTTTTAAATTCTTCAATTTTTGCAGCAACTGCTATAAGCTCTGTTGCGCAAACAAAGGTAAAATCACCCGGATAAAAGAATAAATAGACCCATTTCCCGCGGTAATCCTTAAGGGAAACATCGATGAATGCACCATTTTCATATGCTTTTGCAGAAAACTCAGGAGCATTAGTTCCAATCTCAATCATAAACACCTCCATTTTAATAAAAAATAAATAGCCATATATTACTAACATTTTTTATAGACTATAAGGAAAAGCAAATATTGTCAAGGAAGATCCATGATCAAAAATGTTAAAAAAGCATTTAATTTTTTGTCTTGCACAAATTAAATCATATATATTGAAATATTGGCTTCACAAAAAAAATAATGATGAAGTGATAATTTTATAGTTTTTCTTAATTTAAAAATAATAAAAAGAAAAATAACTACTGTTATGTCTATTTCTGCTCTTTGAAAAGCTTTGTGCGCCTAAAGGAAGGCCGTTGTAATCTATTGACAGTTCACACCGATGTAGCCTTATGCTTTATTACTTAACAGGCTTATAAAAAATTTCTTTAAATAGGCTTAAAATTTATCGGGCTTTCATTTGTAAAAGCCCGATAAATTCAATTCTTCAATTCAGCATTCAGTTACCACTATGTGTCAATGAAGGTCTTTACTTTTTGTTTTTCTGTTTTAATTTTTCTAAAACTCATATCTAAAAGTCGCTTGCAATCCATGGCTTGTTTCATGCTCTGAAGCTTGTAAATCATAATTCAAGGCAAAGCTCATATTATTCTTCGCAACCTCAAGCCCAATTCCGCCATTGAAAGCAAATGCATCAATATTTTCAACTTTATATTTCGCATTTCCTATTACAGTAGGGATTGAAGAAGTGGAAGTTGCTTCTAAATCGCCAAAAGAACATATCATACCCAAGTCAAGGCTTGGTGTGATATTCCAACTATTTGCAGTTGCAAATTCTTTTGAGAGAATCACACCTACAGGAATTGAAAAGATATTTTGACTATCGGAAGCTGTATGCACCAAGATTGAAGCACCCACGTTTACATCATAAGAAGATGTTGAAACATTTGTATACCTTAAACCAAGATAAGGCATAATATCAAACATTTGTGTTTTGTATAAATAGGAAAGCTCTGCACCGAGAGTGAAAACATTGCTATCCATATCCGCACCTGCTTGTGAATAACCAAGGATAGTAGGCATAGCTATTTCAATATCGTTATTGGCTTGCGTATAGCCTATATCAGCCGATAAAGTGATGTTATTATAATACGTTGCACCATAGAGTGAAACCCCAAAAAAATCAAAGTCATTCGTGGTATTATTGAAATCACCGTTCGATTCCGATGAGCCTCCACCACCGTTTATGGCAAGTCCTAAGCGGTATGTATTATTGAAAGTATAGTCCGCACCAATGGATAAACCACCGAGATTACTATCTGTTCCATTTTTGAATGAGCCCATTTCAAAGCCACTTGTGTGCATATTACTGAAAAATGGAGTTGCCCACACTGCAAAGCCGTTTCTTATGGCAGAAGTTTCAGAACCTGCACTAAGCCCTTGATTTTGTTTGCGAACATCATCAAGATAGACAGCTTGATTATCTTGTGAATTTAAAAGGTTTGTGCGGTATTTTTGGATTGTTTCAGCAGAAAGATTGCTTATATGCAGAGCGTTTGAAGCCGTATTGCCTGCTGCTGCGGCTTGCAAAAGGCTTTCTATTGTTATGGTGACAAGTGTGGGGTTATTTATTCCCAAACCATTAGCATTATCCAATAATGTGGTGAAGAAGCTCATAGCAGAGAGTGAATCGCTATAATCGGGGGTAAAGTTGACGAAATAATCAGCAGTAGCTTGTTGCATACCCGTAAAGCTTGCCATAATTTGTTCGGCAGTTTTTCTTGCAAAAGTTACGGTATATGAGCTTGGGTTTGCGTTCAGCACATTGGCAGTATATAAGGAAAATGAAGTGAGGATATTGTTGCCCGTCCACGCATTTTGTGCTATGCTTGAATTAGTATCGTCAAAACCGCTTGTAACAAGTGTTGTTTGCCCAAGTGTGGCATTTGCGATTTGAAGTTTTGCGTCTGCTTCAACTGTAAGAGCTCCTGTGCCTCCATTTCTCTGAAGGGCGGCATTTGTTGTGTAGTTTTGCGCATCAAGTGTGAGTATGCTGTTTGTACCGAAAGTGGCTGTTTGTGCTTCTATCGTGCCTTGATATTTAGTGTTGTCATGCATAACAGAGCACATATAAAGATTTTCATTTTTAAGGCTTAGATTTTTCACTCCAAAAGCAGTATTATTGAGATAAAAAACGTTATTTGCCACATTTTGCCCTGTGATATTTAAATCATATGAACCATCCACATTGGTGTTTATGCTATCATTAAGCATAAATGACCCCACGTTTTGCATGTTAAAGTTTAAGGCTAAGTCCACCCCATGTCCGCTATCTTCTATATATATGGCATTATAGCCTGTATTATCCATATTGCCGCTAAATATATTCATTTTGCTATCAGCTAAGAAGTTTAAGCTTCTATTGATCCAGATGGCCCCGCCAAGGCCAAGAAGAGCATTAACCTTATTAGTGTCAGCAATATTATCAATAAAGTCTGCATTAATATTACCAATGCTTGCTGTAGCATCGCTTATGGCATAACTATAAAAAGCCCCACCGTTATTGCCGGCATTATTGGCTATGAAGCTGGCATTTATATTCCCAATGCTGGCTGTGGAGTTATCGCCTAAAGCAAAATTATAGAACGCCCCACCGCTGGTACCGGCAGTATTGGCTATAAAGTTGGCATTTATATCCCCAATGCTAGCTTTAGCGTTAGTGGTGTTGGCAAAATTATAGAACGCCCCACCAAGAGAGTCAGCTGTATTTGCTATAAAGCTGGCAGTAATATCCCCAATGCTGTTTGTGGAGTTATTGCCGCTGGCAAAATTCGTAAAAGCCCCGCCGTGGCCCATAGTAGCAGTATTGGCTATGAAAGAGGCATTTATATTCCCAATGCTGGCTGTGGAGTTATCGCCATCGGTTTTATTATAAAAAGCCCCGCCGTTATCTCCAGAAATATTGGCTATAAAGCTGGCAGTAATATCCCCAATGCCGGCAGTAGAATCAGTGCCGTTGGTATAATTATAAAAAGCCCCGCCGTGGCCTATAGTAGCAGTATTAGCTATGAAGGAGGCAGTAATATCCCCAATGTTGGCGTTACCACTGTTAGCATAATTATAAAAAGCCCCGCCGTGATTCTGAGCAGTATTTTTAAAAAAGTCTGCAGTAATAGTGTAGCCACCATTTATACTTTCATTCAAAATGGCTCCGCCGCTTGTCCCTACTCCGCCAGATGATTGACCGTAAAAAGCACCGCTGGTGATGTCTGCACTGAGGGTGTTGTTAATACGTGGTTCGGACGGAGTTTGTAAAGGTGTTACATAATAAGGTGTAGTTACACCATTAACCACAGTGTCAAAGTCAAGGCTTCCTGCCGGAGCTGAGCCTTGCCCAACAATATAACGCCCCTCAACATTTTGAGGGATAATATCCTTCAAAAGATCATTGATGTCAGAAAAAGTATTTAAACTTACGGGGTTTTGATAAAGAAGCCCATAAGTTGTAGATATACCATCTTCTGTAAAAGAAAAAATGTTCACATAGTTTTTGTTTTGATCTTCTTCTTCAAGAAAAAAATAATCCCCTGTCGGCAGAGTGAAAGCCTCTGCATTTTTAGGCATAAGCATATTTGCAAAAGAAAGGGAAGCGGTAATCGCTCCCACAAAGGCTAAAGAACCGAATGTATTTAGCAAGTTACATTTTTTCAATACGGAAATATAGCGATTTTTTAGATTTAATAAAGCATTTCTTGAATGCATAGGAATCTCCTTATATTTCAATTCATAATAAATTTTTCTCACAATTTAAAAATAACATAAATAAAAATAACATGCAAGGAAAGTAAATTTATAAAAACACTTTTGACTTTCAAAATAGTGAAATAAATAACAAAACTATTATAAAAAGATGATGAACACTTCTTCCTGTGTTAAAGAGATCCGGTTAGCAGAAAACACAATTGTTACGGGCAAACCACTTCATCAAACAAGTAATGATATTCTAAATATTGTCTCATTTGAAGCATTTTAAGAAAAATATATACAAAAATTTATAAAATGCTATATATTAATGTGTGAAAATAATAACAAGGCGTTTTGGATATTATTTTTATAAGTTTTGGGTGATTTATATATTTCTAGACAAATTAGCTTACAAGTTTATAAAATTTGCTAATAATGTTCTTAAAAGTATAAAGTTAAATTTCAACTTTGTATATCAAGGGGTTTAGTGTATGTTAGGTTTTAAATTTTTTAAAAGGTTAAGTCTATCTTTTTTTGCAGTATTTTTTGCTATGAGCATTAATGCACATGCTGCTAATTTCAAAAATCTATCCTTTGTAGGTGGATATCCGGAATTACATCCTACGGTAGTGAATGTTTTTCTTCCATTTATGGAAAAGACTGCTAAGCATTTTGATGGTAAATTAAGTTTTAATTATTTTGCAAATAACACACTTTATCCTCAAAGTGAAGCGTATGCAGCACTTCAAGATGGAAGAACAGATTTTGGTGTATTTCGTTCGGCTTGGTCACCAGGTGTTGTTGATGTTTTAGGAATAGTTGATCTTCCCGGTATGGCTTCAAATGGAGTTGTTGGAAGCTTGCTTGCACAAGATCTTATTGAAAAATTTCCTGAAATTGCAGCTGAATTCCCTAAAGATTCTTTTTCTTTTACAACATGGGCTTCTGCACCAATGCAAATACACTCTTTAGAACCAATCAAAACTCTTGACGACATAAAAGGTAAAAAAGTTATTGTATGGGATGCTGTGAGCATTGAAATAGTCAAAGCTTTAGGTGGAAACCCTATACGTATTAATGCCACAGACACTTATTTAAGTATGTCAAAAGGCATGGCTGACGCAGTATTAGGACCACTTGCACCTATTCGTTCTTTTAAAATTTCTGATATTACAGAGCATCACACAGAACTAAACCTTGGTGTTGGTACATTTAATGTCAATGTCTTTGGTCCGCTTTGGGATGAATTTCCGCCTGAATATCAAGAATATTTGAAAGAAGAAGGCAAGAAAATGGCTTTAGATGCGGGAAAAAGTCTTGAAATCGGTGCAAGCTCTGATAAAGTATGGATGCAAAGCTTAGGGCATCACTTCTATGAAGTGTCTGAAGCAGACAGAGCTAAAATGCTTGAAGCTTTTCAACCTTTCAAGCAAACATGGATTGAGAAAGTAAAAGCAAAAGGCATTACTAATGCTGAAGAAATTTTGAAATATGCTGAAGAAAGATCTGCCTATTATCAAGCTGAATTTGAAAAAGGCACTTACGGAAGCACAGAAACAATAAAATAAAAAATATGAGGATTATTTTATGTCGATGAGGAAAATTGTTTTATCACTTGCGGCAACAGTTATGTTAGCAGGAACTTCTTATGCTGCTAATTTCAATAACCTTTCATTTATGGGTGAATATAATGAAATGCACCCTGTTTCAGCAAATGTTTACGTGCCTTTCTTTGAAAAAGTGAAGAAAGATTTGAATAATGATGTAACTTTCAGCTATTTCGCTTCAAAAGTGCTTTACCCTGACACTGAAGCATTTGCAGTGCTTGAAGATGGCCGTGTTGATGTTGCTGTTGTTCGTCCTGCTGCTTTTGTGGGAAGAATAAATCTTATGTCAGTAGTTGATATTCCGGGTATTGTGCCAAATTCTTATATAGGAGCGCTTCTTGCTGCTGATTTATTAAAAAAATTCCCTGAAATTCAAGAAGAATTCCCTAAAGATTCTGTGTCTATAGCTGCTTGGGCTTCTGCTCCATTACAATTTCACTCATTAAAACCTATCAATAGCATTGAAGATATTAAAGGCATGAAAGTTATTGTGTGGAACGGTGTAGCTATGGATTTGGCACAAAAACTTGGTGCTAACCCTGTACGTATTGCCGCAACAGACAGTTACCTTACACTTTCAAAAGGTATGGCAGAAGGTATTATTTGTCCTGTAGCTCCTTTTAGATCTTATAAGTTGAGTGATGTTGTAAAAAATCACTATATCTTCAACCTTGGCGTAGTTACCTTTAATTTACAAGCTTCAGGTTTTCTATGGAATGATTTCCCTCAAGAATATAAAGATTATTTCATGAAAGAAGCACAAGTTATGGGTTATGAAGCTTCAAGAGAATTAGATGCAACTGATGCCAGAGATTTACAAAGAATGAAAGATAATGGAGACATTGTTGTTGAAATGAGTGAATCTGACAAAGAAAAAGTTGCAGCTATCTTTGAAGAATTAAAATCAGACTGGATTAAACGCATGCAAGATGAGGGCCACAATGATGCCGATAAAATCCTCAATTATGCATTAGAAAGAGCGGAATATTACACAGCTGAATATAATAAAGGAACTTATTCAAAATAATTATAATACCCTCTGTATATTTTTATTACAGAGGGTAGTTTGCTTTTAACTGTTTACAATTGAGGAACTTATATGCAAAGAGAAGCTAATCTTACCTCTCCTGCCTTTGATAAATTTCAAGCTATTCTTATGAAGTTTGCAAAAGCAATTCAAATCCCAAGTGTTCTTGCAATGTGTGTGATGCCTTTTGTTATCTGTATTGACGTTGTTATGCGACTATTTAATATGGCAATATTAGGTGCACTTGAAGTGCAAAACACCTTGCTTGTTATAAATGCTTTTAGTGTGATTGCATTTTTACAATTAAGTCAAACACATATGGGAATTGATTTAATTTATGAAAATTTCAACTCTTTCTTTAAAAGAACTGCCGATGTCATGGTATCAACCCTTTCATTTGGTATTCTTTGCCTTCTAACCTATCAAGCTTTCAAAACCTTTAATGGAAAAGCTGGCTTTTTATCCGATGAATTACAAATAAACGCTCAGCTTTACTATATCCTTCCCGTTCTAGGGCTTGGCTTAGCCACCATTATGTGTTGCTTTACCATGATTAAAGATATATGGCTTTGCCTTTTGAATAAGAAGTTTCTTCCTATTATTATAGGCATTGCCATTACTTGTCTTTTAATTTACTTCCCATTTTGGTTTAAAGCTCAAGATTTTGATATTTCATATTTTGCTCTTGGCGGTATAATCTTCCTTATCATGTTCTTCTTGCTTTTCTGTAAAATGCCGATTGGCTGGGTTATGTGTACGGTAGGAACAATTGGCCTTATAATCGTTTCTCGTTCAATCTTTGCGGCCATGGCCTATGTAGGAAGCACTCCTTATGCAGCTGTTGCTCAAAATAACTTTGTTGCACTTCCAATGTTTGTTCTTATGGGAACACTTATTCTTTATTCAGGTATTTCGCAAGATCTTTTTGATTGTGCAAACAAATGGATTGGCCACAAACCGGGTGGTTTAGGCATGGCAACTATTGCAGGTTGTACGGGCTTTGCCGCTGTTTCAGGTGATTCAATGTCAACTGCGGTTACTATGGGTTCAGTTGCACTGCCTGAAATGAAGAAGCTCAATTACGATCCAGCCCTTTCAACTGGTGCCCTAGCCGCGGGTGGTACACTTGGTATTCTTATTCCGCCAAGTTCAGGTTTTATTATTTATGGCATTGTTACCGAAACCTCGATAGGTAGGCTCTTCTTAGCCGGTATTATTCCGGGATTACTGCTTGCCTCGCTTTTCATGCTTTATATCTATTATATAGCAAAAACAGATCCTGATCGTGCTCCATCAGGAACAAGATATTCTTACCCTGAAAGAATTAAGTCTCTTACAGGTATTCTTCCTATGCTTGGCCTATTTGTGCTTGTGCTTGGTGGTATTATTTTTGGAATATTCAGCCCAACTGAGGGCGGTGGTGTTGGTGCAATGGGTGCATTCTTATTTGCTTTAGCTAAAGGAAAAGCAAATCCTCAAAATGTTTTTGTTGCTTTAAGATCAGCGGGTATGCTTTCTGCTAAACTTATGTGTATCATGATAGGCGTGGGAATTTTAGGCTATTTCTTTGCTGCTACAAGACTTCCTTTTGTTATTGCAGATTGGTTGACAAGTTTACCATTAAACAGATATTTCATCTTTGCTATTATTGTAGGTGTTTTTATTGTTCTTGGCTGCGTTATGAACGTTATTCCAATGCTCACACTTATCTTACCATCACTTTTCCCAAGTGTTATAGCTTTAGGTTTTGATCCTGTATGGTTTGGTGTGATTTCTGTTATGGTTATGGAAATGGGTCAAATCACACCTCCTGTAGGTGTTGTGGTGTTCGCACTTGCAGGTGTTGCCTCAGATGTGCCAATGGCAACAATCTTTAAAGGTATTATACCTTTCTTATTAATGATTGTTGTCGGAGTTGTTATAGTAACTATCTTCCCTGAACTTGCTACATGGCTACCAAATACGGTAATAGGTATTGAGCAGCTTTAAGTCTTCTCATAGATTCCTAGAACATTTATAAAGTATCCACAATTGCTTTTATAAGCTAAAAATTATGGCCGCCCCTTTAAGGGGCGGTTTTTTTTGCTCTATGAGAGCATGCGACTGGAAAGGCAACACTTTTTTTAGACATTTTTTAATCGAATTTGCTGTTTAAATTTTACCGCTATTTATAGCCTAGAAATCCGTGTATTCTTACATAATTAATTTTTTTTTCCTTTACAAAATAATGCAGCCAGTGTATAATTTTAAAAAACTTATAACAATGGAGCAAGTATGCAAAGTAAAAACGCTATAGGAAATCTAGTCAATAGATACAAATCCGTATTAGAAAAATGTAATTTGCTGAATGCTTTCGGCTCTTTAGCCTTTGTGGGAATGTTGACTGCCTCACTTGGGCTTTCTGCAAATATGCTTATCCCTGAGAATGCAGGGGCTTTCACTCCGCCGACGGGGGATTATTTCACAGCTGAAGAAGTGCAAGCCGGGGAAAGCTATTTGAGCACTTTTAGCATAACCGAAAATAATGTTACCACAGAGTATGGCTTTTTATATAAAGATCCTGTAAACGGAACTACTTCTGGCAGTATTGGAATTGTCATTCCTGAACTCAAGGGTTCTTCCTATACTATTAGTACAAACATTACATATCCTCACGGCCACGTTGAGACTCTTGATTTCACTGTTGACGGAACTACTTATTATATAGACCCTTCCATAGCTAGTGAAGCGCGCATTGCTTCCCTTGCAGGCAGTGTTGGCCAAAGCATGACTCCTTTAGTTTTTTACTTACATGAGCCTTCCTCGGGCAGTACTGGTGGTGCAATATTTAACCTTACCAATCTTCCGGATGCCCATATATACGCCGACTTTTTTAAAAATAATGTTAACAGAGGCTCGGGCGGTGCTATTTTTAATCAAGGCACAATGGGCAATATAACAGGTGATTTTATTGTAAATACCGCTGCGGCTGGCGGTGCTATTTTAAATACCCGCACAATAGGCGATATAACAGGTGATTTTATTGCAAATGCCACTACAGATGGTGCTGGCGGTGCTATTTTTAATAATGCCACAATGGGCAATATAACAGGTGATTTTATTGCAAATGCCACTACAGATGGTGCTGGCGGCGCTATTAATAATAATTCCACAATGGGTAATATAAAGGGTGATTTTATTGCAAATACTGCTGATCAGAGCGGGGGCGCTATTTATAATCAAAGCACAATGGGCGATATAAATGCCAATTTTATTAATAATACAGCAAGTGCTACTGGTGGTGCTATAGCTACTTTAAGGGATTTAACCTTTCTTGCGGACACGCAGATAAATATTTTCAGCGGTAATAGAGATAGCACCGGTTCTAATGCCATACATGTAAGTGGAAACAATACTCTCAGTTTTAATATGGCGGGCAATGGCGGCTTTTTAATGAATGACGGCATAAGTGGAAACACCAACTATACTGTTGCCATAAGTGGCGATCCTAGTGCAAACAATGTGTTCTATTTGAATAATAGCATTGATAGCAATGGTTCTGTAACACTTCATGACGCCACTTTGCAATTTGGCTCTTCCACACAAAATAATCAAACATACCACGGAAGCGTGCAAAACCTCTCTACCACAGGCACAAGTATTATCAGCGGAAATGCCGTCATCAACGGTACTGCAAACATTGACGACACAACAAATATTAATGGCATAGCAATTTTTAACGGTAACACTACTTTTACTGATGCTATTTTGCGCACCACAAATCTTTATTCCTCTAATAATATATATATGGCTTCGGCTTCATTTTTGCATAATCTGCCCAATAACATTGACGGCAATATTATAGTAGAGCAAAATTCTTATACTCTCCTAGGCGGAGATTCTGCAAATTATAATAGAGCTTATGCCGAAAGTGCTTTTGGCACAAGTAGCCATAATTGGGGTACAGGCGTAACTGCGGCATTATTTATTGTGAATCCGCAAATCTTAGAAAGCACAGGCAGCATAAAAGTTAATGGTGCGAATACGGAGCTTGTAGCAGCTTCTGTCAATAATGCCGATTTTGCCGCAAACTCCCTCTTAGTGGTTGATAGCACAGGATTGGGCAATAATGCTGCCTTAACAGCTAACAACGGCACACTTACAGTAGCTTCAGCTGCAAAATTGCATATCAAAAATGCCACGAATGGAACCACACTAAAAATTGTAGACGGCTTTACAAATGCCTCCAGTATTGCAGCAAATGCTTGGGATGACGATAATCTTAGCATATCTTCTTCTTTGCAAGTGGTGGAAGCGGTAGATTTTGACCCAACAACAGGCACATACAGCGTTGAAATTTCTGCTTTGCCAACACCAAATCCAAATCCAAATCCAAGCGGTGTCGATATACTTTTGCAAACTTACCCTGCTTTAACTCCCGAACTTGCCGAGCTTATGGTTTACTTCTCACAAACTTCACCTGATGTGAACAGCCAAATCACATACCACAAGCTTTTTTCACGCATTTTTGACAGCAATTATATAGGTATAAAAGATCCTTTCCTTGTCGCAAAAACTTTAACAAGCATTTTCAATATAGGCTCTTCAAGTGCCACTGTACAAAATGCTTTTGCCACCACAAAAGGAGGCGTGAATACAATGCTTTCACGCTTAGGGTTTGCAAGTGCGGATTTTGGCGACAATGTGCAGATAGCTTATAGCGACAACAGCCAAGAAAATCTCGGTATTTCATCAGGTTCTGACATGGCAAAGGCTATGCCGAATGGTTTTGCCGCGTGGCTTATGCCTCTATATAGCCACACGCACGCAAGCGGTTTTGAATCGGGCGTGTTTCAATCAGGCTATACAAGTGATTTAGGCGGGTTAACCCTTGGTGGAGATTACACTTTCCAAAATAAATACCGCCTTGGGCTTGCAATAAATGCAGGTGGCGGTTCATCAAATTCAAACGGAGA
>CAYJHJ010000036.1:17306-19164 GCA_964370095.1 uncultured Desulfovibrionaceae bacterium | reverse complement strand
GGCGTAAGTTTTGTTTGCGACGACGGAACTTGCCACTGCCTGTCACTTCAAAGCGCTTTGCAGCACAGCGACGAGTTTTCATTTTTGGCATGAGAGCTCCTTAATTTTTTCCTAAAAAGGAAATACAAATATCGTTCACACATATGTGCGAACAAGTGTTATTGCATATTTTTTAAAGAATGACAAGCTTTTTTTCTAGTCTTTTAAATTTATTTTTTTATGTTGAAATCAATAAGAAATTTGACCTTGGCCCCAAGCTATGCTATAAATATTTCAGTAAAACTTTAAAATTACTTGAGCAAACTATGACAAAACAAAAAGAACATATACTGGTAATTGATGATGAAGCGGGTATTCGCTTTTCCTTAGAAGGTATTTTAGAAGACGAAGGATATAAAGTAAGCCTTGCCGAAAATGGCGAAAAAGCCTTGGAGTTTTTGGCAAAAAATGAATTTCATCTTATTATTTTAGATATTTGGCTCACTCAAGACAGTCAAACAGAAAAAAATTATACTAATGACGGGCTTGTTCTTTTGCAGCATATTAAAAACCTTAGTGAATACAAAAATATTCCAGTAATAATGATTTCAGGGCACGGCACTATTGAAACTGCTGTAACTGCCCTTAAATACGGTGCTTATGATTTTATTGAAAAGCCGCTTGCGCTTGATGCCGTTCTAAATACAGTCAACCGTGCTTTTGAAGTTGAGGATTTAAAGTCAGAAAACAAAGCATTAAAAACAGTTTTAGCTCATCAAAAAGTTAAAAATACTCTTATAGGCGAATCGCCTGCCATGCTTACTTTTAAAGCAAGCCTTAATGCTGTTGCACCTACTTCAATTTGGGTGCTTATCACAGGGGAAAACGGCACAGGCAAAGAGGTTGCTGCAAAAACTATACATAACGCAAGCCAAAGGGCAGATAAAGCTTTTATTGCTGTGAACTGCGCCGCTATTCCTGAAGAACTTATAGAATCAGAACTTTTTGGGCATGAAAAAGGTTCTTTCACAGGCGCAGAATCAAGAATTGGCAAATTTGAACTGGCAAATAATGGCACTTTGTTTTTAGATGAAATTGGCGATATGAGCCTAAAAACACAAGCAAAAATTTTGCGTATTTTACAAGAACAAAGCTTTGAACGCGTGGGCGGCAGTAAAAGCATACAAGTTGACGTGCGTGTTTTGGCGGCAACAAATAAAAATTTGGAAGAAGCTATTCAAGAAGGTTCTTTCCGCTCTGATTTATATTACAGATTACGCGGCTTTCCCTTGCATTTGCCTCCTTTAAGGGAAAGAGCAAGCGATATTCCTTTGCTCATCACAGCCCTTTCAAAAAGCTTGCAGGAAGAAAATGGATTAATCCCGCCACTTTTTTCTAAGGAAAGCTTAAATCTTCTTTCAAATGCACCTTGGTTTGGCAATGTGCGTGAATTGAAGCATTTCTTAAGTCAGGCAGCTATTTTATACCCACAGCAGATTATTGAACCGAACATGCTTGCCCCTCTTATCAATCTTTCTTCTTATACTCCTTCTCATCAAGACATTTCACCTCAAGCAGGATTATATAATGAAACTTTTAATCGTCTTCTTGAAATGGATTTTAAATCTGCACGCACAACCTTTGAAGCATGGTATTTAGAAGAAAAACTTAAAGAATGCGATCATAATGTTACAAAGCTTTCAGAAAGTATTGGGCTTGAAAGAACCTATCTGCACAAGAAATTAAAAAGTATTTTAGATAAATAATTTTTTTTGAGATTAAATTTGTTCATCTTTTTTTTCAAGTGCAGCTTTTTCACTTGAAGAAAGTTTTAAAGCAACTGCCAAAGCATCAAGGTAACTGCGTTCCATAAAAGAGT
>CAYJHJ010000036.1:7209-17296 GCA_964370095.1 uncultured Desulfovibrionaceae bacterium | reverse complement strand
GAACATCTAAAAAAGCTTTTATTATATCAGAAATTTGCTGATTTGGAAAAAGCGCTTCCACAGCATTATGAATAGCTTCTACTTCATCATCACCCACATTTCCGTCTGCTCTTGCAGCATAAACCATTGCTTCAACCAAAACCAATGCTATTCTTCCCTCTTTTTCAGCTTGCTGATTTTCCAAAGTTGGTTGTGAAGGAATATTTTGTGAATTTTGCTGAGACTTTTGTTTTTTTTGAGAAAGCTTTTCATTTTGCTCCCATTTTTGATAAAGCTTCCAAGCTAAATCCGCCATAGAAGCAGCTGTTGCCCCTGCTCTGCTTTTTGTTGTGCCACCTGCTCTTGCAGTATTTCTAAAAAGCGTTCCAATTAATTCCCCTATAGCATTTGCACCCAAAGAATTATTTGTATTTTGTGAATTTGTTGTATATGTGTTTTGGTCATATTTTTTTGAAGTTTTTGCACTTCCGTTTAATACTGTATTTAATGTGTTTGCAATCTCTTCCAAGTTTCCGCTTTTAATTTTTTCAAAAATATTACCGATCATAAAAGTTTCCTTACCTTAAAGATGAAATTAGATAAATAAAAAAAAGGCCTAACAAAAAAATTGCTAGGCCATTATTTTACAAATTAAACTTATTCGCCTGAAACAGGTGTATTTGGATCAGTGTAGTTTGTATCGAGCGGATAAAGTGTTATCACTGTTCTTCTGTCACCAAGCCCAAGCGCACCCGGATAGGTTACAACGCAAGTAATCAAGTCCTCAACTCCATCACCATTAGGATCGCCCACTTGGAAATCAGCTACAGTTCCTGAAATACGTTTTGTTTTCCATAAAAGACTCAAACCAACACCATCCCATAGCATTGAGTGAATTTCACCCTGCGGATAGTTTCTGAAGTTTTTAAAGAAAGAAGCTGCTGTTGAAATTGGTTTATTAGTCAACAATTCACTTACACCATCACGATCTAAGTCCATTGAAACCATACGCATAGGAATATAATAAAAATCAACTATATCTGAATCAGATACTGATAAACCACCGTCAGCTGAACGAATATAAGCATTACCACCTGAATACACTTCATTTGTTTCATGTAAACGTGTGCCTGTAGCTGAGAAAACTTGCAATTTTTCTAAAGAAGAAAGCATAACAACTTTATATTCTGTTGAGCCTGTGTTTTCAGGAAAATATTCAAAGTTATAAACATTTGCTTTGTTAGGTAAATTTGGCAGAACAGGGCCTTTTGTGTGTTCGCCTTTATTTACATAAAGTTCAAAAACAGGGCCATGGAAAATTGTGCGTTCGCTATAGCCTTGAGCTATAAGCATATCTCTGCTAGTGCCCGGAATTCTTGCTGTATTAAGATAGTAAGGAAGACGGCCAACAAATTCTGTTAAAGTTCCATTATTATATTCTAAAATATAACCCAGTGGTCTTTGCTCAAGATCACTAAAAGCAGAAAGAGCAATAAAGGTTTTTCCTCTTTGTTCAAAAGTACGCACAGCTAATGTTCTTACACTTGATGGTAATTCATATTCAGCAATTTTCGCCATTGCACCGCCATTCCATGCATAAGCATAAATATGTCTTCCATCTTCTGCAAAAACAAAATCAAGTCCACCATCACCATCAATATCGCCTACGTCCATGCTCACAGTAGCAAAAGGAAGTGAATTACTTCTTAAACGATTTTCGCTTTCTTGCCCTTCATAACGAAAAGAAGGATTGAGGTAAATATTATTTGTGCCGGTTTCATTCACAACAAATTCGCCTGAAAGCGGAACAGTAGCAGAATTTGTTTGTTGGGTGCCTGCAATTGGGCGACTAAATACTTGTCTGCTAAAAGTGTCTGATAAAATTTGTAATTCAGCTATAAGATTGTTGATATTTGCTGTTCTTGAATTTTGCCAAATTTGCCCGTCAGAGCTTAATGCTGACATGTCTATGCTTGCTTGATTTCCAAGCACAGTAATATTTCCGTAGAAAATATAATCAACACCATACTGCTGAAGAAGTTTTTCTGCAGCACTTCTGTCTGCAGGGGGTGTTGCATTATTTGCCTGTTCTTGTTTTTCTGAAGTTTCAAATTTTTCACTCCAGAACAAACGCGATGTAAGCATTCCGGGGATTGCTTCTTCTAAATATTCATATTCTGCACTGCCGTTAACATTAAAGGGGGCAACAATATAATCTTTAACAGCAGCTAATGCTTGATTTGTGAAAATAAAAAAGCTACAAATGCTTAAGCAAAAGAAAAGAAGGCTTTTTTTCATTTTTAAATTCCTTATGAGTTAAAATCAATATACACATAACTGTATATTGGAAATAAGTAAACAATTTTTTCTATCAAAATTTAAATAAAAGGTCAATCTCTATATATTTTGTAGAAAATATTATACAAGCCTTCTTTAGTTTAAATAACACTTAAAAATATTTCAATTTTTCCATAGAAATCAATATAAAAATTTAGGTGAAAACATGAAGATAAAAAGAGCATTTAGAATAGTTGAAAAAGCAGATAATTTTGTGCAAATTCAAACTATTGAAGACCTACTTAAAGCAGAAGGTTATGAATTTAAAACAGATAATTTTTTCCCCTTGGCAAGAAGGTGCACGCATGAACCAAAGGCTTTAGGCTCATCACTTGCGCATTATTTTGGACTTATTTATATTCAAGATAGAGCCTCTATGCTCCCACCCATTGCATTAGCACCTAAAAATGATGCTCTTATTCTTGATATGTGCGCAAGCCCCGGCAGCAAAACTTCAATGCTTTCAACTATGCTTTGCAATGAAGGCATGGTGATAGGTAATGAGCCAAACCCCACAAGGCTTTCAAATCTCAGAAGAAATTTAGAACTGATGCAATGCTTTAACACAATAACTTGCAATTATTCAGGCGAAAATATTCCCCTGCACGATAAATCATTTGATTCTATTTTACTTGATCCACCTTGCTCAGGTTGGGGAACGATTGACAAAAACCCAAATGTCAGAGAAATTTGGACTGAAGATAAGGCAAAAAACCTTGTTATTTTGCAAAGAAAGCTCTTGAAAGAAGCTTCACGCCTTTTAAAAATAGGGGGTGAAATTGTTTATTCCACTTGCACAACAAACATACAAGAAAATGAAGAACAAGTGAAATTTGCCTGTGAAGAACTTGGATTTGAATTAGCAAAATTGCTCCCTCTAGAAGCTTTTGAAATGGATAAGCCACTGAACGATATTGAAAATGTGTGGCGACTAGAGGTAAAACATCAAGATACACAAGGTTTTTTTGTTGCAAAATTTATCAAAAAAGAAGATATTATACAAGAAAGAAGCATAGAATCTTATGAAAAAGAAATTAATTTTGAAGAACTTGGCATAAAAGAGCTTGATACATTTCAAGGAAAAGCAACAGCTTTTGGTAAGAACATTTATTTCATTCATGAAAAAGCAAAAAAACTTTCACAAATGAATAAGAATTTTAAGTTTCAGGGTTTGAATATTGGCAAATCCTCAGGGCTTCACACACAAGTTTCACCCAAATTAAGGATTTATGAGAAAGAAAATGCAATAATATTTGACACAAAAAAAGATCTAGAACTTATCTATGGGCTTATCAACGGGCAATCGATTTCCTATGATAAAAAAGCATCAACAGTGCCTTTTTACTGGAAAGACCTTTACCTTGGCAACCTTTCAAAAAAAGGCAATAGGTTATTGTGGGTCACAAAATAATTCTTGCTGCTTTGAATATTCAAGACTTGAAAAGTAATTAAAACTGTAGTATATTTTTTTTATTGAAAACATAAAGCTCTACTTGATGAATTTATATGGAGAAATTCAATGTCTGAAACCAATTATACTATAAGCCTACTTGACTATATTGATCCAAAAGGGCAAAACTCGCCCAAAAATTCAAGCGTGCAAGAAAATGGACAAAATTCAAACATTGAAAAAAGCCATTCCAAAGAAAAAACAGCCAAAGAATTACACGTAAAACCCATCATCAATCAAGAAAGTGAGAGAAAGCCAATCAAAAGAAGAAAAAATTCACAGAAAAAAAATATTTTAATGAAAATCGGTGAAGTAGCTGAATTATTTGATATAAACACTTCAGTCCTTCGGTTCTGGGAAAATACTTTTGCTGAATTAAAGCCCACACGCACAAAAACAGGGCAAAGACTTTATAAAGAAGAAGATATTCTTCTTATAAAAAAACTTATCAAACTTTTGCATGAAGATAAACTTACTATAGAGGGTGCAAAAAAAGCAATACAGAAAAAAAGTTCCTCACAAATAAAGCTTCCAAAAGCAAAGAAAAAGAAAATTTCAGCTATTTCTCTTGACGTGAAAATAATAAGCACATCACGCAAAGCCAAAGAAAATATTGCTTCTTCACCCAAATCAAATTTATCACAAAATTCAACAGAAACTATCCCACAAGCTTTAGAAAAAAGCATTGCATCTAAAGAAGTAAGCCCTATAATATTAAAAAAAATCGCTCATGAATTAGAGCAAATTAAAAATATTCTCAATAAATAAAGAGAGCTATATGATACTTTCACCTTCTCTGTTGTCAGCGGACATCACAAATTTAGAAAAAGAATTGAAAGACTTAGAAAGTGCCGGCTTAAAGTGGCTGCACTGGGACGTTATGGATGGAATGTTTGTTCCAAACCTTACTTTTGGTCAACATCTCATTTCTCAATGCAGAAAGCACACAAAACTGTTTTTTGATGTTCATCTTATGATTGAACAACCCGAACGCTATGTTGCTGACTTTCAAAAAGCAGGCGCGCAAATGCTTGTGGTGCATGTTGAAGCAACAAAACATTTACAAAAAACACTTTCATCAATACGGGAGCATGGCATGCAGGCAGGTGTTTCGCTTAATCCTGCAACTCCTCTTGAAGTTTTGGACTATGTGCTTGACGATCTTGATATGGTACTTTTGATGAGTGTTAACCCCGGTTTTGGCGGGCAAAGCTTCATTCCTGCCACTTATGAAAAACTTAAAAAACTCAAAGAAAAAATCGCCAACAGAAATATTTTAATAGAAGTTGACGGTGGCGTAAGCACTGAAAATGCAAAGAAATTGTGCGAATGTGGTGCAGATGTTTTGGTTTCAGGTTCAGCCTTTTTCAAAACAAAGCCTTATGATAAAAGCTTAGAAGCATTCCAAAATGCTTTAAAATAATGTAATTGCTTAGAAATTGCAAAGGACTAAAAGGAATAACTATGTCTTACAATTCAACAAATTTTGTTGCCAATGCTATAAGAGCCTTGGCTATTGATTGTATCGAAAAAGCAAATTCAGGCCATCCCGGAGCACCTATGGGAATGGCTGATATTGCCAGTCAATTATGGCTGCACACTATGAAATACAATCCACAAAATCCTTCATGGCAAAACCGCGACAGGCTTGTGCTTTCAAATGGGCATGCTTCAGCTTTACTCTATTCTGTTATGCACCTTGTTGGCTATGATATTTCTATGGAAGATTTAAAAGAATTTAGGCAATTCCATTCAAAAACACCCGGGCATCCCGAATATGCATACACACCAGGAATTGAATGCACTTCCGGCCCTTTGGGGCAAGGCATAACAACAGCTGTGGGGCTTGCTTTAGCTGAAAAAATATATGCTGAAAAATATAATAAAGACGACTATGCAATAGTCAATCACAATACCTTTGTCTTTCTTGGCGATGGCTGCCTTATGGAAGGCTTAAGCCAAGAAGCAATCTCACTTGCTTCCACTTTTGAGCTTGGAAAACTTATCGCACTTTATGACGATAATTCAATTTCTATTGACGGGAACGTAAAATCTTGGTTTAGGGATGATACACCTCAGCGCTTTGAAGCTTGTGGATGGCATGTAATCAGAAATGTTGACGGGCATGATGCAAAATCAATACAAAACGCCTTGGCTTCTGCAACAAAACTTGCCGAAAAAGACAATAAAAAACCAATACTTATCTGCTTCAAAACAACAATAGGCTATGGTTCGCCCAAAAAAGCAAACACATCTTCTGCTCACGGCGCACCACTTGGTGCTGAAGAAGCAAAAATCACCAAACAAGCCTTAGGTGCCGATTATCCTCCCTTCGATCTTCCAAAAGAAGTCTACCAAGAAGCAGACAGAAAAGAAATCGGGGCAAGCTATGAAGCTGAATGGAACAAGCTTTTTGCGGATTATGCAAAAGCCTATCCACAACTTGCAGATGAATTTAAAAATCGTGTCATGGAAAGAAAACCTTCCACGCCATTAGAAGAAGTTGAAAAAAGTCTTTTTGAAAAATTAGCAAATTCAGAAGATAAAGATAAAGCCTTGGCTACGCGCATATCAAACAAACAAGTGCTTGATATTTTAGCTCCTTTTCTTCCTGAGCTCATTGGTGGCTCAGCCGATTTGTCAGGCTCAGTCGGCACTGTGCATGCTTTATCAAAAGCCATCAATCCATCAGAAAAAGAGCTTGATTTTTCAGGCAATTATATTCACTACGGCGTGCGCGAATTTGGCATGGCTTGCCTTATGAACGGCTTAGCTTTGTATGGCGGCTTTGTTCCTTATGGCGGCACTTTCCTTGTTTTCTCTGATTATATGCGTTCTGCTATCAGAATGTCTGCACTTATGAAACAAAAAGTTGTTTATGTGCTTACGCATGATTCCATCGGAGTTGGCGAAGATGGCCCTACGCATCAACCTATTGAGCACACACCCTCGCTTCGCCTCATTCCAAACCTTAATGTTTGGCGCCCGGCAGACACAAAGGAAACTGCTGTTGCTTGGATCTCTGCCTTAGCAGAGCAAAAACCTACTGCACTTGTGCTTTCTCGTCAAAATCTCATGCAAGTATCGCAAGAAATCGATAAAGAAGACATAAAAAAAGGTGGCTACATACTAAAAGATAATTCTAATTCAAATAATCCTGAAATGATTATTATTGCAACCGGCTCTGAAATTTCTTTGGCTCTTGAAGTTTATGAAGAGCTTATAAAGGAAGGCAATAAAATTCGTGTAGTTTCAATGCCTTGCACAAATATTTTCGAAAAACAAAGCCAAGAATATAAAGACAAAGTTCTTCCAAAAAATGTTATAAAAAGAGTTGCAATAGAAGCAAGTGTTTCAGATGCTTGGTATAAATATATTGGCTTAGACGGAATTTCAATAAGCATGGAAAGTTTTGGTGAATCTGCTCCTGCAAAAAAAGTTTTTGAATATTTTGGCTTTACAAAAGGGGCAATTATTAAAAAAATCTCATAAATAAGGAATAGATATGAAAGCAATCAGAATAGATCAACTTGATGTGAGTAAGAGAAATGTTGTCATACGCGTTGATATGAATGTGCCCATTAAAAATAATGAGGTAACATCTGACACACGCATAAGAAGAGCATTAAAAACAATTAATTATGCTTTAGACAATAATGCAGCTGTGCTGATCCTCTCACATTTAGGTCGCCCAACAGAGGGAGAGTATAATCCTGAATTTTCTTTGGCACCTGTTGCAAAAAGACTTTCAGAGCTTCTTGGAAAAGAAGTTCACTTTGCTGAAAAGTTTGAAGATATTGTTATGGAAGAAGGCAAAGTTACCCTTTTTGACAATATACGCTTTATGGTTGGAGAAAAGAAAAATAGCACTGAACTTGCTGAAAAACTTGCAAGTTTTGCAGATATTTATTGCATGGATGCCTTTGGAGCCGCACACAGAGCACACGCAAGCACAGAAGGAGCTTTGAGAAAAGCAAAAGTTGCTTGTGCAGGCTTTTTGATGTCAAGCGAGATGGAGGCAATAGATACACTTATGGAAAACCCAAAAGCACCTTTTTATGCTATAGTCGGTGGTTCGAAGGTGTCAACAAAACTTTCTATTTTAGAAAATCTTGCACAAAAAGTTGATGGCCTTATTGTTGGCGGCGGAATTGCAAATACTTTCTTGCTTGCAAAAGGCTATAATGTTGGAAAATCATTAGTGGAAGCAGATTTAGTTGATGAAGCAAAGAAAATTTTGGCTCTAGCAAAAGATTTCCCTCTTCCTATTGATGTTGTTGTAGCAAAAGAATTGATTGAAAACACTTCTGCCCGCACTTGCTTAGTTTCAGAAGTAAAAGACGATGAAATGATTCTTGATATTGGCCCAAAAACTGTTGAGCATTATACTGAAATTTTATCTAAAGCAAAAACTATTGTTTGGAACGGCCCTGTTGGAGCTTTTGAATTTAAACCCTTTGATCAAGGCACAGGTGCAATAGCTTTATTTCTTGCTAAAACAGAGGCTTATACTGTGGTGTGCGGTGGTGATTCAATTGCTGCAGTCGAAAACTTTAATGTTGCTGACAAAATGAGTTATATTTCAACTGGTGGCGGTGCATTTTTAGAGGCTTTGGAAGGAAAAACACTTCCTGCTATTCAAGCCTTAGCTGATAGAGCGTAAAACTTTATCCCCTCTAATCAATAACTTTTGCAAAGGAAAACACTATGTCATCAATTATCTGGATTGTGATTTGGCTTGTTTTACTTGTTTTAGAAATTTTCAGCCCTGCATTCTTCTGCTTATTCCTTAGTTTTGGTGCTTTGGCAGCATTTATTGCAGCTTTCTTTGGCTTCTCTTTAATATGGCAATTAGGCTTATTTTCTTTTGTTTCACTTTTTTCCATCTTACTTTTACGCAATAGATTTAAAAAAACTTTTGTGGGTGAAGAAGGGCAAGAAGGTGCAAAAAAACATCAACTCGCTGGCGAAGAAGCCATTGTGTTTGAGGAAATTTTCCCCAATAAAATTGGCAGTATTACAGCAAGAGGCACCTATTGGAAGGCTGTTTCAAAAGAACATTTACCTAAAGGCACTGTTGTGAAAGTGCTTAATGCTTATAATGACAATAATCTTGTTCTTGAAGTGGAAAAAGTATAAGATAAACATCTAAAAAATTAAGAGGTTTTTATGGAAATTGGATATGCTTTTATTGTTGCTGTTGCGGTTTTGGTTTTAATTGCGATAATCAAATCTGCTGTAATAGTTCCTAATCAGCAGGCTTATATTGTTGAACGATTAGGCAAATTTAGAACAGTTTTATACGCAGGTTTTCACATTCTTATACCTTTTTTTGATAAAGTGGCTTATAAGCGCACACTTAAAGAACAAGTGCTTGATGTTCCTGAACAAATGTGCATTACAAAGGACAATGTCAGCGTAACCATAGACGGTTTTTTATACTTACAAGTTTTAACACCAGAAAAATCAGCCTATGGAATTGATAATTTCAGCTATGCTGCTGTTCAATTAGCGCAAACTGCTTTGCGTTCATCAATTGGTACGATGGAACTTGACAGAACTTTTGAAGAAAGAACCACAATCAATAGTGAAGTAGTAAGAGCTTTAGACGAAGCAACTGTGGCTTGGGGCGTGAAAGTTTTACGTTACGAAATCCGTGATATCAGGCCTCCGCACAGCGTTATGGAAGCTATGGAAAAACAAATGCAAGCAGAAAGGGAAAAAAGAGCTGTTATTGCACAATCAGAAGGTGAAATGCAATATAAAAAGAACTTGGCTGAAGGTGAAAAAGCTGCTGTTATTGCAAAATCTGAGGGCGAGATGCAATCTATCAAAAATAATGCTGAAGGTGAATCTGCACAAATACGCATGGTTGCAATGGCTACAGCCGAAGGCATAAAAATGATCGCAGAGCAAATTGCTAATGAAACAGGCAAGCAAGCTGCTCAAATCAGGGTGGCTGAATCTTATATCGAACAATTTGGCAAGCTTGCAAAAGAAAGTAATACTTTAATTGTCCCTTCAAATGTTGCTGATGTTTCAGGCCTTGTGGCTTCTGCTATGCAAATAATCAAAACTACAGGAAAAGAACAATAGTTTTTCTAAAAAAATTATTTTTATGCTTTATTCAAGTTGACAGCTTCATCTTGAGTAAAGCATAAATTTTTAACTCTATTCTATCTTTTTACCAAACTATTATGCTTCACAAAATAAATTGACATCAACTGAATAATACACTATATTTTATCAACAAAGTAGGCGAAAGTAATTAACGCACTGCTTACAAGCGAAGCGAAAAAACTTCAGCGAGCGAAGCAAGAA
>CAYJHJ010000036.1:0-7109 GCA_964370095.1 uncultured Desulfovibrionaceae bacterium | reverse complement strand
CACGTTTCTTGCAAGCGAGGATTTTGCGGCAAAGCCCAAAATCTATATAAATGAAAGCAAGCGAAGCGAAAAAACTTCAGCGAGCGAAGCAAGAACCACGTTTCTTGCAAGCGAGGATTTTGCGGCAAAGCCCAAAATCTATATAAATAAGGAAGCGTATTATCACCGGTGTGGTACTTGGTCTTCAAAACCAATGGTAGGGTTGAGAGCTCTACGGTAGGTTCGACTCCTATACGCTTCCGCCAATTTTCTTGTGAGCCAACTTATTTATTGGCTTTTCTATTTTAATAATTTTTCTACTTTATTCAACAGTAGCACTTTTCACTAAGTTTTTTGACCGGGCAAGAGCAAAGTTAAGCTGATTTGCAACATGGTAAACAAAAAAACTGCAATGCAGGTAAAACAATAAAGAATAAAGTGTTTGAAGCAAGCTAGAAGACTTAATATATTATTTTAATTGCAGATGTTTTTTCAAAAATTTATTTTATACTTTATTTTTAATGAAGAGGAACAACAGCCCTGTGCATATTCTTTGTTTTTTTATACTGATACATTCTTTCATCAGCAATTTTGATTATTTCATCAGGGTTTTCAAATAGCTTTGAATCTTTTTTAGGATTGATTTTAACAAGCCCGTAACTTATAGAGGTTTTATAGTCTTTTGAATATTTGACTGCAATTTTTTCAACTTCGCTTATAACCTTTTCAATCTTTAAATGCGGTTCTGATTCATATAATTGCTTTCCTATAACAACAAACTCATCACCGCCAAAGCGCACAACAGTTTCAGAATGAAAATTTTCTTTTAGAATTTCAACTGTTTGTAATATATAAAAATCGCCTTCATTATGCCCATGATTATCATTGACAGCCTTCAAACCGTTCATATCCAGAAAAAAAACATAAAAAGGCTCATTATCACTCATAAAATGGTTTATTCTTGTAAAAGCCACATCACGCACTTTTAATTTTGTGAATGGGTCTATTGTAGTAGCTTCACTTAAGCTTTTCAAATCTTCTTCGCCTTGTTTTATAGCCTCAGACAAAAATAGAAATTTTTTCTTCTGCAGATTTAGATTACTAAAAATATAACTATATACAAAACAAATAAAGAAAGCCGCAAGCGAGCATATACCTGTTTTAACAACAATATAAACAAGTTTTACATCATCAACTTCGGTTTGATAGAGTGAATAAGCCGTAAATATGCAATATATAAAAGTTAACACAAGGATGTTTACTGAAAAAAGTATAGTAGAACCTTCTTTTATTCTATCAACAAATTTAGCTTTTAAAAATAATGTTCGGACAATTAGAACATAAGGCATGGTAATAAAGAAAAAAGCTGTACTTGATAAAATGCGTAACTCTTGATTACGAGCCAATTCATAGATGGGAATTTCGTATGCTAAAGCAAAATAACCTATCACAATCATTCTCATTGCTATAACATGGAGTGTGAGTGTAAGCGTTCTAAACAAGGCAACAAGCACACTTGCAGAAAAAATAAGTCTAATCTCGATAAAATATACTAGAAAAAGAATAATAGTAGCTAAATACTCGTATTCATAGCTTACTTCAAAGACATAATAAATAATTAAAATCGCATTAAATATAGAAGCAATACCGTATTGTACTTTTGTGTCAGAACCATAAAGTTTTGTGCTATAGCGATAGAAAGCAAAAAGAAAAATAAAAAGACCAAGTGCAAAGGAAGCTATTAACATTTAACACTTCCCCCTGAACTTTTTTCGCTTGTTGAATAAAAATGAACTTTATTATTGCGCATATTTGAATCTGCAAGCTCAACAATGCCAAGAGAGCCTAAATGCTTTAATTCTTCTGACACATACACATAACCAAGGCTTGCAGAAAGCTTAAAGTCATATCTAACGCTTTGTTTATCAATATATTCTACTACCCTTTGAGCAACAACTTTCACCTGCTCTTCCGATTCAACTTGTGGTAAAAGTGCAAGAAATTCATCACCGCTTATCCTTGCAGGTAGATCATTTTCACGAATTGAGTGTTTCAAAGAGTCTGCAAGAACTTTTATATATTCATCACCAATTTCATGCCCATAAGTATCATTCACATATTTTAATGCATTAATATCCAAAAAAAGCACTCCGAATGAAACATCTGGGGTTTTAACAAGATTTTCCAGCTCTTCTAAAATATATTTTTTATTATAGAGCTTTGTAAGGTGATCAGTGATTAATTTATCAGAAAGGTCTTTTTTCTTAAGCTGTAGTTGCTCATAATTTGATTGAACTATATCAGACTGCCTTTTATAAATAGCTAAATTTATAAAATTAATAGTATATAAAAGCAAGAAATAAAACACCGCCAACGATAATAAGGTTACAGCATAAGTTTGAGTGAGTTGCTGAATGTAAAATCTTTCGCTGATAAGACAAAAAGCGTCAAAAGAAAGATAACTCAAAATAAAGGCTGTTGTGATCAATAAGGCTTCGCCATAAGGAGTTGAGGTTGAAACACGCATAACATCCATGTGTGAAATAGTTCTGTCAACAAGAATAAGGCTTACAATCAAAAATAAAGTGCTGCTTGACAAAACAATAGCATGCTGCCTCATGTCTTGTAGGACATTTAATGGAGGGGCTTCAAAAAAGTATGAAAAAGTCATGATAAAAGGCAAAGTTACGCACGCAATGTGAAAGGCAAATATCATTGCTCCTAATGTGGCTTGCCTAAAAGAAGCTTGAGAGATTAGTTTAAATTCAATAGAAATAAGAGTAAATACAGCAAAAAAACCTAGATAATAATGCTCATGAATCTGCATTGAAACCCAAGAAGCAAATGTATTAAACAAAGCAAACAAGAGCAGCAAAAAAATACTGCTTGATGGTTTAACAAGTATTTTTTTTGCATAGTTAAGCAATAACACATTATATATAAAGACAAATATTAAAGCAATAATTACCCAAATATTGTTTGAAACCATAAATATTAATCCTAGCACCTTGTTATATTTTTTCAAGTTCCACAATCATTAATAGTATATAATTTTTATTAAATTTTGTCAAATATAAATGATTTTTTTACTTTTTCGTATTTTAGGCTTTAAGTTTTCCAAATACTTTTCAGTTCTTTATTCTTTAATTTATTCTGCTATTTGAAATAATAAGGCTGCATAAATATTGTTAACGAGCATCATGTTCCCATCATAAGATCTTTTTCTACCACATGGTTGCCGGTGCAAAAAACTATGCCTCTATACCATTATTATCAAGTAGCTTTGTTTATTCTAATATTTTAGGCTATGCCACGTTGTTTCATTTGCTCAAACTAAGGTTTTCTGTTACTAAATAAATCATACATTACTTTTTTTTGAAAAAGGGAAGAAAATGATACTTAGTGTAAGTCGACGAACAGATATTCCCGCATTTTATTCAGAGTGGTTTTTTAACCGTTTGAAAGAAGGTTTTTGCTATATTCAAAATCCTATGAATACCAAGCAAATTCAAAAAGTATTTATCATGCCGCAAGTTGTTGATGCTATTGTTTTTTGGACAAAAAATCCAAAACCTATGTTCGCTCATTTAGATAAGTTAAAAGAGTTTCCTTTCTATTTTCAATTTACTGTAAATTCTTATGCTGATGATATTGAATTATATGTACCACAAAAAAAATTTATAATCGCATCATTTAGAGCTTTATCATCAGAAATTGGGAAAGAGCGTGTTATATGGAGATATGACCCTATTTTATTGACTGGAAAATATACTATCAACTATCATATCAAACACTTTGAAACACTAGCAAAAGAAGTATCGGGCTATACTGAAAAAGTAATTATTTCTTTTATTGATTTTTATAAAAAAATATCTACTAACTGGAAAAATTGCAGTATGCATGCTGTTGAATATGATGAAAAACTTTTTCTTGCAAAAGCGTTAAGTGATATTGCAAAAAGCTATAGTCTGCAGATTGAATCATGCTGTGAAGATATTGATCTTGCACAATATAACATAAGTCATGCACGTTGCATTGATGATAGTTTGTTATCAAAAATAGGAAAAGCCTCTTTTGCTATTGCAAAAGACAAAGGGCAACGACTTAGATGCGGTTGTGTTCAAAGTGTTGATATTGGAATATATAACACTTGCCGTAATGGTTGCAAATATTGCTATGCCTCCTTCAGCAACAATTCAATTGAAGAAAATATAAAAAAGCACAATCCTAAAAATCCACTTCTCATAGGCGAAGTTCCACAGGGGCTTGTAGTAAAAAATAAAGTGCAAAAATCAGTTATAAGTATGCAAAATTCACTCCTTGTGTAAATATTTTGCCAGCTGTTATGTTTAAAGCCTTCTCTTATAATTATTCATATAGCCTTTTATTGGCTTGTGCAAATAACTCTCCATAAGCATATCTCAATACTACAAAAGACTGCATAAGATAAAAATGCTTAAAAAAGTAAAGTCTCACAATGGTTTATATACATTATGAGACTTCAATATTTTTTTATGTGGCGGAGAGAGAGAGATTCGAACTCCCGGTGGGCTTCCACCCACGGCGGTTTTCAAGACCGCTGTAATCAACCGCTCTACCATCTCTCCGCGAAGTTCTTATTTGCCATATTTTGCACCGAAGGTCAAGTTTAAATTTGCTTTTTTTTAAAATTTTTTATTTTAAATTTTTCTAAGATGAAAATATGTTCTGGATACACGGTTTTTTAAGCAAAGCCATATATAATGAAAATGCCCTATTCAATAATTTAATATTGTAGGTTTTCAAAAGCTGTGTATTGCGATAAAAAAGCAAGCCTTACTGTACCTGTAGCACCGTTTCTGTGTTTGCCTATAATAATTTCCGCTTCATTGGTCATTGGTCGTGAACCATCTTTATTATAAGCATCATCCCTATGAATAAACATTATAATATCAGCATCTTGCTCAATAGCTCCTGATTCACGAAGATCAGAAAGCATTGGCCTTTTATCAGCTCTTTCTTCAACTTTACGATTCAACTGAGATAATGCTAAAACCGGAATATCTAATTCTTTTGCTAAAGCCTTGAGATTACGAGAAATATCTGAAATTTCAAGTTCACGAGAGTCTGTTCTTGAAGAACGCATAAGTTGCAGATAATCCACAATCACAAATTTAATGCCATGCTCCATTTTCAATCTTCTACATTTTGCTCGCAAAGACAAAGTGTTAAGTTCGCCTGTATCATCAATGAAAATAGGTGCATCTTCAAACTTTCCTACTGCTTTATAAAGTCTTTGCCAATCCTCGTCATCTAAATTTCCACGTTTTACTTTTGTAAGTTCCACTTTCGACCATAAAGAAAGCATACGCTCTGCCAAAGAAAGTGCACTCATTTCAAGCGAAAAAATAGCAACAGGATTTTTAAAGTTAATTGCTGTTCGCATAGCTAGGTTGAGTGCAAAAGCAGTTTTGCCCATTGCAGGACGTGCAGCAAGAATAATTAAATCGGAGGGTTGAAGACCTGCTGTTATTCTATCAAGGTCTGTATAATCAGTGGGCAAACCGGTTACAGAAGTATTTTGATTTGTACGTTTTGTAGCGATTTCAAAAATTTTCTCTGTTAAAGCTCCAATACTTTCAAAGCTTTTTGAAGATTTGCGTTCTGAAATAGAAAAAATTGATTTTTCAGATTCAGCCAGCAGTTCGTCAACTTCTACGCCCGGGCTATAAGAATTACCAATAATTTCAGCACAAGCCGTGATTAAATTTCTTTGCATAGATCTATCACGAATAATCTCCGCATAGTGCTTTGCACTTTCGCCGGCTATAGGAAAATCAACTAATTCCGATAGATAGGCTGCTCCGCCGATCTGTTCAAGCTGTTGATTATCCTCTAAAAAGATAAGAAGAGAATTAGGGTCTATAGGCTTTGATAATTTATATAACGATATAAAAGCATTAAATAAAATTTGATGAGCAGGCACATAAAAATCTTCCGGCTTCACAATATCAATAAGATTATGCATCAAAGAATGATTTAAAAAAACGCCGCCAAGCAATGATTTTTCAGCACGGATATTATGCGGCGGGATACGCTCTAATAAATCTTTTTGTGCTTTTTGCTCGCGAGCTTTATAGGTAATTGCTTGCTTTTTTTGACTAAATTGATTTTGTTTATAGCTAGCTTGCTCTGGTTTGTTGAATGCACTTTGTGCAGTATATGTTTCGTCTATATAAATTTCTTGATTTTCTTCGTCGTGAAGATAGAACTCATCTTCATCTAAAGGTTTGTTTAAAGACGAACTGCCAAGAGGCGAACCATCATTTGATGGCTCCCCCTCGGCAGTTTGAACAAACAAAGGAGTGAAGTCAGAATCAGACATTGTCTTATTCTGCGGCTTCTTCAGCCACTACTTCAGTTTCAACTTCTTTTACAGCTTCAACTACTGCTTCAGCTTCATGAAGTCTTTCTTCTGCAACTACTTTCACATTAATAGTTGGAATAACGTCTGCATGCAAGCGAATACGCACAGGGTGTTCGCCAAGCAAACGAATAGGAGCTTCTAAAAGCACTCTACGGCGATCAATTTCAAAGCCTTCAGCAATAAGAAGATCAGCTATTGTATGAGTGGTTATTGAGCCATATAATTTATCATTATCGCCAACACGCATTTTTATTTCAAGCACATAATCTTGAAGTTTTTCAGCTAAAGTTGCTGCTTCAGAGCGGATAGCATCCATTTTAGCTTGCAATTTTCTGCGTTCTAATTCAAAGTTTTTGATATTTGCAGCAGATGCGATTGATGCAATGCCTTGTGGTAGAAGGAAGTTTCTGCCATAACCGGCACGAACTTCTACAACATCACCAAGGCGACCAAGGTTTTCAACGTCAGCACGGAGTATAACTTTCATATAATTTACCCCTATATATTTGTCTTTTTAATAATTTCGCTTGAATGCGCAGATGTATAGAACAACAAGGCCATTTGACGAGCACGTTTGATTTCTGTTGTAATCGCACGTTGATGTTTAGCACAAGTACCTGTAATACGACGAGCAACAATTTTGCCACGCTCTGTCAAGAAATCTTTTAGAATTTCAGGACGTTTGTATGATAATGGCAATTCAGCGTCTGCACAAAAGCGGCAG
>CAYJHJ010000035.1:16884-19589 GCA_964370095.1 uncultured Desulfovibrionaceae bacterium | reverse complement strand
GAGCCAATTCTAATTTATCCATTTCTCTTTGGAGTTCAAGAATTTCTTTCTTTTGATAGCGATTTACTGAACCGTCAGCAAACATAGCTTCTAATTTTTTTAAGCGATCGATGCTTTTTTGCATTGTAGCAAAGTTGGTAAGTGTGCCGCCCATCCAGCGGTTTGTTACATACATTTGCCCTGCACGTGTTGCTTCTGTTGCGATTGCTTCTTGAGCTTGACGTTTTGTGCCAACAAATAAAACTTTGCCGCCTTTTGCAACAGTGTCAACAATTTTGTCATGAGCAAGTCTGAACAATTTTACAGTTTGTTGTAAGTCAATGATATGAATACCGTTACGAGCACCAAAGATATATGTGCGCATTTTAGGGTTCCAACGACTTGTTTGGTGACCAAAATGAACACCGGTTTCCAACATTTGTTTCATGCTTACATAAGCCATATCTATTCTCCTTGGGTTTTACGTCCATTCTGCTTGAGTATATCTCTTATTCAAACCTCACAAGCCCTATGCCTGAAAAGCCTTTATAAGCCACCCCACGGAATTGCAACAGAATGTGTAATATAGATTCAAGTTTTTATAGGTTAAAACGCTTTTTTTTGCAAGTATTTTTATAAAAAATTTATTGAACAAATTTAGCTGATTAGAATAATTCATTAATTAAATGATAAGCAATTCTTGCAGAACCGTCATCAACATAAATAATTCCGCATTCTTTAAAGCCATATTTTATAAATAATTTTTGCATAATGTGGTTATCATGGTGTGTATCGCAACGCACATTTTTTATTTTTGTTTTACAATAATCAAAGCAAGCATTGAATAAACCTTTTACTTTTCCATTGCTTGCAAGGCGGTGAACAGTGCCATATTCTTCATCATTAAGCCAAGCACCATCAAAAATTTCAAGATAAGTTGGGTCAGTTCCGATAATAAAGGCAAACACACCCACAATTTCATTTTCATGCTCTATCACATAGGAAATCTGCTCTTTTATATCATTTTCAACCATTTCAAGTTTAGGATAGCCATCAATCCATTGATTAGGGTTGCCAACTTTATCCATAGTTTCTTTTCCTATAGCATAAACTTCCATAATCTTTGGAATATCCATTTTTTGCGAAAGTCTTATATTCATTTTCTCACCTTATGATTTAATGAATTTTTTATATATTTTTTTTTCTTTAAAGTCTATCATTATTGTCAAGACTTTAAAACTAGACAGATGAAAAAAGTTAACTTATAGTATTTTAAAATTACTTTTAATAAAAAAGGGTTAACCATGTATACTCTATTTAGAAAAACTGCATACAGCCTTCTTTTTGTCTATACTTTTTTCTTTGGCACTCAAGCTTTTGCCGAAGAAGTGAATATTTATGCTGAGGAAAATTCAGGCGATAGTCTTGTTATGGCGTCTATAGGTGAACCATCAAACCTTATTCCCTTTCTCTCAACGGATTCAGCCTCGCATGAAATATCTGATATGATTTTTATTTCAACTTTAAAATACGATGAAAATTTAAACATCGTCCCTTATGCGGCTAAATCATTTGAAGTTTTAGACGATGGCAAACATCTAAAGTTTGAATTGCGCGATGATATTGTCTGGCAAGACGGCACTCCACTCACAGCTGATGACGTAACTTTTACATATAATATTATTATTGACCCAAACACTCCAACAGCCTATGCCGCTGATTTTCAAGCTGTGAAAGAATACACACAAACAGGAAAATACACTTTTGAAGTGAAGTATGATGAAGTGTATGCTCGTTCACTTATTTCATGGATGCAAAGTATCATGCCAAAACATATCTTGGAAAATCAAGATATTACAAGAACTGACTTTGCAAGAAATCCCATAGGTGCAGGGCCTTTTATGCTTTCTGATTGGCAAGCAGGTTCAAGGGTAATTTTGAAATCAAACCCAAATTACTTTGAAGGAAAACCGCCCTTAAATAGCTTGGTTTATAGAATTATCCCCGATGTTTCAACTATATTTTTAGAAGCAAGAAATAAGGCTATTGACTTTTTCTCCCCTACTCCACAGCAATATGTAAAGCAAACAAATACAAAAGCTTGGGAAGAAAATTGGAATAAGTATGAATATCTTTCTTTTGGCTATACTTATTTTGGCTTCAATCTTCAAAATGAATTATTTAAAGACAAAAAAGTAAGGCAAGCACTTTCTTACGGCATTGACAGAAAAGCAATTGTTCAAAGCGTGCTTTTGGGCCTTGGTGAGCCAACTGTTGGCCCTTATAAGCCCGGAACATGGGTTTATAATGAAGCTTTATCGCCTTATACTTTTGATAAGGAAAAAGCTTTGCAATTGCTTGAAGAAGCAGGCTGGAAATTGAATAAAGATAATATCTTAGAAAAAGATGGCAAGCCATTTGCTTTCACAGTTTTAACAAATCAAGGCAATGATTCAAGAATAAAAACTGCAACCATTATGCAGGCTTATTATAAAGATTTAGGCATTGAAATGAAAATACGCACTGTAGAATGGTCTGCATTTATTAAAGAATTTGTAAATACAGGCAATTTTGATGCCCTTGTTTTAGGCTGGAATATCTTGCAAGATCCTGACGTTTATGATGTTTGGCATTCTTCAAAAGCAAATGAAAATGGCTTGAATTTTGTAAAATTCATGAACTCCGAAGTTGATTCGCTTTTGCTTGACGCACGTAAAACACTTAAT
>CAYJHJ010000035.1:0-16874 GCA_964370095.1 uncultured Desulfovibrionaceae bacterium | reverse complement strand
AAAGAAATTATACGACAGGTTTCAAGAAATTCTGCACGAAGAACAACCCTATTTATTTTTATACGTCCCAAAAGCTCTTCCTATGGTGCAAAAACGTTTTCACAACATAAAACCTTCAATTTCAGGCATAAGCTATAACCTCGACAAATGGTATGTTCCTAAAAATCTTCAAGTATACAAGTAGTTAATATGTCAAAGAAAAAAAACACACAAAAGAAAAACGAAAATAATCAAAGTGAAGAAACGCAGGCAAGTCATGCAAAAGTGATAAGCTTGCCTCAAGACGCGGAAAACAATGAAGCAGAAGAAGAATCGAGTGCAGAAGAAGAGCTTTTAGCCAATGATAATGAAAACAACTACGATTTCAGCATGCTTCAAGACAACAACATTACTGTTTTATCAAAAGAAGCTGAGGAATTACAAAAAAAACGGATACATTCGAGCCTTCCTACAATTGATGAAATTGTTTATGCACTCAAAAGTAAAAATAAAAATGCCAATGCCGATTTGGTTTCGCGTGCCTATAAATATGCTGAAGCAGCCCATGCCGGGCAGTTAAGACTTTCGGGTGAGCCTTACCTCATGCACCCTGCTGCTGTGGCACTTATTTTGGCTGAGCTTGGTTTTGATGAATATGCTGTTTCTGCAGGGCTTTTGCACGACACTGTGGAAGACACGGAAGCTTATATTGAAGATTTAGATGCTGAATTTGGCGAAGAAGTTGCAGATATTGTTGATGGAGTTACAAAAATTTCTATCATGTCTTTTGATTCAAAAGAAGAGCAACAGGCTGAAAACATTCGTAAAATGATTTTAGCTATGAGCCACGATATACGCGTGCCTATTGTAAAACTGGCTGACAGAATGCACAATATGCGCACCCTTGATTTTCAAAAGCCGCATAAGCAAAAATCTATCGCGCAAGAAACAATGGATATCTATGCTCCTCTTGCTAACAGGCTTGGGCTTCACCGTTTAAAATTGCAATTAGAA
This sequence comes from uncultured Desulfovibrionaceae bacterium, assembly GCA_964370095.1. GTDB lineage: Bacteria > Desulfobacterota > Desulfovibrionia > Desulfovibrionales > Desulfovibrionaceae > CAYJAZ01. The sequence continues at coordinate 15,881 of CAYJHJ010000035.1, read as the reverse complement.
GATTTAAGCTTCAAATATATCTATCCCGATGCATGGGCACTTATTTCAGATTGGCTTGATGAAAACCAAATGGAAGAGCGCCAACTTATCACAAAAGTTATTACAAAACTTACTGAAATTTTAAAAGAAAACAGTATCAATGGCACTGTTTTTGGCAGGATAAAGCATAAATACAGCATTTATAAAAAAATGACTGAGCAAAAAACCACCTTAGACGAAATGCACGATATCATTGCTTTTCGCGTGCTTGTGAAAGATGTTCGTGATTGCTTTGCTGTGCTTGGCTTTGTGCATGCTTTGTGGAAACCTGTTCCGGGCAGATTCAAAGATTATATTTCACTTCCAAAAGCAAATGGCTATCAATCCCTGCACTCCACAGTAATAGGGCCTGAAGGTGAAAGACTTGAAGTGCAGATAAGAACCTATGAAATGCACACACTTGCCGAACACGGTGTTGCTTCACACTGGCTTTATAAGGAAAGGGATAGAAGTATCAAAGATGCCCCTCAACTTCAATGGTTGAGGGAACTGCTTGAAAGGCAAAGGGATGAGGCTGATTCAAAAGAATTTATGCATTCTTTGAAACTTGATCTATTTAAAGACGAGGTTTATGTTTTTACTCCGCAAGGTCAAGTAAAAGAATTGCCTGAAGGCTCAACTGCTGTTGATTTTGCTTATCTTATCCACACAGATATAGGGCATCATTGTGTAGGAGCAAAAGTCAATGGTAAGCTCACTCCTTTATCGACGCCATTAAAAAGTGGTTCTACTATTGAAATTATTATTGATAAAAACAGAAACCCCAGCAGAGATTGGCTAAAATTTGTCAAAACCTCAAAAGCACGCTCACGAATTCAGCACTATCTCAACACAAAAGAAAGATCTGCCTCTTTGGCTTTAGGCAAAGAAATCCTTGAAAAAGAAGGCAGAAAACTTGGTATAAACCTGAATAAAGTCATAAAAGACGGCTCTTTCGCTCTTTTGATTGACGATTTCTCCGTTGCAAGCATTGATGATATTATCATTGCTGTAGGCTATACTCGCCTCACACCAAGAAAAGTTTTGGGGCGTTATCTGGAACTTACAGGCAGAAGCTTAAAAGAAGCTGATCCTAAACATCAAGAGCCTGAACAAGTCAAAACCCCGAAAAAAAGTGAACCAAAGCAAGCTATTATAATTCAAGGGCAAGATGATATGCTGGTTCGTTTTGCTCAATGCTGCTCTCCTCTACCCGGTGATTCAGTTGTTGGTTTTATCAGCCGTGGCAGAGGGATTATTGTTCATACTCTTAATTGCCCGCACATTCAAGAACTTGAAGCAGAAAGGCTTATTACTGTTGCTTGGAGCGATCAAGAGCTTAGCACAAAGCCACTTCCTGCTCGCATACATATGCTTTGTAAAAATGAAAAAGGCACGCTTGCCGCAATAGCCACTACTTTTATGCAGCAAGATGTAAACATTGATAATCTTTCAGTTTATTCACAAGTAGACGGAAAGTCAATCATTGATACTACTATTGAAGTAAGGGATGCAGTGCACTTATATCAAACCATAGATAAATTAAGGCATATCGATCAAGTTATTGAAGTTACGCGTACTAGCGAAGAACTTGATCATCTTCAATAAAAGGGCAAAACATGCTGAATAAAACCATAGTCCTTGAAAAAGATATCTTTGCTACTTGTTCAATTTATGAAAGTGCAAGCTCTTCACTTGATATTGCTCATGCACTTGTTCAAGAAAATAGCTTTCCTTTATGGTCATCAGTTTTGGTGGGCAGGCAAACAAAAGGCAGGGGGCAACGCGGGCATGTGTGGTCTTCAGAAGGAAAAAACCTTTACTCTGCACTGCATTTGCCAAAAGATGGACTTTTTTGCTCACAAGCTACTGCACCAATAATTGGAACTCTTCTAATAGAAAATCTAAAAAAAATATATATGAAGAAAGAAATTCTTCCACAAACAGATTTTTTGTTGAAATGGACAAATGATATTTTTATAAGACATGAAAATAATTACTTTAAAATTGGTGGGATTTTATTGGAAGAAAAAAACGATGCACTTATTGCAGGCATAGGTTTAAATCTTTATTCTTCGCCTTCATCTCATCAAATTGATGGTGAAAAAACAATATCAGCCACACATTTATCAAAATATTTTCAACTTGAAAATGATGAAATTTTTTCCCTTTGGTCAAGGCTTGTCAATTCTCTCTACTTATGCTACACAAATAAAGTTCAAAATAAAGATTTATTGATAACTGAGCATGATACTTCAACATCATACCAATCAATATCTGCAACTGAAAATTTTGAGCAAAAGAAAGAAGAATGTGCCAATAACACACTTTTTTCTAAAAAGCAAGAGATTGATTATCTCTATCAAAAAAAGGTATTAGAAAGATTAAGTAATTTTTTGGCTTATAAAGGGAGAAAAGTTAAAATCATCGAAGCCTTGCCCTTTGATTGTTTTGATTATAACGAAACAGATGATCAAATCACTTCTTATATAGGATATCTGCTGGATATTTCTTTAGAAAAAGAAAGTTTTGGCGGCATTATTCTTGAAACAGATTTCGGCAGACGAACTTTTGTAAGCGGAAGAATTTCTCTTCTATAGAATTGAAAATACGGACAATAAGGAATTAGAAATGGCAAAAAAGACCTTCCAAGAAGTTTTTAATGGTTTGAAAGATAAAAGAATTTTAGTTGCAAACAGAGGTATCACAGCACGAAGAATTTGCCGTGCAATCCGCGAACGTTGCCAAGCAACCGCTGTTATGACAGCAACTGATGTTGATAAAACCTCACTTGCAGCTTCTGCTGCCAATGAATTACTCCTTTTGGGAAGCGACCCCAATGCCTATCTTGACTTAGATTTAATTATAGCAAAAGCTAAAGAAAACGATATTGTTGCCATTCACCCCGGTTGGGGCTTTGCTTCAGAAGATTCGCTCTTTCCCAAAAAATGTAAAGAAGCAGGCATCATCTTTATAGGTTCTTCAGCTGAAGCTATGAACTTACTTGGAAATAAAGTTGAAGCAAGAAATTTAGCAAAATCACTTAATATTCCTGTTGTTCCGGGTTCAGAAGGTGCAGTTGATATTCCCGAAGCTCGCCGATTAATTAAAGAAATGGGCTTGCCTGTTATGCTTAAAGCGGAAGGTGGCGGTGGCGGCCGCGGAATTTTTGCCATAACAAATGAATCTGAATTGGAAGAAGCTTTTGTGAAAGCTTCAACAATGGCAGAAGCAGCTTTTGGTAATCCTCGTCTTTTTGTTGAAAAATATCTTCAAGGCGTTCGTCATATCGAAATTCAAGTAGTTGCCGACAAATACGGAAATGTTTTTGCTTTTGATGAAAGAGATTGCTCTGTTCAACGTAATCACCAAAAACTTATTGAAATCACACCCTCACCATGGGTTGGCATAACACCAGAACTTCGTGCAGATTTAAAAGAATATGCCCGCAAACTTGTGAAGCATGTAAAATACGACTCACTTGCAACTGTTGAATTCTTAGTAACAGATAAAGGCGAAGCCTATCTTATTGAAGTAAATACACGCTTGCAGGTTGAACACGGTATCACAGAATGTCGTTACGGGATTGACCTTGTTGAAACACAAATTGGTATTGCTTTTGGAATGAAACTTCCTTTCACAGAAAAAAACACCACTCCAAAGCAATTTGCCATGCAAGTTCGTATCAACTGTGAAGATCCTAAAAAGAATTTCACACCAAATACAGGCAGAATTTTGCGTTATGTTTCACCAGGTGGGCTTGGTGTTCGCCTTGATTCTAACCTTTCAGCTGGTTATGAATTCCCTTCAAACTACGATTCAGCAGGCGCTCTACTTATAACTTATGGTAACACTTGGGATAAAGTTTGCGGTGTTATGAAAAGAGCCTTGAGTGAATATACTATTTCAGGGCTTAAAACCACAATTCCTTTCTATCGCCATATTTTAGAAAATGAAGATTTTCTGAACGCAAATTTTGATACTTCCTTTATTGCCAACAATCCCGAACTTTTAGAATATAATGACATAGCTCCTGAGGGCGAACGTCTTTCAAGGCTTGTTGCTGAAATTACTGCTCGTGGCTATAATCCTTATGTGCAATTAGGCGAATATCGCTCAAGCACAACCCCAAAACTTCCGCCTTATAATCCTGTTTTACCAACTATTACCACTGAAGAACATCTTATTGAAAATGTTTATCCAAAAAATAACAGAGTAGCTTTATTGGACTTTGTTCGTGATACAAAGAAAATCCACTTTACTGACACAACTCCGCGTGATATGACGCAATCAAATAATGGCAATCGCTTTAGATTAGCCGAAGATGCTCTTATAGGACCATACCTTGATAATGCAAATCTTTTCTCAATAGAAAACGGTGGCGGGGCTCATTTCCATGTAAATATGATGGCAAACATGACTTATCCTTTTTCTGAAGCTGATGAATGGAATACTTTTGCCCCAAAAACTCTAAAACAGCTTCTTGTTCGCTCAACAAATGTTTTAGGTTATACCCCACAGCCTAAAAAACTTATGCAGCTAACCACAGAAATGATTTGCGACCATTATGATATAATGCGTTGCTTTGACTTCTTGAACGATATTGATAACATGATTCCGCTTGCTGAGGTTATGCTCTCACGTAAAGATGTAGTTTTTGAACCTGCACTTTCCATTTCAGTTGCTCAAGGTTTTGATATCAACCACTATTTAGGCGTAACCGATTATATTTTAGAAACAGTTGCCAAAGTAATGGGCGTAAGCACTAAAAAAGCAAGCAAAGAAATTATTCTTGGTTTGAAAGACATGGCCGGTGTATGTAATCCACGCTTTATGAGAGATTTGGTTTCTACTTTAAGAAAAAAATATCCTTCACTTCTGCTTCATTATCATCGCCATTATACTGACGGACTTTTTGTTCCTAGTGTCGGTGCTGCCGCACAAGCCGGTTGTCAAATTGTTGATGCAGCTTTAGGAGCAAGCGTTCGTTCATACGGTCAAGGCGATATTCAATCAACTGCTGCTTATATTAAAGATGAATTTGGCATTGATAATCTTTTGAATATGGATGCTATAAACCAAGCTAATTTCGTATTAAAGCAAGTTATGCCTTATTATGACAGATATGCTTCCCCTTATTTCCTTGGCACAGACTATAATGTTGTAAACCACGCAATGCCGGGTGGTGCAACTTCATCTTCACAAGAAGGTGCGCTAAAGCAAGGTTATATTCATCTATTGCCTGCCATGCTCGAATATCTTGGTGAAGCAAGAAAAATTGTGAGATATCATGATGTTACACCTGGTTCACAAATAACTTGGAATACATCTTTCTTGGCAATCACAAATGCCTATAAAAGAGGCGGTGATGAAGAAGTTAATCATCTTTTATCTATGATTAAACTTGTTGCAAACACAGATTCTATTGAATTGACTGCAAAACAAAAAAAAGAAAGACTTATTATCTATCAAGATTGTAATGATGCTTTCAGAAGTCTTTTATTAGGCAAATTTGGCAAACTTCCTCTTGGTTTCCCTCAAGATTGGGTTTATCAATCAGCTTTTGGGGCAGATTATAAAAAAGCTCTAAAACAAAGAACCACTGACTCGCCTTTATTACATGTGCAAGACGTGAATATTGAAGAAGAAGTGGCTAATTTAGAAAAAACTTTGAAAAGAAAAGCAACAGATGAAGAAGTTGTACTTTTCTTAAATCACCCCGGTGATGCGTTAAAAACTTTCCAATTCTTTGAAAAATTTGGCAATTCTAACCATCTTCCCCTTGACGTTTGGTTTGAAGGACTTGAAATTGATAAACCACTTCAATTCACAGATTCAGCCAACAAACCGCATCAAATGATTATTCATAGCATTCGTCATACACCTGAAACAGGCATGGCTTTAATCCGATATACTTATGATTCTGAATTCCTTATCCACGAAGTAAAGATTTCAGACGGAAACTCTTCTTCACAAGCAAATAAAGAAATGGCTGACCCTAATAACATCTATCAAGTTGCAGCACCAAGCAATGGCGACTTATGGGTAGTTTATTTCAATGTTGGTGATATTGTTGAAAAAGGGCAAGAGCTTTTCAATGTTTCCATTATGAAGCAAGAAAAAGCAGTGCATGCACCTTGTTCAGGCATTGTTTCACGCGTGGCAAAAAGTGCAAACTATAAAAAAACAAGAAAGATGCTTCCAGTGAAAGAAGGTGAACTTATTATCGAACTTGCTCCTATTCCTCGCCTTTGCTCTAATGAAGATTGTCAAAAACCTTTGCAATTAGATATGCTATTCTGCCCACATTGTGGAAAAAATGTGGAATAAATTATCTTTTGTATATACAGTATTATTATGGACTTTCCATATGAATTATGCACAACTCAATAACATTGTCTTGGAGGCAATTCATGGCTAAGCAACAAAACAAGAGCTCAGTTGAAACTTTAAAAGAAAAACTCATTCTTACCGGTGCTGAAATTAAAGCAATAGGGGAAGAAGCTGAAATCTTAGTTGGTGGTAAGAACTATAACACAGCTCTTATCCACGAAGTTGAAGGTGTTCAGACACCACAATTCAGAGCTATTTCTTCAATTTGTTTTCACAAACTTCTTGATGAAACAAAAGTTAATGCAGCACTTGTGCGCTCAACTATTGAAAAAGAATATAATAGAATTGATTGGAATGATCCTGAAATCAATAAAGATTCTGAGTTTTTACAAAAACTGGTTCGCACATTTGCCAAAGAAATCAGAATTGCTGATGCTGAACATCAAGATGTGAAAAAAATTCCTTTACGCATGTTTGTTAACAATGTTGTTGAAGGCTTTGCCACTTCCCAAGAAGTTATTGACCAATTGCGCAAACGCTCAGTTATGGTGCAATCAGCCATCTTATCAGTTGAATTGCCAAAAGAAGTGCAAGAAGCTGTTAAAAGTGCTTATCTTGAAATCTGCAAAGAAGCAGCTGAAAAAGATGTGCCTGTTGCTGTGCGTTCATCCGCTGCAGGTGAAGATTCACGCAAAAAAGCTTTTGCCGGTTTACAAGACACTTATCTCAATATGGTAAGCCCTGACAAAGTTGTGCTTGCCTATCACTGGGACTGTGCTTCAGCATATAATTTACGTTCAATGACTTATCGCCGTGAAGCCATCCGTGACGGCATCACAAAAGCTGAAGAAATTGGTGATATGGAAATTGCAATTCAAGCAAAAGCTGAATGGGCCATTGAAAATACATCACTTTCTGTTTGCATGATGCGTATGATAAACCCTGTTATTGCAGGAACTGCCTTTAGTGCAGATACAGCTACAGGTTGCCGTGGCACAGATAGAAAAGACTTGGTAAGCATTGACGCTTCTTATGGTCTTGGCGAAGCTATTGTTGGCGGCATGGTTACTCCGGATAAATTCTATGTCTTCCAAAGAGATGATAAAAGCGAAGTTGTTATCAGAAATCTTGGCCATAAAGGCATGAAAATTGTTTATGATGAAAAATTCGGCGGCACAAAGAAAGTGGATGTGCCGCAAAATGAAATCCATAAATGGGCACTCACTATTCCACAAGCCGAACAAATTGCTAAATGCGTGCGTATTATCACCGAATCATACGGCGGTATGATTATGGACACAGAATTCTGTATTGACTCTAAAGAACAGCTTTGGTTTGTTCAAGCACGCCCTGAAACACGTTGGAATGAAGAATTTGATCTTCACCCAGATGTTATCTTTATGCGCCGCTTAGAAGTTGAACCCTCTGCACTTGCAAGTGCTGAAATTTTACTTGAAGGAAACGGTGCTTCACGCGGTGCAGGACAAGGTAAAGTGAAATATCTTCGTTCAGCCCTTGAACTCAATAAAATTTCCAAAGGCGATATCTTGGCTGCCGAACGCACTGACCCTGACATGGTGCCGGGCATGCGTGTTGCTTCTGCTATTTTGGCTGATGTTGGCGGTGATACTTCACACGCTGCTATCACTTCACGTGAACTTGGAATCCCTGCTGTTATCGGAATTCAAAGAGCTGAGGCTTTGCGTGCTTTAGATGGGCAGGACATTACAGTTGACGGTACAGCAGGCAAAGTATATCGCGGTTTGCTTCCTTTATATAATGTTGGTGGTGAAATGGATTTAGCCAAATTGCCACAAACAAAAACTAAGGTTGGCTTAGTGCTTGCCGATGTTAACCAAGCTTTATTCTTATCACGTTTACGCACGATTGAAGACTTTGAAGTAGGCTTATTGAGAGCTGAATTTATGCTTGGTAATATCAGCATTCACCCAAGGGCATTAGAAGCCTATGATAATGGCACTTTACAAAATCATGTAGATGCTAAACTTGCGGAACTAAGCAATAAACTTTCCACAACTGTTCGTGAACAATTAGCAGCAGGCTTAATAACCTTTGATATAAAACTTCGTGAATATGTTGGCTCAATCACAGGACTTACTAAAGAAATTGAAGAGCTTGCAAATAAAGAACTTACAGGTGCCGAAAATATTTTGGCACAACAAAGAAGGTTGCGTGAACTTGAGCATAAAGTCGATGAACACATTGAATTTGCCTCAACTCACTTAGATGCAATACGCACTTCAACAAATATTGAAGATCATATACGCTATATCTTTGGCTTTAACGATGAGCTTGCTTTCTTACCTCAAACAGAAGAAGCTAATCTAAGAAGAGCTGCAATAGAAAGTGAAGTTAAAGCGATTTTTGCAAAAGTAAAAGATAATAAATTTATTAATGAAACCATTGAGCACATAGCCCAATTACGCCGTGAAGTTGCCATGAAAAGTGGTATGATGGCTGAAATGGAAGACTTGAAAGCCACACCATCAAAAATTACTGAAATTATATCTTCACGTGGCTACAGAAATGGTAAAGAACATTATATTCAAACCCTTTCACAGTCATTAGCTTTGTTTGCAATGGCATTTTATGGAAAAACCATTGTTTACAGAACAACTGACTTTAAATCAAACGAATACCGTAACCTTTTAGGCGGAAACTTGTTTGAAGCATTTGAAGATAACCCTATGCTTGGTTGGCGTGGTGTTTCACGTCAAATTCATGATTGGGAAATTGAAGCTTTCAAACTTGCTCGTGGTGTTTATGGCGGTTCTAATCTACAAATGATGCTTCCATTCGTGCGTACTATTGAAGAAGCACGCTCAATGAAGATCTATCTTGAAAGCGTTCACAAGCTTAAAAGCGGTGTAGATGGGTTGAAAATCATTCAAATGTCTGAAATTCCGTCAAACGCAATTTTGGCACGTCAATTTATTCAAGAATTCGACGGTTTCTCAATAGGTTCAAACGATATGACACAAATGGTGCTTGCAACTGATCGTGATAATGCAGCCCTTTCTCATATATACGATGAAGAAGATCCTGCTGTAGTGTGGGCAATTTTATGCACAATCTTTACAGGCCAAAAATATGCTAAAAAAGTTGGCTTCTGTGGACAAGGTGTTTCAAATTCACTTATAATCCGCGGCTTAGTGGGAATTGCAGGCATTGCCTCTGCTTCTGTTGTGCCTGACACATATTATCAAACTAAATTTGATATGGCTGCTGTTGAGGCTTTAAACCTTCCTGCTTCAAAACTTGGTGCTTGGCTAACAGAACAGCACGCTGAAAAATTACGCAAGAAAATGGAAGAAAAAGGCTATAGTCATATCTTGAAAAAATACACTACACCTGAAGATTTACGTGAATGGTATGAAGGTGAATCAAACCGCTTGCATGAAGAATTGCGTAAAACTTTGGCAACACCAAAAGAAGAAGAAGCACGTAAAGAAATTGCTCTTTTCCGTTCAGAATTCCATAAATTAGCTATTTATGCTTCATGGAACTGGGATGAAACTGTTGAAGATGCTCTTCATCAAGCAGGTTTTGCAAACTTTGATGAACAAGCAAAGGCACTTGAAGTGCAACGTAAAAAATCTTGGTAAGATAAACAACTATTAACCACAAATAAAGCCGCAAAATGCGGCTTTATTTTTATTCAACAGTCAAATTGGAGGTTGAATTGAATATATTTTAATTTGCTTGTTGATGAATAAATGTTGGTAATTCGTGTTCATCTTCTGAAAACAAAAAGCTGTTTGAACCTGGATTATGTGTATTAGGAGTAAATTTTGACTTTCTTAGATATGTTGGAACATCAGATTCTTCACCGTGCTTTGATCTTACATAAGTAGGTGATTCTAAATCTTTTGGGTTTACATCAAAGTTTGGATAGGAAGTGTTAAGACCTGTAAGGGTTGGATATTCACTTGAAGTATGACTTCTTTGAGAATGCCTTGCTGGCTGTTCAGCAAATGAAACTGCATTTTGTTGGCTTGGCTTATTAAATTCAATAGTATCTGCACTAGCTTTTTTTTGAGCCATTGGCGGAATAAGCTGTGAAGTCATGTCTAGGCCTGTTGCAACAACAGTAACCGTAAGTTCATCGCCTGCATCAGGATCAATAGAAATAGCTGTAATAATATCTGCATCTTCTCCAACTAATTGAGTGATGTAGTTGTTTGCTTCTTCATATTCATCCATCAAAATATCTTCTGTAGCTGAAATATTTACCAATAAGCCTTTAGCACCTTGAATTGAAACTTCTTCAAGTAAAGGTGAAGTGATTGCCATTTCAGCAGCTTCTCTTGCACGATGTTCGCCACTAGCTTTTCCTGTGCCCATAAGTGCCATGCCTCTTTCTTGCATAATGGTTTTCACATCAGCAAAGTCAGCATTGATAACACCCGGACGAGTAATAAGATCTGTAATACCTCTTACAGCAGAATATAAAACTTCATCAGCCATTAAAAGCATTTCGGTTAATTTTGCATTTTTAGGGCCACTGCTTTGAAGACGAGCATTTGGAATAACAATCAAGCTGTCAATATGTTCAGACAATTCAGCAATACCTCTTTCTGCTGCATTCATACGGCGTGGGCCTTCAAATTGGAATGGTTTAGTAACAACTCCAACAGTTAAAGCACCCTGCTCTTTGGCAACTTTTGCAACTACAGGTGCTGCACCCGTGCCTGTTCCGCCACCCATGCCTGCAGTTATGAAAACCATATCTGCTTGGCCAATTTCTTTACGAATTTCTTCAATAGCTTCTTCAGCAGCTGCTCTTCCAACATCAGGTTTAGCACCTGCACCCAAACCTTTAGTTAGGTTTTTACCTAATTGAATGGTTGTGCCTGCCGGTGATTTAGCTAGAGCCTGTGCGTCAGTGTTTGCTACAATAAAATCAACTCCGCTCAATTTACTTTGAATCATTGATTCAACAGCATTATTTCCGCCACCACCAACGCCAAAAACCTTAATTTTTGCAGTTTGTTCTTCATAGTTTAAATCTAAAGTGATATCCATAACCAACCTCCAAGTTTGTTATAAAAAAAATTACAATATTTCTGATACCCATTTTTTCATACGATTATAAACCGTATCAAATAATGTAGTACTTGTGTCTTGTCTAATACGGAAACGACTTTCAGAATTCTCTTTTTCAGCTCCGTAATGTAAAAGCCCAACTGCAGTTGCGTATTTTGGTGAATTTACAAAATCCTTCACACCACCTAATTCACGTGGAGTGCCTATCCTTACAGGCACATTAAATACTTGTTCGGCAAGTTCGCGGCAACCGCTTATTAATGCAGAACCACCTGTAAGAACTATTCCGGCAGCCATTTGATTTTTATAACCTGAGCGCTCAAGCTCTTGGTTCACCATCATAAGAATTTCTTCCATGCGTGGTTCACAAATCTCAGCTAGCATACGTTTTGGCATTCTTGCCGGTTCACGGCCGCCAACACTTGGAACATCAATGAACTCTTCAGGGCTCACATCACTAATCAAAACACAGCCATGTTTTGTTTTAATCTTCTCTGCTTTATCTACAGGAGTTCTTAAACCAAAAGCAATGTCATTAGTTAGGTTATTACCCCCTAAAGCAATCACACCGGTAAATTTAATAGCATCATTGACAAAAACTGCTATATCAGAAGTTCCGCCGCCAATATCAACTATTGCCACACCTATTTCACGCTCTTCTTTCGTAAGAATTGCTTTTGAAGAAGCCAAAGCTTCTAAAACAATATCACACACATCAAGCCCTGCTTTGTGGCAAGAACGAACTATGTTTTGAGCAGAAGTTACAGCACCGGTTACAATATGCACTTTAGCTTCAAGACGAACCCCACTCATTCCAAGTGGATCAACAATTTCATGTTGATCGTCAACTATGTATTCTTGAGGGAGAATATGGATAACTTCTCTATCCATAGGAATTGCAATACCGCGTGCAACTTCAAGCACACGTTCAATATCACGCTGGATGACTTCGCCACCTTTAATTGTAATAACTCCATTGCTGTTAATTCCTGAAATATGACTTCCTGCTATTCCTGCATATACCGAACGAATTTCTAAACCGGCTTTTGATTCAGCTTCTTGAAGTGCTTGTTCAATAGATTGAACTGTTTGTTCAATATTAACAACCACTCCTTTACGAAGACCTGTTGAGGGGCTTTCACCTACGCCAAGAATATTGATTATTCCTGTTTCCGTAAGTTCGCCAACAACCACGCATATTTTTGTTGTCCCTATATCTAAGCCAACAATAAATTCTGATTTTGCCATCAACCATTCCTCTCTGCCTGTTTAATTTCATTAACCTGTGAAAACCATATAAACATATTTTCAATTAATTGTCTAGACTTTTTATAACTATTTTTTATATTTTTTCAAAAAAAATGCTAGTGTTAGACTAAAATTTCTTTATAAAAACTCATAAAATGTTAATATATTTAAACTACTTAAGGGAATTTTTAAATCTAAATTTTAACTTGAAAATTTTGAAAAAAAATTCTTATTAACAAAGTATTTTATAGATAATAAATCTTATTTTTAACTCAAATTTTATCTTTTTGCTTAAAATTGCATTTTTTTCTTTTAAAATTCAAGTGATTATTTAAAAAAAAAGCACTTGTATAAATCAATATACAAGTGCGAATAAATAATTTGTAAAAAATAATTATTTTTTTAATGATTTACAACTTTCTACAAAACCATTTTTTAGTGTTTGCATAAGTTCATGAACTGAAGTAATTTTATTGATTAAATGTGCATTTGTTCCGCAAAAAACAAAACCTTTCTCAAGTTTTCCTTTGGCTGCAGCAATTAATGCATTTGAAATGCAATAAGGAACAGCAGAAGGATCACAAGTGTGAAGGCATTTGAATGGGCAACGAACAGGCTTTCTTTTACCCTCTTTTACTTCTTTTATAAATGATCCATTAATCGCTCTGCCCGGCATTCCCACAGGGCTTTTAATAATAGTAAGGTCATCTTCTGTTGCTTCAACTAAAGCTTCTTTAAAGCGAATATCTGCATCGCATTCATCGGTTGCAACAAAGCGCGAACCAAGTTGCACCCCGCTTGCGCCAAGCTCAAACATACGAGCCATATCGTGTCCGTCAAAAACGCCGCCACCAACAATAACAGGAATTTTCTTTCCGCTTGCTTCTTCTATTTTTTTCACAGCTTCTACAAGTTCAGGTAAAGTTTTTTCAAGTGAAAAGTTTTCGTCGCTCAACTCTGTTTCACTATATCCAAGGTGCCCGCCCGCTTTAGGACCTTCTAAAACAAAAGCATCAGGAGTATAGGAAAAACGGCTTTGCCATTTTTTGGCTATTACAGTAGCCGCTCTTGCTGATGAAACAATAGGAACAAGCTTTGTTTTGAACTCTTCCTTTTTTTCATCGCATAATTCTCTTAAATATTTAGGCATATCTAAGGGAAGACCTGCTCCTGCAAATATAATATCAGCTTTTTCTTCAATAGCAGTACGCACAGCATCTGCAAAAGTTGTCAAAGCCACCATAATATTTACGCCAACAATGCCTTGAGTCATTTCTTTTGCTTTTCTGATTTCTCTGCGTAATGCGCGATTATTCGCCTCAATAGGATTTTTTGCAATATCAGGCTCACCCATGCCAATCATGGCAGCAGAAATTGTTCCTATTCCACCTTCATTGGCGACTGCTGCCGCTAAATTTGATAAAGATACGCCAACACCCATTCCGCCTTGCACAACAGGAATTTTCGCAACTAAATCACCTATTTTTAAACTAGGTATCATAATTATTAAACCTCAAATTTTTAAATGTGATTTCTACTAATATCTCATTAGCAATATAAAGGTCAAGTTCAAATAAAAGAAAAAACAAAATTTCACGCTTCTATGCTAATAACCATGTAAAATATAAAGAATAATAAGTTAGATTTTTCTAACTGCAAAACCTCTTGAATGAACAATAACTACAATCAGTTCTTGCATGTGAAGAAAGCACTTGAATGTTTTGCATATATTTTTGCATAAATTTCAATAAGATATAAACTTTATGGGGCATATCAACCAAAAGGCAATCTTCAAGTAGTTTATACTCCAAGCAGGTATCCGCTAAATCAATATATGCTGCATTTGCGGGGGACAAGCCATTTAGATGAGCAAGATAATAATAAATAGGAAGTTGCAGGCTTGGCAAGTCTTTATACAACAAAGAAAGCAACGAGTTTTCTTGATCAATCAGTTCAGGTTTTTCTAAAAAAATTTCAAAAATATCAATATGTTCACTCCAAAAATCAGAAGAAGGAATCTTTTTAATTGAGCCACTTTTATAGTCTATTACAAGGCTTTGTTTCAATCCATTGCCTTCCTCAACAGTATCAACCCTATCAATAACCCCCTTAATTTGTAAGCTATTGTCGATCTTTGCTTTTAGTTCTCTTTCTAAAAGGTGTATATGCACTTCATCAGGTTGGTTAAATAAATATTTTTTTATCCTATAAGGTATTGACTTTTTGAGCAAAAAAATGCTTTCTGATGAAAAAACTTTAAAAGCATCTTCTTTATTTAAAAAGAAATCTAACTTTTTTAAGTTATGTTCAAACCTGGCATATAAAGTTTGCTTTTTAACTGTTTCATTTTCATTATATAAACTCTTAATAAAATCATGCACTACGGTTCCAAGTTTTGCATAATTATCGCCTTCTTCAATCTTGTCTATTTCTTTGAATTTACAAATATATTTATAAAAAAACTTCAAGGGACACTCTAAAAAAGTATCGAGTGAACTTGAAGAAAGCTCTGTTAGTGAAAATTCAACAAGTTTCTTTCGTATTACTTCATCAACAAAGATAATTTTTTTTTCTGAAGAAAGAGAAAGCGGACATAGTGCTTGAGTAAAAATTTGATTTTTATTATTTTTTTCATCTTCAACATCTAAAAGTGTATTAATTCTTTCTTCAACGCGCCATAAAGCATCTTCAAGGTAGGGTGATCTGGTTTTTTTTGTATCAAATAAGGATTTAGTAGTTGATTCTTGCCAATAAAGATGCACTTCTTTTGCGCCTGCAATGAGTTTATACCAGTTATGAGCAATTCTTTGCTCGTGTTCTTGACGATGATTTAATCCAATCACAGCATATAGACTTTCGGGAACTATTGGATTTTCTTTTCTTTTTCCAGGTAAAAATTCATCATTAACATCAAAAACATGCAAAACATCATACTGTAGATTTTTGGTTTGATTTAATGTGAGAACTTGCAAAGCTTCATCTGAATGGTTCTCAAAAGGAACAAGCATATTCTCCATTTGATTATAAAGAATTCGCACGCAAAGATCATAAGAAAAATCTTCTTTAAGATAGATTTTATCTTTCCATAAAAAAACACAACTTTTTAGATGTATAAGGGCTAAACGCTCAAAATCATTATCACTTAGAAGATGAAAATGTAAAGAATAGAAATTCTCAATATAATGAATAAGATCTTCAAGTTTTTCAATTTCCAT